>CAJXSU010000013.1 GCA_913061465.1 uncultured Flavobacterium sp.
TAGACATCTTCTTACAGTTTTAATTTCTTTTCTTTAAACGAGGTGCAAATCTACAATTTTTTTAAAATCTTACAAAAACAATTTTCGTTATTTTTTTAGAATTTCTTGCTGTAGCATTTGGAGTGATTTATTTACGGTTCTATTGATGACTTTTTCTCTTGGATGACCAAAGTTAAACTCCTCAATCTGAACCCCTTTAGCTGAGGCAACAGCAATATAGACGACTCCAACAGCTGTTGAGGTGTTATCTGAAGAAGGTCCAGCATTTCCACTAACAGCAATCGCATAATCTGAATTTGTCTTTTTCATTGCTGAAATCGCCATTTCCTCAACTACTTCAGCACTTACTACAGAATATTGTTTTATGGTTTGGTCAGAAACACCCAATAAGTCTTGTTTCATTTTGGAGCTATACGCTACAATACTCCCGTTAAAATATGCGGATGATCCTGGTATTGATACTATTGTTGAAGCTATCTTACCTCCTGTAACACTTTCTGCTGTACATAGCGTTTTTCCTGAATCTTTTAAAAGGTTACCAATGTGTTCCTCAATGGTTACTCCGGTTTCATGACCTGTAATGATATCTGATAGTAATAAATACAACTCTTGTAATACATTATCTAAACCATCTTCTAAAACTTGTTTTTCTGGCCCTTTTGCAGACAATCTCAAACGAACTCTTCCGAAAGAAGGTAAGTATGCAAGTTTAATAAATTCAGGAAGTTTGTTTGCCCAATTCTCAATTCTTTCGGCAATAACACTTTCACCTTGACCATAGGTCATAACCGTTTTATGAATGATAAAAGGAAGATTGAATTGGTCTTGAATTCTCGGGATTACTTCATGTTTCATTAATCCCTTCATTTCGTATGGGATACCAGGCATAGAAACAAACACAGTATTATGTTCATAAAACCACATTCCTGGTGCAGTTCCCATTTGATTCATTAATAGAGTAGCTTTAGATGGCAATTGTGCCTGAAATTGTTGAACTTTATTATATGGAATGTTATATTTCTTAAACATTCTTTTTATGTGATCTATGACCTCAGGGTATTCAACAATTTCATGATCATTAAAAAACTTTGCAATTGTCTTTTTTGTAATATCATCTTTTGTTGGGCCAAGACCACCAGTAATAATGACAATATCTGCTCTAGTTTGAGCTTCATGAAATGCATTTAGTATGTGCTGTTCTTCATCTTGAATTGATGATATTTGATACACAGAAACGCCTATTTTATTCAATTCCTTTCCAATCCATTGTGAATTGGTGTCTACAATTTGCCCAATAAGAATTTCATCTCCTATGGTTATTATTTCTGCGTTCATAAAAATTACAAGTTATTTTACTTTAATTTCAAAAGCTTTACAGTTATTGATTTCACCTATTAAAACATCATTCTCTGAAACTTTACCAACTCCAGCTGGTGTTCCTGTAAAAATAATATCCCCTTTTTTTAATGTAAAATATTGTGAAACATAACTAATAAGTTCGTCAATTTTCCAGAGCATTGATTTTGTATTCCCATCTTGAACTATAATATCGTTTTTAAATAATTTGAAGGTAAGATTTTCTAAATCAAAATTAGATTTATTATAAAAATCTCCAATAACCGCACTACCATCAAATGCTTTTGCTTTTTCCCAAGGCAACCCTTTTTCTTTACATTTTTGCTGTATATCTCTTGCTGTAAAATCAATTCCTAAACCAATTTCATCGAAGTATTTATGTGCAAATCTTGTAGCAATATGCTTTCCTACTTTATTAATTTTGACCAATACCTCAACTTCATAATGAATATCATTTGAGAAGGGCGGTATAAAAAAAGGATTTTTTTTAGGTAAAATAGAAGAATCAGGCTTCAAAAACACCACAGGATTTTCTGGACGTTCATTTGCAAGTTCTTCTATATGTTTGGCGTAATTACGACCTATACAAATTATCTTCATAAAAGATTTAAATATTAAAATTTGTGATTAATTTTAAGGAATCCATTGTTTTGGGAAATTAGGTTTTCTTTTTTCTAAAAATGCATCTCTTCCTTCTTTTGCCTCATCTGTCATATATGCCAAACGTGTAGCCTCACCTGCAAAAACTTGTTGCCCAACCATACCATCATCAGTTAAATTCATTGCAAATTTCAACATTTTAATAGAAGTTGGTGATTTTTCCAATATTTCTTGAGCCCATTGATAAGCTGTGTTTTCTAAATCATTATGTGGAATTACGGCATTTACCATTCCCATTTCATAAGCTTCTTGTGCAGAATAATTTCTCCCCAAAAAGAATATTTCTCTAGCTCTTTTTTGCCCTACCATTTTTGCCAAGTATGCAGAGCCGTAACCTCCATCAAAAGAGGTGACATCTGCATCCGTTTGTTTAAAAATTGCATGTTCTTTAGAAGCTAAGGTAAGGTCACAAACTACGTGTAAACTATGACCTCCCCCAACAGCCCAACCTGGTACAACAGCAATTACAGCTTTTGGCATAAACCTAATTAATCGTTGTACTTCTAAAATATTTAATCTATGATACCCATCGTCACCTACATAGCCTTTATGCCCTCTTGCTTTTTGATCTCCACCAGAACAAAATGAATAAATCCCATCCTTTGAGGAAGGTCCTTCAGCTGACAATAAAACAACGCCAATTGAGGTATCTTCTCCTGCATCATAGAATGCATCATATAATTCACTAGTAGTTTTTGGACGAAAAGCATTTCTTACATCAGGTCTGTTAAATGCAATCCTAGCAACACCATTTGATTTTTGATACGTAATATCCTCGTATTTTTTTGCTGTAATCCATGAAGGCTCCATCATAATTATAGATTTTTTTCGTTCTAAAAGTAAATAGTTCTTAAGATTGTAAAAATAAAACATTCCTAATTGACAAAACAACATTACCCCAATTTATATGCTCTTATTTTTTTAAAACATTTATCTTTAACAAAAAAACATCTCCTTATTTATGAGAACACTTGTATCACTTTTACTTTTATTTTCTATTTCATTGACATTTGGTCAAGAAACAATTTATAAAGAATATAGTTCTGAGATATTAAATGATACAAGAGACCTTTCAATTTATCTTCCAAAAGGCTACAATAAAGATTCTATTTCAAACTTTCCTCTGGCAATTGTATTAGATGGTCATAAATTATTCGATTTATACGTAGGAGCATCAAATTACTATGCTCAACTAGACCATGCTCCTGAACAAATAGTTGTAGGTATAGATATGAAAGACTCAAGGAATAAAGATGCTGGTTATGATGTTAATAACGGTAACCTAGATAATAACTCTGAGAATTTTTATCGCTTCATCAGAGATGAAATGATTCCTTACATAGAGGCCACTTTTAAAACTTCACCTTTCCTTACAATTGTAGGAGAAAGTTTAACGGCTAATTATATTACTCACTTTTTAAAAGAGGAATACTCTATTTTTAACGCCTATATCTGTTTGAATCCAACATTATCTAATACTATTAATAACCAAGTTGAGTCCTACAGGCTTCAAGAACTAAGTTCTGAGGATAATACCTTTTACTTTTACCTCTCGAGTAATCCATTTAGCAATACAAAAAAGAAAGATAAAATTAAAAACTTTGGAAAATTCATAAAGTCATTTGAAATAGACAATTTTAATGTGGTTTTTGATGAACTTACTAATTCTCCAAGTTCCTCCTCTTCAATTGGTGAAGGAATTTTTAGAGCATTTGCTAAAATTTTTGAAATTTATTCTGGAATAACAAAAACAGAATACAATGAAAAAGTGAAAAATTTAAGTCCCTCAGAGGCCATATCTTACCTAGAGATTAAATATTTAGATATTGAGTTTTTATTTGGTGCTAACATTGGTATTAGAAAAGCTGATGTCTTTGCTATAGAGGATATTATCCTAGATAAAGAAGGAGGAGATTATCTAGATGATTTTGGAAAAATGATTTTAAAGCTTTTTCCCACCTCAGAAATGGGTCATTATTATTTAGGTAAGTATTATGAAAGTGGTAAAGACTTTAAGCGAGCCCTCCAACAATATCGATTGGGCTATGGTAAAATGAATCCTAGAGACCCTAACGCTGATTTATTTTATCAAAACGTTGAACGTTTGATGAATAAGACTAATTAAACTTTTTCAATTCTATCTTGATGAAGAATTATTTTCTTTTCTTTATAGAGAGCTCCCAAAGCTCTCTTGAAAGCTTTTTTACTCATTTGAAGATGAAATTTTATAGATTCAGGAGAACTTTTATCTGTAAGTTGTAATTCTCCATTTTTTTGAGCTAGTTGATGTAAAATTTTAACTTTATCATCTTCAATTGTATTTCTATATCCTATAGGCCTCAGAGAAACATCAATTTTTTCATCTTCTCTAATATTTTTAATATATCCAACTGTAGTGATTCCTTCTTCTAAATCTGAAAAAACTTCACTTTTATACACCAATCCTTCAAGAGACTCCTCAATTAGAACAACAAAACCAAGTGATGTTTCCTTACCTATGAGTATTGTAACTTTTTGCCCTATTTCTAACTCCATCATTCTTATTTTAAGTTGTTAATATATGCTTTTAAGACCAAATCATTTTGATCACTGGGAGTAAAGATCTCAAGGATTTTTGGTTTGTCCGATTTTTTATAAAAATTGACTACTTCTTGTTCTAAAGAGTTTAAGTTATGTGCAGTGCTGTATTCAAACCCAAACATAGAGCACAAATGCTCCGCTGTTAAACAATGAGGTGTCTCAAAGTATTCTAATGCAGAAGATTTTTTAGGTCCAGGGATAATTTTAAAAATCCCACCTCCAGAATTATTAATTATTATTATTCTTACATCAGTTGGAATATAATTATTCCAAAGCGCATTACTATCATAAAAAAAACTCAAATCACCAGTGACTAAAGTCATAGGTTTTTGTGTTGCATAAGCAGCACCTATAGCAGTACTGGTACTTCCATCTATCCCACTGGTCCCTCTATTGCAAAAAACAGTAAGTGTTGAATTCATTTCAAATAATTGAGAATAACGAATAATAGCACTATTACTAAATTGTACCTCAGAAAAATCTGGAATAACTTTTAAAACCAAATCAAATACTTTTAAATCTGAATAAGGTGCTGTTTTAATATAATGATTATGCTTTGCTCTTGTTTGTTTTTTATAATAAGTCCATTTAGATTCATAATTACTCTTGTTCTTATAATCTACAAGTTTGTAGAAATTTTTAAAAAAAGAAAAACTATCAGTTTTAATGTGTTTGCTTAAAACTTGATATGTATCAAAAGCTCTTAATTCATTAATATGCCAATGTTCTGTAGGCGAATACTCGCGTAAAAACTTTTTTATTTTTTTTGACACTATCAACCCACCAAATGTTAGCAGAATGTCTGGTTGAAGTGATGTAAATTCTTCCTTAGTTAGATTAAAAATAAGATTGTCTATGGAATTTATAAATCTTTTATTGTTAAGGTTAGAGGTCGTCTCTGTGAGTACTAATACAGAAGGATCGTCAGCAACTTTATCTAATAAGATTTCTAATGCTGCATTGGGATAATGAACTCCTACTAAAATCATTTTCTTAGCTGCACTATTCCAAAGTTGAGCTAAATCATTATAATCTATATTCGTTTCAGTATCAGGTTTTTCAATTTTAAATGAAAAATCACTCATTTTTTTTACAGTTTCATACAATGGCTCATCAAAAGGCGCATTGATATGAATAGGGCCTTTTACATTGTGAAGTAATGAAAAAGCTTTTGATAACTTTAAACTATTATTATCAGAATCATTTTCTTTCAAATTTGCACTATATAAAATATGGTTTTGAAAAATATTTTCTTGACGAATCGTTTGCCCATCACCAATATCAATTAAATGAGAAGGTCGGTCTGCAGAAATAATAACCAGAGGAATCTGACTGTAATACGCTTCAGCAATTGCTGGGTAATAATTCAACAATGCAGAACCTGAAGTACAAACTAATGCTACGGGTTTTTGTTTTTGTTGAGCTATCCCTAGAGCAAAAAAAGCAGCACATCGCTCGTCTACTATACTCAGTGTTTCAAAGTCTTCATGATTAGAAAAACCAATAGTTAAAGGTGCATTTCTAGATCCGGGAGAAATCACAACCGTTTGTATTTCAAATATTCGACATGCAGCAATAATAGTTTGAGCTAATTCTTTCTTCGGATACATGTTTAATTACAAATATTTTTCAATTTCTTATTTACAAAGTTACTGCCTTTATCTAGGATTTAATTGTTAAAATAAAAAAATCAGAAAATAAAAAAGTGAATTCTTTTTATTTCCTGATTTTAATAATTCTGTTGAATTAAAAAATTTAATGTCCTTTTTGATAATCAGCTAAGAATTTAGCCAAACCACTATCCGTTAAAGGGTGTTTTAATAAACCCGTAATCGCACTTAATGGACCCGTCATCACATCTGCACCTATTTTAGCACAATCTATAATGTGCATAGTATGCCTGACTGATGCTGCTAATATTTGAGTATCATACATGTAATTATCATAAATTAATCGAATCTCAGAAATTAGATTTAATCCATCGGTAGAAATATCATCTAAACGTCCAATAAAAGGAGATACATAAGTGGCCCCAGCTTTAGCTGCCAATAATGCTTGACCAGCAGAAAAAACTAAAGTAACATTAGTTTTGATCCCTTTATCTGAAAAATATTTACACGCTTTTACACCGTCAGCTATCATAGGTAGTTTCACAACAATTTGTGGGTTTAATGAAGCTAAGACTTCTCCCTCTTTTACCATACCTTCAAAATCAGTAGAAATTACTTCAGCAGAAACATGTCCGTCAACTTCTTCACAAATTGCTTTATAATGATTAATAATATTTGCTTCGCCTGTAATTCCTTCTTTAGCCATCAAAGACGGATTTGTAGTTACCCCGTCTAATATTCCGAGTGCTTGAGCTTCTTTAATTTGTTCTAAATTGGCTGTATCTATAAAAAATTTCATATGATTTGTTTGGTTGTAAGTTATAATTTATAATGGTTCATTAATAGTTTTTCATATCGTTTGCTAGGTAAAATTTTCTTCAATAGCGTTGAAAACTTTTCCATAAATGCACCAACTCTATAGTGTACATTTGGTTGTTTTAGGTTTATAATCTGATGTATTTTTTCGGCCATTTTAATTGGATTCATTCCACTATCTACATGTGAATCCATCAAATCCAAATTCATCTGATACTTTTCTTTGTAGGCAGAGTTATCAAAAACAGGAGTATGATATCTACCAGCTGCAATGTTGGTAGCAACATCCCCTGGAGCTATCGTAGCTATTTGAATTCCAAACTCTTTTACCTCCATTCTAATGGCTTCAGACACCAGATCTAAGGCACCCTTTGTTGCAGAATACACACCTCTGAACGGTAACCCCATATATCCAGCAATTGAAGTGACGTTAATAATAGTTCCTGATTGCTGTTTACGCATCTGAGGTAGTACTGCCTTCATCATGTCTATGGCTCCAAAAAAATTAGTTTCAAAAACTTTTCTCATCTCATTGGTGGGTGTGTCTTCTACAGGACCAGTTATTCCCATTCCAGCATTATTTACAAGCACATCTATTCGACCTTCTTTTTCTAAAATTAAATTTATAGCTAAAGTGATCGTTTCTGGCTTTGTAACATCCAAAGCGATTAAAGAGTAACCGTTATTCTCATTTTTCTTAGGATTTCTTCCAGTACCATAAACCTTGAAGCCTTTAACCGATAAAAATTCAGCAACAGCTTTTCCAATCCCTGATGAGGCTCCAGTAATTAAAACTACTTTAGACATAAAAAATGAAAGTATTATTCATAAAACAAATATCTAAAAAAAATGAATTCAAACCTTAAATTTTAATAGCTAGATATTAACAGAGTTATGAATAAAAAAATTAAATAATGAAGGCACAAAAAAAGGCAAGCTACCTACATCACACTGCTACAACCAAGTACTCTTGCTGCGTTCCCGCCCTGGGAGATTCCGAGGGAGCTAGTTGTGTAGGACTTGCCGGAACAAATCTACAACCAATTTTCATTTAAACAAATGAAACTTTCTCCTTTTTTAATGTAACTTTTATAAACATTTGGTTACTAATCTATTGATATAACTTCATCTTCAAGAAAAACCACCAAGGTGAAAAACTTATCTTTGCAAAAAAAACTAATTAATATAATAATCATGGAAAATAAAATTTCAAGTAAAAACACAATGTTAAATTATGGACTCGTTTTAGGTCTAACAAGTATTTTCATCAACTTAATTGCTTATGCAATTGGTATTCATCTTGATCAAGATTGGAGAGTGGGTACACTAGCTTTTGTAGCTATGATTATAATTATAGTTTTGGGTATTAAAAATTTTAAAGCTGTAAACAGCAACCTTATTACATGGGGTCAATCTGTTAAAATTGGTGTTGGAATTTCTATTATAAGTGCTTTATTAGGTTTAACTTACAATTTGATATTTATCAATTTTATTGAACCTGACTTCATGAACCTTTTAATGGAAAAGCAAGTTGTTATGTGGGAAGAAGCAAATTTTACTTCTGAACAAATTGAAGCCTCAAAATCAATGATGGAAACTTTTTCTAGTCCAGCGATCACCTCAGCCATTGGTATCATTGCTGCTGCATTCTTTGGTTTTATCATCTCTGCTATCGCAGGAGCTATTATGAAAAGAACAGAAGAAGACCAATACTAGAAATTATTTTTAATGTAAAGAATAGTTTAACTTTGCATAATAAATAATTATTCATGGACATATCGGTTGTCATACCTTTATTTAACGAAGAAGAATCTTTGAAAGAACTATACGATTGGATTGCATTAACAATGCAGTCCAATCGCCTTTTATATGAGGTCATTTTCATAGATGATGGTAGTACGGATTCATCATGGAACGTTATTGAAGAAATTTCACAAAAATCAAGTCATGTAAAAGGAATTCGCTTCCAAAAAAACTTTGGAAAATCACAAGCATTACATGCTGGTTTTCAAATTGCAGTTGGAAACGTAGTTATTACAATGGATGCCGACTTGCAAGATAGTCCTGATGAAATTCCAGAATTATACAAACTAATTACTGATGAAAATTTTGATTTAGTTTCTGGATGGAAAAAGAAAAGATATGATAATGTTATTGCAAAAAACATCCCTTCAAAATTATTTAATTGGGCAGCTAGAAAAACATCAGGTTTAGATTTACATGATTTTAATTGTGGTTTAAAAGCATACAAAAACATCGTTGTGAAAACAGTTAAGGTACGTGGTGAAATGCATCGATATATTCCTGTTTTAGCAAAAAATAAAGGATTTTTAAATATTGGTGAAAAAATTGTTCAACATCAAGCAAGAAAGTATGGGGAAACAAAATTTGGTATGAGCAGATTTATTAACGGTTTTTTAGACCTCATTACCATTTCTTTTTTATCAAAATTTGGCAAAAGACCTATGCATTTCTTTGGGCTATGGGGAACACTCATGTTTATCTTTGGATTCTTTTCTGCCGGATATTTAGGGGTTTCTAAACTCTATAAAATATCACAAGGAATGAAAGCTATTTTAGTTACAGATAATCCTTGGTTTTATATCTCAATGGTGAGTATGATATTAGGTACACAACTTTTTTTAGCTGGCTTCATTGGAGAACTCATTTTGAAAACTAAAGAAGCAGGAAACTATTACACGATCAAAGAAAAATTAAATTACTAATTCCATAAATATTGGATATTAAAGCAATGAAAAACATAAAAGAAAAAGCAACATTATGGCTATCAGATACATTTGATAGTGAAACTCAAAATGAAATACAACAACTCATTACAAATAATTCTGATGATTTAACTGATCGATTTTATAAAGATCTTGAATTTGGCACAGGGGGTATGCGCGGAATGATGGGGGCTGGAACCAACAGAATTAATAAATACACATTAGGTAAGGCTACTCAAGGATTGAGTAATTACTTAAAAAAAACTTATCGAGATCAAAAAATTAAAGTAGCCATCGCATATGATTGTAGACATAACAGTGATACATTTTCAAGATTGGTTGCCGAGGTATTGTCTGCTAATGACATCCACGTAGTTCTTTTTGAAGACCTTCGTCCTACTCCAGAATTGTCATTTGCTGTAAATGAATTAAACTGTCATGCTGGAATTGTATTAACAGCTTCACACAACCCACCAGAGTACAATGGCTATAAAGTGTATTGGACAGATGGTGGTCAAATTGTTCCTCCTCAAGATAAGAGCATCATCGATGAGGTAAATTCTTTAGAATTTTCGGATATTAATTTTAATGCAAAACCCGGATTAATTTCTGAAATTGGTGCCGAAGTAGATGAGGCGTTCTGGAAAGCTTCCATTAAAAATGGAACATTTGACATACAAGGAAGAAATGATTTAAAAATTGTTTTCACATCATTGCACGGAACCTCTGTAAAGTTAATTCCAGAAGTGTTAAAAAGAGCTGGGTATTCTCAAGTTCATAGCATCAAAGAACAAGAAATACCTGATGGAGATTTCCCAACCGTAAAATCACCTAATCCAGAAGAACCTGAAGCCTTAGAAATGGCCACAAATCTTGCTGAAAAAATTGGAGCAGATATTGTTTTGGGAACAGATCCAGATAGTGATAGAATTGGAATAGCAGTCAGAGACAGTAACGGCAAAATTAAATTATTGAATGGAAATCAAGCCATGGTAGTGATGACAGATTTCCTAATGAAACAATGGCAACAACAAGGAAAACTTAATGGAAATCAATTTATTGGCTCTACTATAGTTTCTACCTCTATGGTAAATGATATTGCTAAAAGTTATGGTGTAGAAACTAAAATTGGTCTCACAGGTTTTAAATGGATTGCGAAAATGATTCAAGATTTTCCAGATCAAGAGTTTATTGGTGGTGGTGAAGAAAGTTTTGGGTACATGGTAGGAGATTTTGTTAGAGATAAAGATGCTGTAACCTCTGCATTGCTAGCCTGTGAAATTGCAGCTGCCGCTAAATCAAATGGAAGCTCTTTTTACGATACACTATTGGGACTATACACTAAGCATAGTTTCTATAAAGAACGTTTAGTTTCTTTTACAAAAAAAGGGATGGATGGTGCAGCACAAATCAAACAAATCATGATTGATTTACGTAAAAATCCTCTAACTCATATCGATGGTTCTAATGTAACTTTTGTAAATGATTATGACGCATCTACTGAAAAAAATATGAGTACGGGAGAAGTAAAAATCATGAATCTACCTAAATCAAACGTATTAATTTATCACACAGAAGACGGAACAAAAGTAGCAGCAAGACCCAGTGGTACAGAACCTAAAATTAAATTTTATTTTAGTGTTCAATCAAAACTAGACTCTGTTGAAAATGCCATTGAAAAAGAACAAGAATTGGATGCTAAAATTGATAGAATCATAAATGAAATGAATATTTAATGATTTACTTTAAAAAAATATTACGATATGCTTTACCTTACAAGAGGTATGCATTCCTGAATATTTTCTTCAATATTTTATATGCGGTTTTCTCTGCGTTGTCTTTTGTTGTTTTAATGCCTTTATTTGAGGTCATATTTAAGACAGACGAAAAAATAGTGTATGAAAAACCTGTTTTTGAGGGCTTCACAAGTGGAATGGAGTATTTAAATAATTATTTTAATTACTACGTTTCAACAATCATAGGTGAAAATCAAGAAAAAACATTACTCTTTGTAGTAGTTTTAATTGTTGTGATTTTTCTATTAAAAAACATATTTGGCTATTTATCTTTTTATTACATCACATTTCTTAAAAATGGGGTTTTAAAAGATATTCGTAACGATTTATATCACAAAACTATTTCTTTACCAATTTCCTATTTTTCTGAAAAGAAAAAAGGGGACATCATGGCTAGAATTGGGCCAGATGTCATTGAAGTTCATTATTCATTTCTGTCAATTTTAGAATTGATTTTTAGAGATCCAATAATGATTTTGATTACCATTATTTCTATGTTATCTGCAAGTGTAAAGCTGACACTTTTCATTTTTGTTTTTGTTCCTTTTGCTGGTTTTATCATTAATATTATTGGAAAAAATTTAAAAAAGACCTCAGACAAAGTACAAAGAGAGCAGGGGACGCTTTTATCTTTATTGGAAGAGACTTTATCAGGCTTGCGCATAATTAAAGGCTTTAATGTTGAAAAAGTTTTTCACCATAAATTCGAAAAATCAACCTCTAAGTTTGAACAATTTTCAAACAAATTGATGATAAAAACACAATTAGCTGGACCAGTTAGTGAAATTTTAGGAATCATGGTTTTTTGTGTTTTAATTTGGTATGGTGGTAATTTAGTATTGATTGAAAAAACAATACCTCCAGCTGTTTTTATTCCATTTCTTGGTCTTGCATACAACATCATTACTCCTGCAAAATCAATATCTAAAGCTAGTTTTACTATCAAAAAAGGAAATGCTGCGGCAGAACGAATATTGGCAATTTTAGAAACTGAAAACCCCTTACAGGATAGCGAAAATGCCATTCATAAAGAAGATTTTATCTCAGAAATTGAATTTAAAAATGTGTCTTTCAAATACGAAGATGATTATGTGTTAAAAGATTTCTCTCTAAAAGTTCCTAAGGGAACTTCAGTAGCCTTGGTTGGGCAATCTGGAAGTGGTAAATCTACATTAGCTAATCTAATAACTCGTTTCTATGATGTAAATAATGGAAGTATTATCATTGATGGAAACAATGTTAAGGATATAGCTAAAAAATCATTACTTGGTTTAATGGGAATTGTAACACAAGATTCTATTTTATTTAACGATACTGTTTCAGAAAATATTAAACTTGGAAAACAAGAAGCCACAACAAATGAAGTTATGAATGCTTCAGAAATAGCGAATGCTCATGAATTTATAAATGAACTTCCTAAACAATATGAAACTAATATTGGAGATGGAGGTAATAAATTGTCTGGTGGACAAAAACAACGAATCTCTATTGCTAGAGCAGTCTTAAAAAATCCACCAATTATGATTTTAGATGAGGCTACCTCTGCTTTAGATACAGAATCTGAACAATTGGTGCAAACTGCATTGGAAAAAATGATGAAAAACAGAACATCATTGGTTATAGCCCACAGATTATCTACCATACAAAAAGCTGATAATATTGTAGTATTGCGCAAAGGAATCATTATTGAACAAGGGAAACACGAAGAATTATTAGCTAAAAAAGGTGAATACTTCAAGCTAGTAACCATGCAAACGCTACAATAATGATTTTAGAAAAAATCATTTTTACACTGTTATTCAAATGGAAATATTTGATTGCAATTCTTCATTCTAAATTTCTAAAAAAAAATAAAAAAAGTGTTTTCACATCAATTACCTATGTAGCAAGAGAGGCTGATAAGGATTGGATATTTGGGGCAAAAGTGAGAAGGCTTGCTAAATTTTCTAGTTTAGACAGCAACACTTATTTTCATAACCGATTGCGTGACTTGCCTGACTCTGATGGATATTTTTTTGTATTTCATCAATACTTTTATAGAGCAATACGTCATAATCCAAAAATTTTAAATCGAAAGAATATAGTAATGTTTACGCACCCTAACTGGACCTTTTCTTTTTCAGAAAGTCATGTAATCTGGTGCCTAAATAAAGCTGATAAAGTTATTTGTTTAAATTCCAACGTTCAAAAAGAGTTAATTGCTGCTGGATTAGATGCTAAAAAAACCGCGTTAATTCACATCGCTTCAGATCCTGATTTCTTTTATACACATCAACGAAAAACGGGTGCTGTTGGTTTTTGTAGTGCATTTGGTGAGCGGAAAAATCCAGAAATGGTTTACCAGTTGATTAAAAATATGCCCGAAAGAAAATTTTATCTAATTGGTAGGTATTGGGAGAATTATGAAAGGTATGATGAAATGAAAAACATGGCAAACTTTACCTACTACAATAATGAATCCTACGACTCATACCCTGATTTATATAATAAAATAGATGTATTCATTTCTCCATCCACATTAGAAGGTGGGCCTGTTCCTGTATTGGAAGCCATGTTGTCTAATTGTTTTCCTGTAGCTTCAAAAACAGGATTTTGCCCTGATATAATTTCGGATGGTAATAATGGATTTTTATTTGATGTTGATGCAGATTATTCAGAAGTTATAAGACTTATTAAATTGGCAGACTCTATGACTATTGATGTGAGACAAACTGCTTTGGAACATTCTTGGAAAAACTGCTCCCAAAAAATTGACATGTTATTTCAAGAGTAGATTACGTAATTTTTAACCCAAGCTCCTCCCCTTTTTGAAGCATATAATTATAAGATGCCTGGTGATTATTAGGGATTTCACCATCTAAGATAGCTTCTTTAATAGCCTCTTTTAACTGACCAATTTCACGACAAGGTTGTAAGTTGAAGGTTTTCATGATCTCTTCACCACTTATAGGGGGTTGAAAATTTCGAATATGATCTCTTTCTTCTACTTCTTTTATCTTTTCGCGCACATTTTTAAAATTTTTATGATAGCGCTCAAATTTTTTTGGATTTTTTGTAGTAATATCAGCTTCACATAATGTCATTAATGCATCTATATCATCACCTGTATCAAACACTAATCTTCTAACAGCAGAGTCTGTAACTTCAGATGCTAGAACAATTGGTCTTGAACTTAACAACACCAATTTCTGCACAAACTTCATTTTTGAATTTAATGGCATTTTTAAACGTTTAAACAACTTATAAACCATTTTAGATCCAACAAACTCGTGTGCATGAAAAGTCCATCCTACTTTCTTATCAAATCTTTTGGTAGGTGCTTTTCCAATATCATGAAGTAAGGCAGCCCATCTTAACCA
Source organism: uncultured Flavobacterium sp. (assembly GCA_913061465.1). GTDB lineage: Bacteria > Bacteroidota > Bacteroidia > Flavobacteriales > Flavobacteriaceae > Polaribacter. The sequence goes on from CAJXSU010000013.1 coordinate 14,904, forward strand.
AGTATCTTCTGTAGTTTTTGAAATATTATCAACTACTTCTAAAGTGTGATAGAAATTATCTTTATGTTTTTGCCCCTCTACTTCTTCAACGCCTTTTAAAGCAATTAATTCTGGAAGAATCATTTCCAATAAATTTGTTTTTTCTAATAGTAAAAACCCAACGGAAGGTTTTGTAGCATCAATTATTTTATTTAATTCTACAACGATACGTTCCTTTGTAATAATAGCTAAACGAGATGCATTCTTTGTAATTGCTAGTAAAGAGTTTTCCTCAATTTCAAAATTTAATTGAGTTGCAAATCTAATTGCACGCATCATACGAAGCGGATCATCAGAATAGGTGATGTCTGGATTTAAAGGTGTTTTAATAATTCCTTTTTCTAAATCCTTTAAACCATCAAAAGGATCTAACAAGGTTCCGTAATCATCTTTGTCTAAACTTATTGCTAAAGCATTGATTGTAAAATCTCTTCTATTTTGATCATCCTCTAAAGTTCCTTCAAAAACTTCTGGGTTTCTGCTATCTTCTGCATAGGATTCTTTTCTAGCCCCTACAAATTCAAGCTCCATGTCTTTATAGACCAACATGGCTGTACCATAGGTTTTAAATACTTGAACTTTTGGTTTATTTGGTAATAAAGAAGCCACTTTTTTTGCTAAGGCGATACCATTTCCAACCGTTACAATATCTATATCCTTAGCGGCTCCTCTTTGTATGATGAAATCACGCACAAATCCTCCAATAACATAACTTTTTACCTCTAAAATCTCAGAAGCTTTGGTTATGACGGAGAAGATATCACTTTTAATAGCTTCTTTGTAGTTATGATTCTGCATGAATTAAGCTCTTATTACTTCAATATCATTTCCAACTATTTTTAAAATTGTTGAAGATTTATCTGTAATTTTATCTTGCTCCAAATTTACTACATAATCTACGCCCTCCAAAATTGGTAGACTTATTTCTGAAAATGATTTTGGAGTAGACTCTCCGCTTATATTGGCTGATGTTGAAATAATTGGTTTTCCAAATTTATTGATGAGCTCTAAACAATAGTCATGAGATGGAATTCTAATCGCTATGGTATTGTCTGAAGCTATTGCATTGGCTGCTAATCCTTTCGGATTGTTGTATATAATGGTGGTAGGTTTCTTAGTAGTTGTAATTATATCAATAGCTTTTTGTGGAACCTTATGAACATATGAACACAACATTTTAATAGAACTTACTAATACCACTAAACTTTTACTTTCTACTCTGTTCTTTAATTTAAATATTTTGGCAACAGCATCAATGCTTGTAGCGTCGCAACCTAAACCCCATATCGTATCTGTAGGGTAAAGAATAACCTGCGAATTAAGCAGTGCTTCAATTGATTGATTTAAAATCCTTTTTGCCATCAAATTTTACTAAAAATTTTATTTATTTTGTATCTACGGAACCATGAAATTAATCTTTTTTCTGGAACACCATTCGTTTTAATGTACTCCTCAACTGCCCCAACCATTCGTTTTGCAGAATTTCCATCTGTATATGGATGGTATTCATTTAAGATTTTTAAACGCTGTTGTTTAAAAGGATCTTTTAATAAATTTTCAGCAACTCTTTTTACTAAACCACTAAATAACAATTGATTATCCCACTTTATAGCAAGAGAATTATTTTTAAATGTTATCACAGGCTTGTCTAAAAGAAGAAATTCATAGACAACAGATGAAGTATCACTGATCATTAAATCTGCAATTAATAAATACTTAATAATGTTGCGTTCTTCAATAAAAAGCACATTTTCAAAACTCATTGATAATTTTTTATAGGAGTCTATCAAGTCTTCAGCCATTAAATCGTGAAATTTAATCATAACAAGGTATTCTTTACTTTTAGATAACTCCTCAATTTGAGTTAATAAATGTGGAGCACTTGTTAATGATGGTGAAAATGTAGGGGCATAAAGAATGATTTTTTTTGCTTTTGAATTTTTTAGTAAGGTTAGTTTAACTGAATCATATTTGTGTAGTTCTTTTCCATAAACATCTAGTTTTGGCCAACCGGTCTCTACCACACTAAAGTCTTTATGTTTTGCTGCTGCTTCAGAGAACCATTTTGTAAAATATGGGCCTTGTGTTAAATACAAATCGAAGTAACTACGAATTCTAAAATGGCTTTTTTTTTCGCCAGCTAAGCCATGAAAAACTTGAGTTTTAACCCCTCTGAGATAATGAGGAACCTCATTTCCTGGAACAAAAATAGCGTCACTCTTAAAACGAATTAAATCTTCAATTTTGGATGTAAACCTTTGATCTTGGTATGGAAATTTTTCCAAGATTGCTGGTCGTATAAACCAGATATATTCATAATTCTTTTCTTTTAAAACTTGCATAACAGGTTCTAAAATTCCAAAAGAATAGGGATTCATACAAAATAAAATAGTCTTCATAGTTAGTAATTATACTATTTCATTTGCGTTCTTTAAATCTTCTTTAAAATCTACTTCTATACAATTGTATTCTGAAATATCGATCACCTTCAATTTTAAATGATCGTTAGCGATTGCCATTTCTAACCCTTTTTCAAAATAATCATTATCATCACATGTTTCAAGCTGATTAATAAAAATGTCTAAATCATTTGAAGAAATAAAATTGATCCCTACCGCTTCACCCAATCCATTTTTCACCTCTTTTGAAAGATGTTGAACATAACCGTCTTTGAGGGTATACTTTACCTCTTCATCAGAAACGCTTTGGGTGTTAACAGAAACAAAAGATTGATTATTATTAATATCTTCCAATAGTAATGATAATAATTGATGGTCAAATACAACATCTCCATTAAACCACAAGATGGAATTACCTCGGTGTTTCTTTAATGCTTGTAACAAACTTTTTGAAGTATTTGTTCTATCAAAAAATGGATTGTAAACGTAATTTACCTCTGGAAATTGTTCCATAATTAAATTCTTTTTAAAGCCTACAACAGTAGTAATATCATTTACATCAAAATAAGTTGTAATATTATTAATTTGACGTTGCATAATACTTTTCCCATCTTTTAAGGGTGTTAAAGGTTTTGGAAAAGGATTTCCTAATCGAGAACCAATTCCAGCAGCTAATATTATTATTTTCATGTGATGGTGTTGCTATTATTTCTTTTATTATTCAAATACCAAAGATTCATATATCTATCGAGTACTCTGTAGGCTCTTATTTTTGATATTAAATACCCAGCATAACCATCTAAAAACCCTAATCGGATGATAAAATGAATGACGAAAGTTACCAGAGGTTTTACAAATAAATGGAACAACCTTACTTTCTGTCCTTTATCATGTAATTGTTGAGCTTGAATTTGAGCATATAGTTTTTGTTTAGTCATGTAATGATCAAAATCTCTGTACGAAAAATGGTCAACTTTATTTTTAAAAAAACCAAGAGCTCCTTCAGCCTTTATAGTTTCATGAACCTTTTGACCATTATACCTACACTTACTTTTACGAAATAAGCGAATGACTTTATCTCTTTGACAACCTGTATATTTTATTTGTTTATCTCCAAGATAAAAGTTTCTTCTAAGATAGAATCCAACGAACTTTGTAGACGTTTCATCTATATTTAAAATTTCTTTTTTTAGCTCTGGAGTAACTCTTTCATCGGCATCTAAAATATAGATCCAATCATTTTTTGCAAGATCAATGGCAAAATTCTTTTGTGAGGAAAAATCATCAAAGACTCGTTGAATAATCTTTACATTGTATTTTTTTGCAATCTCAACAGTTGAATCTTGACTAAATGAATCTATCACAATGATTTCATCTGCAAAATCAACTGATTTTATAGAATCTTCAATATGAACTTCTTCATTTAATGTTGGTATGATAGCTGTAATTTTCATTTTTCTTATACAGCTACATCATATTCTCGTAGCGCATCATTTAAAGAGGTTTTTTTATTGGTACTTTCCTTTCGTTTTCCAATAATTAAAGCACAAGGAACTTGATAATCACCAGCGGGAAATTTTTTAGTATAGCTTCCAGGGATCACAACACTTCTTTCGGGAACAACGCCTTTCATCTCTATTGGAATATCACCAGTTACATCAATTATTTTTGTACTCATTGTCAATACTACATTTGCACCCAATACAGCTTCTTTACATACTCTAACTCCTTCAACTACAATGGATCTAGAGCCTATAAAAGCTCCGTCTTCAATAATTACAGGAGAAGCTTGAAGCGGCTCTAAAACCCCTCCTATTCCAACACCTCCAGACAAGTGAACATTTTTACCAATTTGAGCACAACTCCCTACAGTAGCCCATGTGTCTACCATAGTTCCTTTGTCTACGTATGCACCAATATTAACATAACTAGGCATTAAAATAGTTCCAGGTGCAATAAAGGCACCATGTCTAGCTACTGCATTTGGAACTACTCTTATTCCTCTAGATTCAAAATTTCTTTTTAGTGGAATTTTATCATGATATTCAAAAATACCAGCTTCTAACGTTTCCATTTTTTGAATAGGAAAATATAAGACTACAGCTTTCTTTACCCACGCATTAACTTGCCAACCAGTTTCATTTGGCTCAGCTACTCGAAGCGATCCAAGATCTAATAAATTAACAACCTCTCTAATTGCATTGATGGTTTTTTCTTCTTTTAAAAGCGATCTATCCTCCCATGCTTGTTCAATAATTTCTTGTAACAATTTCATTAAGTTAATTATATTGAATTTTATTCAATTTATCAGTTAAAATATGTTACAAATATAACACACAAAAAGGCTGTTTATTGCGAAGATACATTTTTTAAACAAAAAAAAATATCATGTTAAAAATCGCTATTTTTGTTATAAATATAATAAGGATGCCTAGAATTTTAGCAATAGATTACGGAGAAAAAAGAACAGGAATTGCTGTTACTGACGAGCTACAAATTATTGCTTCTGGTTTAACCACTGTTAAAACAAATGAATTAATCAAATTTTTAATTGATTACACCAATAAAGAGCAGGTTGAATTATTTATTGTAGGTCAACCAAAACAAATGAACAATTCTGATAGTGAGAGCGAAAAACACGTTCTGAGTTTCTTAAAACAACTTGAAAAATCATTGCCAAAAATACCAATTAAACGAATAGACGAACGATTTACATCAAAAATTGCATTTCAAACCATGATAGATAGTGGATTGAAAAAAAAACAACGAAGAAATAAAGGGTTAGTTGATGAAATTAGCGCAACTATTATTCTTCAATCCTATTTATACAGCAAATAAGTTTTCTACATATTCCTTTCTTCGTATTTTTGCCAAAATTTATAAACTTTTATGATTCTACCTGTTGTAGCCTACGGAGATCCTGTATTAAGAAAAGTCGCTAAAGAAATTGGACCAGATTACCCCAATCTAAAAGAGTTGATTGCGAACATGAAACAGACCATGTATAATGCAAGTGGTGTAGGAATAGCTGCTCCTCAAATAGGAAAGTCTGTACGAATTTTTATCATTGATGCAACTCCTTTTGCAGAAGACAAAGATATCTCTGAACTAGAAAGAGATCAACTGAAAGATTTTAAAGAGGTTTTCATCAATCCAACAATTATTGAGGAAGATGGCGATGAGTGGCCTTTCGCAGAAGGTTGTTTGAGTATTCCTGACATTAGGGAAGATGTTTTTAGACAAGAAACTGTGAGCTTCGAATATGTTGATGAAAATTTTGAAAAACACTCAAAAACATTAAATGGTCTTGCTGCAAGAGTATTTCAACATGAATATGACCATCTTGAAGGGATTTTATTTACTGACAAACTCTCTTCATTAAAAAAAAGAATCTTAAAAAAGAAACTAGAAAAAATATCATTAGGAAAGATCACTTCTAGCTATAGAATGCGCTTTCCAAATATAAAAATTTAAATATATGGAGTTCAATAAAATTATTTCAGTTGCAGGAAAACCAGGGTTATTCCATGCAATTTCTCAAACAAAATCTGGATTTATCGTGGAGTCTCTTGTTGATAAAAAAAGATTTCCAATTCCTTCAACTAACAACGTGAGCCTATTAGAAAATATAGCTATTTATACCTATGAGGAGGAAGTACCTTTATTAAAAGTGTTCAAAACCATATACGAGAAAACTGAGGGTCAAGAAACAATTAGTCATAAAGAAAGTGGTCAAAAACTAACAGCATACTTTTCTGAAGTACTTCCAGATTACGATGAAGAAAGAGTATATACATCAAATATCAAAAAAGTAATACAATGGTATAATTTATTGGTAACTTCTGGTTTAGATTTTTCTGCTGTTGAGGCCGAAGAAGAAAATTCAGAAAAAGTGTAGATGAATTCTAGAAAGCAGCAATTAAAAGCATTTAACCGTTTGTTAGATATCATGGATAATCTCCGTGAGAAGTGTCCTTGGGATAAAAAACAGACCTTTGAATCTCTCAGACATTTAACCATAGAAGAAACTTATGAGCTAACTGATGCTATTCTAGAAAATGACCTTAATGAAATTAAAAACGAGCTAGGCGATGTATTACTCCATCTCGTTTTTTATGCTAAAATTGGATCAGAAAAAAAATCATTTGATATTGGCGATGTAGCTAATGCAATTTCAGAAAAATTAATTTCTAGACATCCTCATATTTATGGAGATGTGACTGTTAAAAATGAAAATGAAGTAAAAAAGAACTGGGAAAAACTCAAACTAAAAGAAGGAAAAAACTCAGTTTTAGAAGGAGTTCCCAAAAGTTTACCTGCTTTAATAAAAGCAAATAGAATTCAAGATAAAGTTTCAGGAGTAGGTTTTGACTGGGAAGAACCCAATCAAGTTTGGGAAAAAGTTCAAGAAGAATTGTCTGAACTTAATGAAGAAATTAAAAAAGGAACAAAAGACACCATAGAATCGGAATTTGGTGATGTATTATTCTCAATGATAAATTATGCGCGATTTATAAATGTGAACCCGGAGAATGCCTTAGAAAAAACAAATAAAAAATTCATAAATCGGTTTCAATTTTTAGAAAAAGCTGCTAAAAAAGAAGGAAAAGAACTAGCTGAAATGACATTATCAGAAATGGATGTATATTGGGAGCAATCAAAGAAAATATATAAATAATACGCAACTAGATAAGGTTTAATTTATCAAATGAGAAATTAGCAATAAATGAATGTATTAGTAACTATTAATTGCAAAGGACCCTTCAGTGTTTACAGAGCTCAGATTGAAATGATTTGTTTATTACAGAACAAAGGGACAAACATCAAAGTAATTGGTTTTTACAACAGTCATATTAAAGATTTTTTTGATACCAAAGGAATAAATAATTCCAATATCTTTCCAAAAACAACCATTGATAAACAATACATAAATGATGTGAAAAATATCATTATAAATGAAAACATTGATATCCTTCATGTCTTAGATGGAAAGTCTTTAAGAAATTGTGTACTTGCTGTAAAAAAAGAAAAGATAAAATTAATCACCTATTTTGGATCTGCTAGTTTGTATTGGCATGATTTAAGCTCATACTTAACCTACTTAAACCCCAGAGTTGACAAAATAATCTGCAATAGTATCTATGTTTTTAATCATGTAAAAAAACAACTATTCAAAAAAAATAAGAATAAGGCAATTAAAATTTACAAAGGCTATGATCCAAATTGGTTTGACAGTGTAACCCCTTTCGATTATTCTTCCCTTGGAATCTCAAAAAACTCAATAATTGTCACTTTAGCGGGAACAAATACAAAAAATAAAAGAATTACCGACTTTATAAACTCTTCTAAATTTTTAGCAACAAAAAAAGAAGTTCATTATATAATTATTGGAAAGTTTACCATAAATAAAGGGCTAGAAAAATATAAAAACGAAAGCCCTTTAAGAAATAATATTCATATTCTTGGCTTGAGACCTGATGCTATTTCATTAATTAAGGGAAGTGATATTTATGTTCAGACCTCATTAAGTGAAGGCTTTGGAAGAGCTATTAGTGAGGCTATGTCTGTAGGGAAACCAATTATAATGACTAATGCAGGGGGGTGTACAGAGCTGATTGACGATACTTGTGGAATTATTACTCCTATAAAAAAACCCAATGCTCTAGGAAAAGCCATCTCTAGTTTGGTTAATAATGATGAATTACGGCTTCAAATGGGAATTAATGCAAAGAAACGTATGGAAAAAGTATATCATATTAACGACACTGTGGAGGATACATTTAAACTCTACAAACAGTTATTTAAACTATAAAACCTCCTTTTACCTCCAAAAAAAAAAGCCACTCAACGAGTGGCTTTTGTTTATTTAACTAACTTCTTTGCATTCTTAACTTTTTGCTTCATTAAAGCAAAATCAATTACTTCATGCATATCAGTTACATAATGAAATTTCAACCCTTTAAGATAACTTTTTTTAATATCTGCGATGTCTTTTTCATTTTCTTTACACAACATAATCTCTTTAATATTAGCTCTCTTTGCAGCAAGAATTTTTTCTTTAATTCCACCAACAGGAAGTACTTTCCCTCGAAGAGTAATTTCACCGGTCATGGCGAGTCTATTTTTTACTTTTCGCTGCGTAAATACGGACACTAAAGAGGTTAACATGGTTACACCAGCACTAGGTCCATCTTTAGGAGTTGCCCCTTCTGGTACATGAATATGAACATTATATTTTTCTATAAGCTCTGAATCTATACCGAAATTATCAGCATTTGCTTTAATATATTCCATAGCAATGGTTGCAGATTCCTTCATCACCTTCCCTAAATTTCCAGTAATGGTCAATGCACCTTTTCCTTTTGATAATATAGATTCTATAAATAAAATATCTCCTCCTACACTCGTCCAGGCTAATCCTGTAACTACACCTGCCACTTCATTATTTTCATATTTATCGCGTTCTAATCTTGGAGCTCCCAAGATGGTTACAATATCTTCATTGGTAATAGCAATATTATATACTTCTTCTAAAGCAATAGATTTGGCAGCAAAACGAACGACTTTGGCTATTTGTTTTTCTAAACCTCGTACACCAGATTCTCTAGTATATCCCTCTACAATTTTTTCGAGTTGAGATTTTCCTATTTTAATTTCTTTTGAGGATAACCCGTGCTCTTTAACTTGTTTAGGCAGTAAATGTCTTTTAGCAATTTCTATTTTTTCTTCAATGGTATACCCTGTAACATTTATGATTTCCATTCTGTCTCTTAACGCCCATGGGATTTGACCTAAATTGTTAGCAGTAGCTATAAATAAGACTTTTGATAAGTCATAACCAACTTCTAAATAATTGTCATAAAATGCTGTGTTTTGTTCAGGATCTAATACTTCTAACATCGCAGAAGATGGGTCTCCCTGGTGACTTTGACCTAATTTATCTATTTCATCTAATACAAACACAGGATTTGAAGTTCCTGCCTTTTTTAAGTTTTGAATTAAACGTCCGGGCATCGCACCAATGTATGTTTTTCTATGGCCTCTAATTTCAGCTTCATCTCGTAAACCACCCAAAGACATTCTAATATATTTTCTCCCCAAAGATTCTGCAACAGATTTTCCTAGCGATGTTTTCCCAACACCAGGAGGACCATATAAACAAATAATTGGAGATTTCATATCACCCCTCAATTTTAAAACTGCCAAGTGCTCAATAATACGTTCTTTTACTTTTTCTAATCCAAAGTGGTCTCTATCAAGAATTTTTACAGCCTCCTTCAAATTAAATTTGTCATTAGAAAATAGTCCCCAAGGTAACTCTAGCATTAATTCTAAATAATTTCTTTGCACACCATATTCAGCCATTTGAGGATTCATTCTTCGAAGTCGAGCTAGTTCTTTATCGAAGGTCTCTCCAACTTCTTTGGTCCATTTCTTAGATTTAGATTTTAATCTCATTTCATCTAACTCAGCATCATTATTTACCCCTCCCAATTCTTCTTGAATTGTTTTTAATTGCTGATTTAAATAATATTCACGTTGTTGTTGATCTAGATCTGATCGAGTTTTGGATTGAATATCATTTCGTAATTTTAATTTTTGTAATTCTTTATTAAGATTTTTAAGTGTTAATAATGCACGCTCTTTTAAATTGTCTTTTTCTAAAATAACTTGCTTCTGCATCACACTTAACTCCATGTTAGAGGAAATAAAATTCACTAAAAATGAATCAGTTTGAATGTTTTTTATTGCAAAAGAAGCTTCGGATGGTAACATTGGGTTTTCTTTAATAACTTCTAAAGCTTGATCTTTTACAGAATCTATAATTGCACCAAATTCTTTTTGGTCATCAACTTCTTTATCTTCCAATGCTTCTTTAACTCTTGCTTTTAAATAAGGCTCCTCCTGAACGAGCTCGTCAATTTCAAAACGTTTTTTCCCTTGAATAATAACTGTCGTATTTCCATCAGGCATTTTTAATACACGTAAAATTTGAGCAACTACCCCCGTTTTATAGATATCTTCAGAGGACGGGTCTTCCACGTCTTCATCTCTTTGAGCTACTACCCCAATAATTTTATCTCTTTTATTAGCATCATTAATTAACTGAATAGATTTATCTCTACCTGCAGTTATAGGAATTACTACACCTGGAAATAATACAGTATTTCTGAGTGGTAGTATGGATAAAATTTCTGGAATATCCTCTTTATTAATAATCTCCTCATCTTCAGGAGTCATTAATGGAATTAACTCAGAATCTTCATTTAATATATTGGATAGCGACAAACTGTCTAATGTTAATATTTTTGATTTACTCATATGTATTTAATCTGTCATTATGACACTGAATTTTGTGCTTAAATTCAACATGAAATGATATTTAATTTATAAACATTTGATAAACAGCGTTATAATTATAAAATAAAACTGTTATTCAACTAATAAAATCAATTGTTATGCCACTGTATAGATCGTTTGAATAAAATACTAAACAGCCAAGAATTAAAAAAAAACATAAAATAGGAGATGGTTACCTCTTGAAGACTAAGAAGTTCTATTTTTTGAAGTTTCATCAAAAACATAATGTAATATTTTCATATCTGTTTCTGTAAGTTCTATACCTCTTCTTTTCATAACAACTTTAGCAACCTCAAAAACTTTTTTAATCTGGTAGGTGGTAAAACCAGCTGCACCTCCCCAACTAAATGAGGAAACAAAATTTCTTGGGAATCCACTACCAAAAATATTAGCACTCACCCCTATAACTGTTCCAGTATTAAACATGGTGTTGATAGCACATTTAGAATGATCTCCCATCATTAGACCACAAAATTGAAGGCCTGTATTTGTAAATCTTTCTTCTTGATAATTCCATAGTTTTACCTCCGCATAATTATTTTTTAAATTGGAGGTATTTGAATCTGCACCAATATTACACCATTCACCTAACACAGAGTTTCCAAGAAACCCTTCATGACCTTTACTAGAATAACCAAACAACACAGAATTATTAACTTCTCCACCTACTTTACAGAAAGGACCAACAGTAGTTGCACCGTAAACTTTTGCCCCCATTTTTAAAATAGAACACTCACCTAAAGCAAAAGGCCCTCTAACCAAACTCCCTTCCATAATTTCTGAATCTTTACCAATATATATGGGTCCTTTAGATGCATTTAAAGATGAGTAAGAAACAGTAGCTCCTTGCTCTATAAAGATATTTTCTTCCTGAATTGCATGAACTCCAACTGGAATAGGTTGAGAAGTTCTACCTTCAGTGAGCAAATCAAAATCTGCCTGAATTGCTTTATCATTTAAAGAAAATATATCCCAAGTATTTTTTATTTGAAGAACTTCTTCTTTAAACTCTACTTGTTCATAAGAATCAAAATCTACATGCTCTTGAGTGTCAGAAGTAAAAAAAGCAATTACTTGTTCACCTTTAAAAATAGCTTGATTATATGTTAGATTACTAACTTGTTTTGCCAAATTTTTAGTTGGTAAAAAAGAAGCATTAATTAATATGTTTTTATCTAACTCTACCATTGGATATTTATTTTCCAAATATTCTTCTGTAATGGAGGTTGTAGTAAAACCTAAAAATTTTTCCCATTTTTCACGAATGGTTAAAATTCCTATACGAATGTCTGCTACAGGTCTAGTATAGGTAAAAGGTAATAGTGAGCTTCTAACATCACTGTCAAAAAGTATGTAATTCATGTTTTTCTCTTAAGGGACTATTTTTTACAAAACTAACTTTAAAAAAGGGATAAAAAAAACCGATTGTTTTCACAATCGGTTTCTATTTAGAATAAAACTATTATTTTTTTATAAATCTTTGTACTCCAATTTTAGTATTGGTAGCTACTCTAATGATATAAATTCCTTTAGAAATTTTTTGAACATCTAAAGTTGAATCATTTGATGAAATAGTTTTAGATGACACTAATCTTGCTGTGTAATCATAAACACCAACCTCTGCTTTATCAGTACCCGTTGGTAACTGAATATTCAATACATCTAACCCAGGGTTTGGGTAAATTTTGAAACTTAGTAAATTATTTTTAGTGATTCCTAAAGTGGTAACACTTAGTGCTGTACCACCCCTATTTTCCGGACCATGCCATGCATATGTTGAGGTACCTCCCATTGCATAAATTATAGATAATGAACCAGTTGAAGCATTAAAAACATAATCTTGTGAATCTTGTGTGTTATTATTTCTAGTAGCTACAATGGTTCTTTCATTATCAGATACAGTATTTGAAACTAAAGTCCAGTCTCCACTTTCATTTGAGGAATCATCTGAAGGTGGTATTGGTCTGTCTAAAGACGACGACGGGCCTGGTTCTGAAAAAGCATCTCTAATTGTATTTCCATCTGTCATAAAAATGTCAGTCCCATTCATTTCTTCATTTCCAAAACCAATAGCAAACCAAACATCAGAGGGGCCAGTTAACGTTAGTGTTGTTGTAAAAGTTTCTCCGTCTATTGTAATATTAGCAGTTAATCCTGAGAGTAATGTTTGTGTTCCAGTAGAAAAACTTTGTGAAAACAAAGAAAATGAAGTAGTCAAAAAAATTATACATACTATTTTTCTAGTGAAGGCCATCTATAAAAATTTAAAATATTTAGTATTAAATATATTTTTTTTTAAATAATGAAATCAACTTTTTCGACCAAAAACAAAATGTAAGACACATAAAACAATTTCTACACTAATTTTTAGGCTTCTACAATGATACTTAACAAAAAAAAGTGTAAATAAAAACCGATTGTTTTCACAATCGGTTTCTATTTAGAATAAAACTATTATTTTTTTATAAATCTTTGTACTCCAATTTTAGTATTGGTAGCTACTCTAATGATATAAATTCCTTTAGAAATTTTTTGAACATCTAAAGTTGAATCATTTGATGAAATAGTTTTGGATGACACTAATCTTCCTGTATAATCATAAACACCAACCTCTGCTTTATCAGTACCCGATGGTAACTGAATGTTTAATACATCTGATACAGGGTTTGGATACATCTCAAAACTTAATAATTTGTTTTCAGAAATTCCTAGAGTTACACTTAGTGTTGTAAATCCTCTGTTACCTCCATGGTAGGCATAAGATGTTGAACTACCTTTAGCATAGATTACCGATAGTGAACCTGCTGAAGCACTGAAGATATGATCATCAGAATTCCCGGTATTGTTAGCTCGAGTAGCTACTATAGTTCTATTGCTACCTGAAACAGTATTAGTAACTAAAGTCCAATCTTGGGTGGCATCTTGAGCTGGCAATGCATTACCACTTGAATAAGCATCTACAATAGTAGATCCATTGGTACGAAAAACATCAGTACCTCCCATATCTAAATTTCCAAATCCGATGGCAAACCATGCATTTGAGGGTCCAGTTAATGTTAATGTAGTAATCTCTGTATCTGCATCAATATTAATATTTGCAGTTAAACCAGAAAGTAATGTTTGTGTACCTGTAGAAAAACTTTGTGCAAACAAAGAAATTGAAGTTGTTAAAAAAAGAATAAGTAATGTTTTTTTCATATATCAGTTATTTTAAGAGTTGAATGATTTTGTTATTGTTTGTAATTTTCGCATAGTCTAGAGCTGTATTTCCTCGATTATCTTTTATGTTTGGATCAGCTTTATACTTCATTAGCAGCTCAATAATTTCTTGTTGATTAAAAATTACAGCAAAATGTAATGCTGAAGAATTATTTTGATCTGTTAAATTAGGATTAGCATTATTTTCTAAAAGTAATTTCACCAAATAATTATTTTTTTTTACTGTAGCAGCCATTAAAGGTGTACCATAGCCGCTTGTTGAATTGATATCATTTACATTTTGAACCAAATAAGAAGCTACTTCATTATTACCATAATAACAAGCTAATGTTAGAGCAGAATACCCTTCTTTGCTAATTTTATTTATAATATCTGTGTCATTATTCACTAATTCCTTTAATTCAACTAAAGATCCATTTCTGGCAACATCATAAACTGAAGACTTTTGTGCCTTTAGATTTGAAAAAGACAATAATGCTAGAAGAATAGAAAAAAAAACATTTTTAAAAATCAAATCTTTTAGTGTTTTATAAAGTGTAATATCTTGTAAAGATACTTAAAATACATTAATTAATATTCACCAAGCTATGATGGTAAAATTCTAATATTTTTTTAAAAACATTCACGAACAGATATGAAATTTCCTTAAAAACGATCAAGCTTTACTAAAAAGTTAAATCTTATTCAACTATATTTTTTTGCTATAGTTTAGTTATATTTATTAAACTTAAACACTATAAAATTAAAAGATTTGAGTATCACTTTAGGTTTTATTTAACATCTAATTTTTATCGTTAAAGTACTTTTGCAAAAAACTAACACGATTTTAGATGAGAAAGATAATTCTTGCTTTGTTGGGGGTAATACTCATAATAGCTTCTGTATATACCTCAAAAATAATTATTAGTAGTAAAAGTAAAATTAGAAAAGCTCCTCCCAAAGTTATCAAAACTGTTTATGTAGATACTGTCTCAAATAGCATAATACCAATCATAATTCCTGCTAATGGAAATCTAATTGCTAAAAGAAGGGTAGAAATATATTCGGAAGTACAGGGCATTTTTAAACCTGCATCTAAACTTTTTAAACCGGGAGAGAAATATAACAAAAATGAAATTTTCATTATTATTAATAATACAGAATACTACGCTAGTGTACAGTCTGCAAAAAGTAATTTATACAACTCTATAGTTGCTATCATGGCTGATCTCCGATTAGATTTTCCTGATATCTATCCTAAATGGGAAGCCTATATAAAAAGTTTTGACTTAGACAAAACGACTCCAAACTTACCAGAAATGAGTTCTGAAAAAGAAAACTATTTTATTACAGGTAGAGGTATTGTTTCCAACTACTACAGTGTAAGAAACTTAGAGCAAAGATTGTCTAAATATACTATTAAAGCTCCATTTAAAGGTATACTTACTCAATCATTAGTTACTGAAGGAACTTTAATTCGAAACAATCAAAAACTAGGTGAATACATAGACCCCTCTATATATGAAATGGAAGTTTCTCTTGGGAAAAATTATGCAAATTTGCTGAAAATTGGTGAGAACGTTCAATTAAACAATTTTGAAAATACTGAAAAGTATACTGGTAAAATTTCAAGAATTAACGGTAGTGTTGATACTACTACACAAACAATTGCCGTATTTATAGAAATAAAAAATAGTTCTTTGAAGGAAGGAATGTTTTTAGAGGCTAAACTAAATGCTAAAAATGAACCAAATGCTATCGAAATCAATAGAAGTTTGTTGTTAGATGAAAACAAAATCTTTATAGTTAGAGATAATGTATTGGATGTTATCAAGGTAACACCCACCTACTTTTCAGAAACTAAAGTAGTCTTAAAAAATATTCCTGACAAGACCATCATATTATCAAATCCCTTTCCTGGCGCCTATGTTGGCATGTTAGTTAAACCATTACAGCGTCAAAAGGAAAATATTACCAAAATAAAATAAGAGATATGAGAAAGCTTGTTACTTATTTTATTAAACATAGTGTAGCTGTAAATATTGTTGTCATTACCTTTTTAATTTTTGGTTTTGTAGGAGCCTATAATCTTAAATCATCTTTCTTTCCGCTTGTTGACTCGAAAAATATTAATATAAATATTATTTACCCAGGTGCCTCTCCCCAAGAAATTGAAGAAGGGGTTGTTCTAAAAATAGAGGACAATCTCAAGGGACTTAATGGCGTAGAGCGGGTTACCTCAACTTCAAGAGAAAATAGTGGTAGTATAAATGTTGAGATAGAAAAGGGAAAAGATATAGACTTCATGCTCTTAGAAGTTAAAAATGCCGTAGACAGAGTTCCGTCTTTTCCAGTAGGTATGGAACCACTGGTTGTGGCTAAAAGACAACCTGCTAGACCTACCATTACTTTTTCGTTAAGTGGAGACAAAATTCCATTAGTAACCCTAAAACAAATTGGTAGGCAAATTGAAAATGATTTAAGAGCTATAGACGGTATTTCACAAATAGAAACCACAGGTTACCCCGAAGAAGAGATAGAAATAGCAATTAATGAAACTAGCTTACTCGCTTATAATTTATCTTTTGCTGAAGTTTCACAAGCCATAAATGAATCTAGCTTAATTACTACAGGAGGTACCATAAAAACAGACTCTGAAGAATACTTAATACGTGCTAATTCTAGAACTTATTATGCAATGGAATTATCTAACCTAGTTGTAAAGTCTGATCCTTCGGGAAGGATTATTAAACTTAAAGATATTTCGGTAGTAAAAGATCAATTTTCAGAAACTCCTAACGCAACTTATTTTAATGGAAATCTATCAATAAATATTACCATCACTAGTACCAATTCAGAAGATTTAATTTCATCGGCAAATAAGGTAAATGAATACATAGAAGACTTTAATCAAAAATATGATAATGTAGAATTAAATGTAGTAAGTGACTTATCTACAACCTTAGTTCAGAGAACAGAACTTTTAACAGAAAATGCCATTATTGGAATGCTATTGGTTTTGATGTTTTTATCACTGTTTTTAAACACCCGTTTAGCATTTTGGGTAGCATTTGGTTTACCTATTTCATTTTTGGGGATGTTTATGCTTGCAGGCTACTTTAACGTAACCATCAATGTTTTATCTCTTTTTGGAATGATCATAGTCATTGGAATTCTGGTAGATGATGGAATTGTTATTGCGGAAAATATTTATCAGCATTATGAAAAGGGAAAAACACCAGAACAAGCCGCCGTAGATGGTGTTATGGAAGTACTTCCTGCTATTTTATCTGCCATTTTAACCACAATTATAGCATTCGCCATTTTCTTGTTTTTAGATGGGTCTATTGGAGACTTTTTTGGAGAAGTATCAGTAGTTGTTATTTTAACTTTGGTCGTTTCCTTAGTTGAAGCACTCATTATACTTCCTGCACATCTGGCTCACTCTAAAGCACTTCGAAAACAAAAAAATATTCAAAAAAATGGTTTGACGGGGTTATTTCAACGTATTTTCTCAAAACTTAGACTTATTAATACTTACGGAGATAAAATAATGAAATGGCTAAGAGATAAACTATACAGCCCAAGTCTTCGATTTACACTTCAAAACAAATTTCTAATCTTTTCTCTATTTATAGTATTTTTAATATTAACAGGTGGTAGTTTTGGTGGTGGAATCATACGAGGGGCATTTTTTCCTCAAATAGCTAGTGATCGAATAAGTATCACATTAAACATGCCAAATGGTACTAATGAAAAAGTAACTGATAGTATCATCTCTTATATTGAAACAAAGGCCATACAAGCTACTAACGAAATTAATAATGAATATTTGGGCGAAAATCCAGAAAATCATTTGGTTAAAAATTTTATTAAAAAAATTGGTCCCGGGTCTTCTGCTGCATCTTTGACAATAAATTTATTGCCAGGTGAAGAACGCCCTAATGAAATAACGTCTACACTGGTAACAAATAAAATTGAAGAACGTGTAGGGGCTATTTTTGGGATAGAAAGTTTAGTGTTTGGAAGTGGTGGTAATTTTGGTGGTAGACCTGTTTCTGTTTCATTCTTAGGAAATAACATCACTGAACTTAAGGCAGTAAAATCTGAATTAAAAAAACGTCTACAAGACAATACTTCTTTAAAAGATGTTACTGATAATGATCCTTCAGGAATTAAGGAAATACAATTAAAACTTAACGAAAAGGCTTATGCTTTGGGGTTAAATTTAAGAACAGTAATGAGTCAAGTTCGAGCTGGATTTTTTGGATCTCAAGCCCAAAGGTTTCAGCGAGGACAAGATGAAATTCGTGTATGGATAAGATATGACAGGGATAGAAGATCATCCATCAAAAACTTAGATGACATGCGTATCCTAGTTCCAAACGGAAATCGTGTTCCGCTAAAAGAAATAGCTAACTATGAGATAAAGCGTGGAGATGTTGCTATTAATCATTTAGAAAGTAGAAGAGAAATTCAAGTTTCAGCAGATATTAAAGATCCAAAGAAAACTAGTTCAACAGATATCATGGATGAAATTAAAAATGATATCATGCCAGAAATCTTAGCGAAGTACCCAACGGTAACACCATCTTATGAGGGACAAAACAGAGAGCAGTCTAAGCTTACAGATTCATTAACCCCTATTGGACTATCTGCTCTTTTATTAATTTATATTGTAATCGCATTTACATTTAGAAGCTACAGCCAACCCTTGTTGTTATTATTTTTAATTCCTTTCAGTTTACCTGCTGTAGCCTGGGGACACTGGATACACGATTATCCAGTAAATATTTTATCAATGCTTGGTATTATTGCTTTGATTGGTATTATGGTAAATGACGGTCTAGTATTAATTGGAAAATTTAATAATAACTTGAGAGAAGGGTTGTCTTTTGATGATGCTCTATATGAGGCAGGTCGGGCAAGATTCAGAGCTATTTTTCTTACTTCAATAACCACTGTAGCTGGTTTAGCACCTCTTATTTTTGAAGAAAGTAGACAAGCACAATTTCTAATACCAATGGCTATATCTATTGCATACGGTATTGGTTTTGCTACAGTACTAACCCTTATTGTTTTACCAATATTCCTTTCTTTTAGTAATAATGTAAAAACAACCTTAAAATGGCTTCAGACAGGAAATAAAATTAGTAAAGAAGAGGTAGAACGTGTCACCAGAGAATAAATTAATCAGATGAAAATTAAAAAAATAATCATAGTTTTTTTATCGTTTTATATTAGCTCTGTTACTGCTCAAAAAATAGTAACAGTGTCTGAGGCTATTGAATTAGCTCTAGAAAATAATTATGGAATCAAAATTATTTCTAACAATAAAAAAATTGCAAAGAATAATGCTAGTATTTTAAATTCTGGCTACCTACCAACAGTTACAAGTAATTCAGGTGCTACTTTTAATAAAGACAATATTGAAGCCGAATTTGCAAACGGAGAAACTACACAATTAAATGGTGCTAAAAGTTCTCGATACAACGCTTCTATAAATCTAAATTATACACTATTTGATGGATTGGGAAGATATTATAATTATAAGAGATTAAAAGAGACTTACAAATTATCTGAATTACAGGCTAGAGAGACTATTGAAAACACAATCGCTCAATTATATGCAGTTTATTTTAATGTAGCTCAAGTATCAGAGAGTGTAGATGTTCTAGAAAGAACACTTACTATCTCAAAAGATAGAATTAAAAGAGCCAATTATCAATTTGAATATGGACAAGGGACGATGTTAGACGTTTTAAATGCGCAGGTTGATGTTAATAATGATAGTATTAATCTAATTAACGCAAAACAACAATTGATCAATACGAAACGTGATTTAAATGTAGTTTTAGGAAATGTAATTACTTCAGGATTTAATGTAGAAACCTCTATTGATTTTAAATTAGATGTAGATCAAAATGACTTAATTAATAAAATGAAATCAAATAATGTTACGCTATTACAGCTAGATAAAAACATGATGATTAATAAATTTATTATCAAAGCTAATAAATCTGGATACTTACCAAGCATTGGATTAACTGGAGCTTACGGATGGAATAAAGGAAATAATAATGCTGCATCTTTTGTTGCCGTATCAACAAACACAGGTCTTTCTGGGGGGCTTAATTTAAGCTGGAATTTATTTGATGGTGGTTCTACAGCTACTCGAGTTAACAATGCAAAAATAGATTTAGAGAATAAAACATTAGAAAAAGAATCTATGATTATAAATATTAAACGTAATTTTAATAATGCTTGGGATGATTATCAAAACAAATTAACAATATTTCAAGTGCAAGAAAATAATATTCTTACGTCTAAAAATAATTTTTTTAGAACACAGGAAAAATATAAACTCGGTCAAGCCACGTCCATAGAATTTAGACAAGCTCAGTTAAATTTTATCAATTCAGAGTTGAATAGGAATCAAGCAAAATATGCTGCAAAAATAGCAGAGATATCTATGTTGCAAATAAGTGGAGAATTATTAAATATTAAGTTTTAAAATCTTCAAACTATTTAAATTATTAATAAAAAAAGCAACCTTTAGGGTTGCTTTTTTTTTGTAACTATTGGTATTATTATTTACTTAAATACATCTTACGTTTTGAGTATAAATCGTAAAAGTCATCATCTTTTAAACTATCTATAAACAAAATACTCTCTCCAGTACTTTTCATTTCAGGTCCTAGAGTTTTGTCTACATTAGGAAACTTGTTGAAAGAAAAAACGGGTTGTTTAATCGCATATCCCTCTAATTGTGGATTAAAGTCAAAATCAGTTACTTTTTTCTCTCCTAGCATTACTTTTGTAG
Source organism: uncultured Flavobacterium sp. (assembly GCA_913061465.1). Lineage (GTDB taxonomy): Bacteria > Bacteroidota > Bacteroidia > Flavobacteriales > Flavobacteriaceae > Polaribacter. Next base: position 35,724 of record CAJXSU010000013.1, read on the forward strand.
CATAATTTACGTAAGGTTCTTTATAGGCTTTAGCTATAAAAGGAACTGTTCTAGAAGCTCTTGGATTAGCTTCAATAATGTAAACTATATCATTTTTAATTGCGAATTGAATATTAATTAGCCCAACAGTATTCAATTTTGTTGCAATTGTATTTGTATGATCAATTATTTGCTGCATGACTAAATCTCCCAAATTAAAGGCAGGAAGAGTCGCATTTGAATCTCCGGAGTGAACACCACAAGGTTCAATATGTTCCATAATACCAATAATATAAACATTACCATCAGCATCGCAAATAGCATCTGCCTCAGCTTCTATAGCACCATCTAAATAATGATCCAATAAAAGTTTGTTATTTGGTATTTTACGTAATAAGTCTACAACGTGTTCAACTAAATCCTCTTTATTAATTACAATTTTCATGCCCTGCCCACCTAAAACATAAGAGGGTCTTACTAAGATTGGAAAATCTAATTCATCTGCTAGAGTCAGGGCTTGGTCTGCAGATTCTGCGACACCAAACTCTGGAAAAGGAATATTATTTTCTTTCAATAAGGAAGAAAAACTACCTCTATCTTCGGCTAAATCAAGAGCTTCAAAACTTGTTCCTATTATTTTTACTCCATACTTGGTTAACTTTTCAGCTAATTTTAGAGCTGTTTGACCTCCTAGCTGAACTATAACTCCTTCTGGTTTTTCGTGTCTAATGATATCATATATATGTTCCCAAAAAACAGGTTCAAAATATAATTTGTCAGCAATATCAAAATCTGTAGAAACCGTTTCCGGATTACAATTTATCATAATGGTTTCATAGCCACATTCTGCAGCAGCTAAAACACCATGAACACAACAATAATCAAACTCTATTCCTTGCCCTATCCTATTTGGTCCAGATCCTAAAACAACAATTTTTTTCTTATCAGTAACAACACTTTCATTATGAACATATACCTCTCCAGAAGCTGTTTCAACCGCATTCTCAAAAGTAGAATAATAATAAGGTGTTTTGGCTGTAAATTCTGCTGCACAAGTATCTACTAATTTGTATACTCTCTGTATATTAAGTTCTTCTCTTTTTTTATACACTTGACTCTCCAAACAACCTAACATATGTGCAATCTGGCGATCTCCATACCCTTTTTGCTTGGCTTCCAATAGTAATTCTTTATTTAAACTATCTATTGTGTATGTAGATATTTCTTTTTCAAGTTGAAATAACTCTTCATACTGTTTTAAATACCACATGTCAATTTTTGTGATATCATAAATTTGACTTAATGGAATTCCTAAAGCAATTGCATCATATATAACAAAAACACGATCCCAAGAAGCATTAGTTAATTTGTCTATAATTTGATTATAATCTTTATATCCTTTTCCGTCAGCTCCAAGACCATTTCTTTTGATTTCCAGAGATTGAGTAGCTTTATGAAGTGCTTCTTGAAAAGATCTTCCAATACCCATAACTTCTCCAACAGCTTTCATTTGTAATCCTAGGGTTCTGTCTGACCCTTCAAATTTATCAAAATTCCATCGAGGTATTTTTACAATAACATAATCTAGAGTAGGTTCGAATAATGCTGATGTAGACTTTGTAATTTGATTGTCTAATTCGTCTAAAGTATATCCTATAGCGAGCTTTGTAGCTATTTTAGCGATTGGATAACCTGTTGCTTTACTTGCTAAAGCAGAAGAACGTGAAACACGCGGATTAATTTCTATTGCAATAATCTCTTCTCTATCGTCTGGAGATACCGCAAACTGGACATTACACCCTCCTTCAAAATCTCCAATACTTCGCATCATCTTAATAGACATATCTCGCATTTTCTGATAAGTTTTATCAGAAAGAGTCATAGCTGGCGCCACTGTAATGGAATCTCCAGTATGAATTCCCATAGGATCCATATTCTCAATAGAACAAATGATAACAACATTATCATTTTTATCTCTCAATAATTCTAATTCATATTCTTTCCATCCCATCATCGCCTTATCAATCATTACTTCATGAATAGGAGATATTTCAAGACCTCTGCGTAATAATTTATCAAAATCTTCCTCTTCATAAACAATGGCAGCTCCTGCACCTCCAAGTGTATAAGAAGCTCTAATACAAAGTGGGAAACCAAATTCTTGAGCAATTTCCTTTCCCTTGAGAAAAGATGTCGCCGTTGCTTGAGGAGCCATACCAACTCCAATTTTCAACATTAATTCTCTAAATTTCTCTCGATCTTCTGTAATATTAATAGCATCTATATCAACACCAATTAATTTAACTTGATGATCTTCCCATATACCTTTTTCATCTGCCTCAATACATAGATTTAAGGCTGTTTGACCTCCCATAGTAGGTAATACGGCATCAATTTGAGGATGTTCTTTCAGGATTTTTAAAATGGACTTGGTAGTCAAAGGCAATAAATACACATGATCAGCCATTGAAGGGTCTGTCATGATAGTTGCTGGATTAGAATTAATTAATACTGTTTCAATTCCATCCTCTCTCAAAGATCTGAGAGACTGTGATCCCGAATAATCAAACTCGCAAGCTTGACCAATTACAATTGGACCTGAACCGATGATTAAAATAGATTTTAAATCTTCTTTTTTTGGCATGA
>CAJXSU010000014.1 GCA_913061465.1 uncultured Flavobacterium sp.
CTTCAAAAGTTGAAAGAAAACTAGTTTCAAGTAAGGGACAGTTTAAGTCTTTAAACATTAAAAGAAAACTAGTTTCAAGTAAGGGACAGTTTAAGTCTTCAAAAGTTGAAAGAAAACTAGTTTCAAGTAAGGGACAGTTTAAGTCTTTAAAAGTTGAAAGAAAATTCGCTACTAGTAAAGGAAAATTAACGTATAGATCAAAAAGAGGTCAAACAGTTAGTGAATATGTTCAATCAGATTTAAAAGGTGTTAGTGGTTACGATTTAAGAAAAAAAGATTACCCTGCATTAGGGTTTAATTTTAAAGTTACTTCAACCTTATCATCTGCTGGTTCTTCTGGCTATGGTTCAGATTCAGATTCTTTTTTTCAATCTATATCAGGTATTAAAGCAACTGCAGGTGAATCAGTTGTTGTCAATTCAGGAGTTAATAATAGACAATATAAGTTACCAACGGCAACAACCTATCCTGATTTAGTTCTTACAAGAGGACTAACCACCAGAACTTCTAATTTTGGAGATTGGTGTCATTCTTTTTTAATTAAAGACAAAGGTTCGTACAGAGTTCAAACAAGAACAATTAATGTTATGCTTTTAGGAGGCAATAGAGACGATATTTTAATGACTTGGACATTTTATGATTGTTATCCTAAAGAGGTTGAAATTGGTGCTTTTAATGCCGATAAATCTGAACTTGCTATAGAAACATTAACTATGGCATACTCTTACTTTAGTAAACAATAAAAACAAATTAATAATATAATATGGCTATAGAAATAAGGGAGTTAATTATTCAAGGTAAATCAAAAGGAAGTTCTACTTCAAATGAAGATGATTTAGATAATGTAATAGAAACAAAAATGTCTGAAAAGAATATGGGAAATATTTTAAAAGAGAGTGAAAAAAGACAATTAGTTGATGAATGCGTTATTGCTATTTTAAATGAATTAGAATCAAAATTAAGATATTAAAATGGCAAATTCTATTACAATTACTGGCTATAAAGAAGGAAGTTCTTCTAATTCTACTGCTAAAATAGGAGAATATAAACTTCAATTAAATCCATCTGACTTAAAGTTTACGGTGGGTCAAAAAGAAGGAAAAAAAACTGAAGATGTTGAGGCTAATGGGTCTATTATTTCAAGTAAGGCACCTATTTCACTTCAACGTGAGTTAGACCTTTCATTTACTATAGATAATACTGGAGTTGTTCCTAATGATCCTGATGTTAAAGGCTATTCAAGCTCAGGAGGCGATATTGTAAACTCTATAAAAACTCTTGAAGAAATTACGGTAGAGCCAGTGGCATCAACACACAGGCCACCATTTGTTAGGATAGTTTGGGGGAAAGGAAGTGTTTCTATTTATGGGATTGTAAAAACCTTTAGCTATGTATATACTTTTTTTGACTCATATGGTGTACCTCTCAGAGCAACAGTAAATATGCAAATTCAAGATCTTGGAGGAGGTGATAATAGTCTGTTTCAAAGTCCAGATATTACTAAAATGCCTATAGTTAAGGATGGAGATAATATTGTAAAATTGAGTGAAGATTATTATGACAATAAAAAATATTATATAAAATTAGCCGAATTTAATAATTTAAGTTCATTACGTAACTTAAAACATGGATCTCAACTTGAGGTTCCTCCAATAAAGTAACTTCATGCCAACATCAATAGGAAATAAACCAAAAGACACTATAGATAAACCAATATCATTTGATGTATTTATAGCTGGAAAATCAATCTCCTCTGATTATAAATTAATAAAATTAAATGTTGATAAGCTTATTAATAAAATTAGTAGAGCAAGAGTATTTCTTTCGGGAGGTGATGCTTACTTAAATACTTTTGAAGAAAGCGAAAATAGTAATTTTAATCCTGGAAAAGCTGTAGAGTTACGTTTTGGATATGAACAGGACAATCAAGTAGTTTTTAAAGGTATTATAGAAAAACTAGGAATTTCACTTAAAGATGGATTTGCCTCAAAACCATGGAGAAGTTTGTTGGTTTTAGAATGTGTCGACGTCGCAATTAAACTTACAAACAGCTATACTTCAGACATTTATGAAAAAAAAAAAGATAGCCAAATCTTTTCAACCCTAATAGGGAAAGTGCCTGGATTAAAATCTACAATTAGCCCTACAAGCGTAATTCATCCTTTTTTACCCAAATATAATTCAAGTGATTGGGATTTTATAATAAGCAGGTGTGAGGTTAATGGTTTAGTTGTGCTTAACTCTGATAATGAAATTAAAATTTCTGAACCAAAGAAATCCGTTTCTCAGCCAGATTTAACAATCACAAATGGACTTTCTACTATAAACTTTGATGCTAAGATAGACTCGAGCTCACAATTAAATACTCTGACTCTTGACTCTTGGGATTATTTTACCAATAAAAAAAATCAAAATAAAGCAGCAGAACCATCATTAACAGTTAACAATAGTTTGACAGGAAAGAAGATAAGTACATCAACAAGCCCTTCCTCAGTTAACATTAATATACCTCAAACAACAGAAGTTTCCGAATTGAAAGCAATCTCAAATTCTATTTTACAAAGCTCTAGATTAACTAGAATTATTGGAAGAGCAAAATTCAAAGGAGTCACAAACATTGATTTAGGCTCAGTGGTCAAATTAAACGGATTTGGTAAATATTTTGATGGAAATATATATATAACTGCTATCTCTCATCAAATTGAAAGTGGTCTTTTTACAACTTCAATTGAATTTGGATTAAAGAAAAGTTTTTTTAATTTAAATGTCATTGATAAGACAAATTTTATAAAGCCTATAAACGGACTGCAAATAGGTACTGTTAAGAAAATTGATCAAGATCCACTGAGTCAAGATCGTATCCAAGTTTTAATTCCAGCACTTAAAAGTACTGGTAATGGAATATGGGCAAAGCTTTCTCATTTTTATACCTCGTCTAAAGCTGGATCATTTTTTATACCTGAAGTGGGTTCTCAAGTAATCGTATCTTTCATAGCTAATGATCCAAGGCAACCAGTTATTTTAGGAGGACTATACACAAAAACAGATACTCCTTACACAAAAATTAATAAAGATAATTCTCTAAAGGCTTTCGTAACAAAAAATAAACTAACATTAGAGTTCGATGATAAAGACAAAAAGATAACTATAAGTACTCCCAAAAAAAATAGCATTATAATTAACGAAAAAAATAAAGATATTACCATTACTGATCAAAACAAAAATGTTTTGAAAATGTCAGATTCTGGGATAGCTTTAACAAGTAAAAAGAACATAAAAATTTCATCTGAAAAAACTGTTACAATTACAGGTTCAAAGGGTGTGACTGTAGAAGGAAAATCAGGGGCAGGTGCCAAAGTTTCTGGGAATAAAGTTAATGTTGTTGCGAAAACTAGTTTAACAGCTAAGGGCGGCAGTAAAGCAAACTTTACGGCATCTGGTAAAGTAACAATAAAGGGAGGTAGCGTTGGAATCAATTAAATACAAGTAAATGGAACAAGAAAAATCTTTTTTAGGAAGGGGATGGGGGTTTCCACCAACATTTAACAAAGAAAATGCTGATGTTGAAATGGTAACAAAAGAGGAGGATATTAGGCAAAGTCTTTATATATTTATAAATACCAAATTTGGGGAACGGCTAATGCGATCAGATTATGGATGTGTTGTTCATGAATATATGTTTGAAAGATCAGATCTAGACATTATTGAAAGACTCGCGTTTGAATTAAAGAAAAGTATTAGAAAGTATGAGCCAAGAATTATTGTTCATGATGTAAATGCCTCAAAATCTGAGGATATTAACGGGCTAATACATATTGAAATTATATATGAAATTCATTCTACTAATGTGAGAGATAATATTGTATTCCCATTTTACATGAATGAAGGAACTGAAATAAAATAATAAATTTGAATAAAAATTATACAAATATTCTGAACCCTAACAACTTTAAAGTTGATGACCGAGAAATCTTAGATTTTATCATTTTAATCAAGGAGTACTCAAAAAAAATAAACTTTTATAATAATAAAAACAAGGTTGATGGTAGTTGGTATGAGTTATTAAAATCAGATGAAACATTTTTAATTGCCGAAATTTCAAAATTTGATATATCTAACTATACAATTAATAGATTAGAACTTATAAGAAGATATGATGAAACATTATCATTAGAAATAAAAAAGGAAATTTTTAACGAATTTTACAACTCAGCCTTATCTCTTTTTGAGCAAATTAATGAGTGGTACCTTGAAGCGCTTAAAAATAATTTATCTCAGGAGAGTTCATTAATTGAATTAGAATTAGAAACAGCTATTCAAAAAAAGTTATCACCACTTCTTAAAGAATTTTTAATTATTTCCAAAAGTTTCTTAGAAAAAAACTTTATCGGTAATTCCGTAAATGAAAAGTTTGAGTTATTTAACTCATTATGGAATCTAGAAACCTCATTTTTTGAAATAAATACGGAAAATACAGAATTTACTGAAGACGAACTCAATTATGCATTCAAAAAAATAACTCTTATTTTTAATCCTACCTACGAAATAATATATAATCTTATCATAAAAAGTAAAAAAATATTTACAAAATCTTTGTACGAAAATGATAATCACAAAGCTCACATAGGATTAATATTTACTTTTTTAGAACTTTTAAAGCATTCCTATGAGGATTTAAATAAAATCACAAAGAAACATTTAGATTTATATTTTAAAAAAATTTTAAAATTAAAGCACCTTCCAGCATCACCTAGTAAAATTTTTATTTCACTTGAAATTGATGAAAATATAGATGCTTTACCAATACTCAAAAACACTGCTCTTAAAGCTGGACAAGCTGAAAATGGGGATGATATTATTTTTGTCATTGATGATGAGATTGAATTAAATAATGTTAAACTAAATCACATCAGCACTTTTTTCTTGAGTGAAAATAAAATTTATGATCATCATTCAAGGTTTAACTTAATATCCGGCTTATATTCTAAAACTCATGCGTCTAATATTGATGAAGTTTTAGAATTTAATAATGACAAAACATCTTTTTCTACACTAGGTGAAGAGCAATTATTTCTTAGTGAAGAGGAGATGAATATGGATAAATCTGATATTGGTTTTATGATATTATCACCAGTTTTATCTCTTTCTAAAAGCGATAGAACGATTGACATAGATTTTCAATTTACAATAGATTCAATTAAAAATTTATCAGATTTAATTATTGATATTTCTCAAAATAAAGACTCTAGTGAGGATGCTGTTTTTAATGAGATATTTTCAGATGCTTTTGTGATTGAATATACTTCAGATCAGGGTTGGGTTAACATTCCCTTCTACAAGGTTTTAAGTCCATCTGACTGGTCTACAGGGATTATTAGAGTTTCTTTTAATTTAGATAAAACTTTTCCTGATATTGTATCATTTGATTCTTCCATTCACAATTTACAATTAGAATCAGACTTACCTATATTAAGATTTAAAATCAATCAGGAATGCTTCTACAACCCCTATTCCTTTTTAAATAATATGCAGGTTTCAAAAATCGATCTAAAAGTAAAAGTAAAAAATCTAAAAACATTCAATTGTTATGTAAATAATGAGGAAGTTGATATTAAATCAGAATTTGAATTATTTGGCGCTACCCCAAAAAAAGGATCAAACTTAATTATAGGATCTGATGAACTATTCAATAAGAAAATTAGTGATATTTCTGTCAATTGGAACTACACAAATTTAAACACACTCAATAACTCGTTTAAGGAGTTTTACAAAGAATATGAATTGAATATCAAAAACGATAGTTTTAAGGTTCAATTATCTGCATTATCAAATTTTAATTATTCCAAGCCAAAGGAAACGGTTTTAACATATAATTTATTTGAAGAAAATGAAAAAGGTGAGATAGCTACATCATTAAATATAAATAAAATAAATGTCGATAAGCTCAATATCAAACCTAATTATAAATTAAGATTAACAGATTTATTTGAATATTCCAATGATTTGGAAACTGGTTATTTGAAATTTGAGTTAGTCGAGCCATCATTTGGTTTCGGTTTTGATATTTTTGACAAGGTTTTGAATAGAGCTAGCCAAAAAGCTCTTTCACAAAAACCAAAAAAAGATTTTTCATTAATACTCCAAAATCCAAATGAACCTTTTTCCCCAATGATTTCTGATTTGTCTATTAGTTATGAAGCACATAGTTCTATGTTTTTCAATCAACTTTTATTTTCTCAAAATGACTTTAATCAAGAAAATTCATTTTATTTAATATCACCTTTTGGATTAGAAAAAACATTTTCAAAAGAATTTGTAAACAAAAGTACATTAGTTGAAAGTTTTAAATATGAAGGGGAGCTAATTTTAGGATTTGATTCATTTAAGCCACCCTTTCAACTTAATCTTCTCTTTGAAATCCTAAAAAGTGAAAATCAAAATTATGAATTTAGTCGTCAAATCGATTGGTATTATTCAAGCATAGATGGTTGGAAGCCATTCAAAAAAGAAGATCTTTTACAAGATCAAACACAAAACTTAATGAAAACCGGTGTTTTATCTTTAAAAATTCCAATGGATATTTCGGATAAAAATCAAGTTTTTAACCAGAATAAAATTTATATAAAAGCCTGTTCTAAGAATAAATCAAATCAATTTAGTTTAATCCGTTCTATTAATACAAATTCTGTTTCAGCTACTGAATTATTAGATGAATCAGTTTCCAGGATAAGTGCTGCTATACCGCCAGAATCTGTCGAAGGGTTTATAATTCCAATCGACGGTGTCATTGCAATGCAGCAAAAGTTAGGTTCTTTTAAAGGTTTGGATAAAGAATCAGATATTGACTACTACGTTCGTTCTAGTGAATTATTAAGGCACAAAAACAGGCCTGTTACAAAGTGGGATGTTGAAAAATTTGTATTAGCAAAATTTAGTTGGTTATCTCATGTTAAATGTTATTCGGTAAATAAAAATAATCCCCAACTTCGTCTATTATGTATTAAAAAGATTGAAGTTCATCAAAATATAGATAATATTAAAATAAGTTCTGCAGAAAAAAATGAAATAAAAGATTACTTAGAAAAATTTACTTCACCATTTTCAAAATTTGAGATTATTAATCCAGTTTTTGAAGATTTATGGATTAAATGTAAAGTTTCATTTAAAAATATTCCAAACGGTAAGGGAATTCAAAAACTACAAGTTGACTTTTTTAATTTTATTTGTTCATGGTTATATAGCTCCTCTAGTAAAAACAGGATAGGTTTAAAAATCAAGAAACTAGATATTATAAATTTTTTAAATACTAGGTCATATGTTTCTTTTATTACAGGAATTTCAATAATTTATGTAAAAAAATTAGAAAACGGAGAACAAGTTGCCTTTGATTCTGCTAAAACAAATATGAATAGTGAATTTATAGAGCCTGGTGTTCCTTGGTCTCTTTTTATACCTAGAAAAAATCATATTATAGAAATTTTACAAAAAAATGAGTATCACGCGCCCGAACCAATTGACTTCAGAGAGCTAGGAATTCAAGAATCATTTTTAATAAACTCTGATATAAGTTCTAAATCTGATAATAACATTAACTTAGAAATTAAACCTACATCTTCGGAATCAAAGTTTAATTTTAAACTTAAATTTTAAATAATGGCACTAATTAATAGACAAACATTAAAAAATTATTTTAAAAAGGGAGGTTTTGCTACTGAAAAACATTTTAATGATCTTATAGATTCGTCTATAAATTCTGTTGATGACGGTATTTCTAAAACATCCGATCATGGTTTAAAATTAAGCCCCTTAAAGAAAGATTCGAAACTACTTTCTTTTTTCAAAAGAATCACTCAAGAATACTCAAATTATTCATTTAACCTTGATAATAATGATTCAGAAGGGCTATCTATTAATAATCATGATAACTCTACTATTATCAAGTTTAATAAAGCAGGTAATGTAGGTATTAATACTAATAATCCTAATTATAATCTTGAGGTCAATGGCACTCTAGGGGTAAAATCAAAGATAGGTCTCTTTAAAACAGGCAGTGTACCTGCCGATGGTAATTGGCACTATATTCTAACTGATTTAGATGGGATTAACGGCTTTGAAATAACTGCCAAAGCTACAGGGAAAACAGGATCAGGTTGTTATTCTGTTTCTCATGTTATAGCCCTTTCTACTTTCGGTGGAAGAAGATCAAAGCATAAAATCAAAACCACGACTGCATATTATGAAAAGTATTTTCATAGGCTTTCTTTCAGGTGGTTTGGAGAAATGAATAGTTATGGATTACAAGTTAGGACACTAAAAAGCTATGGTATTTGTTCAGAAACTAAAGAGTCTTATCAAATAAAATTTAATGTTTTAAATTTACTAGGCGATTAATCTCTATTATGATTGAACCAAAATTCATTTACAAAGATAAGTATAATAGTAAGGGCTTAGATTACGATTTACTCCTTCAACAAGGTATTGAGTTAATTCAACAGTTTTCTGGGAACCAATGGACTGATTTTAATTATCACGATCCAGGTATTACATTTCTTGAACAAATTTGCTATGCTCTTACAGATTTGAGTTATAAATCAAATTTCCCCATTGAAGATATTCTTCTAGCTTATTCTGATAATTTTGATTTAGAAAATAATAATTTATTAATTCCACCTGAAAAAATTTTCCCGTCTTCCCCATCTACACCATATGATTATCGAAAAATAATAATAGATCAAGAGAATACTGTAAAGAATGCTTGGGTTAATCCAGTAAAAGACGATGTTCTTGGAACACAAGGAATTTTTGATGTTTTAATTCAATTAAAAGATAATTTGAATGAATCTCAAATTAAAGCTAGTATAAATAATATTGAAAATATTCTTATGGATAATAGATCTTTAGGAACTGATTTCAATCCTATTATTATTCTAAAAAAAGATATTATTTCATTGTCTGGAGAAATAACAATTAATTCTTTTGTTCTAGGAGAGAGTGTTTTAGCAAAAGTTTATCATGAAATTGAATCCAAACTAAATAAAGAATTAAAATTTTATGACTTCGATGAAATTTTAAATTCTGAAACTTTAGAAAATGTCTTTTCAGGACCAGTTCAAAAAAATAAATATATTAAGGAGCTTGAATTAAAGAGAAAAACAAATGAGATATATCAATCCGAAATTAAAGAAATAATTCAAGGTATTGAAGGTGTTATTAGTATCAATGATTTAGTCGTTTATAAAAATGGAATAAAGATATTTAATGACATTATTTCATTTGATCAAGATTACTACCCATCATTAGAGAAAGATTATTACAATTCAAATGAAAAACTTAATTTTAATAGAAATGACACCTCATATGAGATAGATACTACAATTCTTACACAACTTTATGATTCAATTGCATTAAATGACAAAAACACCTATTCGAAACCCTATAAATCTAATAAACTGATTAAAACTAGTCGATTTTCAAAAAAAGAAATTGAACATTATTATTCTATTCAAAACGAACTCCCATCAATTTATGGACTTAAAGAATTTGAAATTAGTAGTTCTTCAAGCTCAGAAAGAAAAAGTCAAGTAAATCAATTAAAAGGTTATTTATTGTTAATGGAACAAATAATGGCAAATTACTTAAGTCAACTTGTGAGTGTTAGAAATTTGTTTTCAATAAAAGTTGAAAAAGACCATATTAATACATTTTTTAATCAAGTGCCAACCAATATTACTGAATTACAAAAAGTAATAGGGAAGGACAATTCCTCTTTTTTAAGTTTTTTAAATTCAATCTCAGAGTCTGATAAAACACTCACTTATAGAAAAAACAGTATTGTAGACCACCTCCTTTCTCGATTTGGTGAAACTTATGAGACTTCACTAATTACTAAACTTAATAAATCTATTTATGATTATTTGTCTAATCATGATATAGAATTAAAATCACTATCATTAAAATTAAATTATTCTAGATCTATTGTTAAATTAGGAAGAAATAGAATTAAGGGGTTTAACTTTAAGAAAAAACATGATTTAAAAGATAATATTTCTGGTTTAAGACATCGATTGTGCCTTATCCTAGGAATCGAAAACACTTCTGTTAAATCTACAATCGAGCCTTTATTAGATAATTCTGAAATTAATAAAATTGAACAAGATTGGAAACCTAAAACTATAAAAATTGTTAATGGTCCTTCTATAACTGTTCTTTCACCAAAAGAATCTAGCGAAACATTAGAGGAAGCCAACTTTTTTTGTTCAGATTATAGTACTTTAAAGTCCCTTTTTTTATACGCTCATAAAAAAAAGAATTATCAAATCGTAAAGACAAAATCTAATTATAATATACTTTATAATAGTCCTAAACAAACCACACCCTCAAAAATTTATCATTCTAAGTCAATCAAAGAATGTGAGGAAGCACTTTTTAGAATATTAACTAAATTTAGTACTTTTAATAAGCAATGTGAATCTTTTTTTCTTGTAGAAAATATTTTACTAAGACCACTTGTAGAAACTAAGTATGAACTCATAATCTATTCGGATGACAAGCAAAAAAAATTAATAAGTTATTACAATGCAGAGTTCAACGAACTCAGAGATTTAAGAGATGATCTTTGGCATATTGTAATTAAAGCTGAAAATTTTTCTGTAGAAAAAGATGCTAAAACTGGTAAGAATATTGTTGTTGTTTATGATCTTTTTAATAATCCAATATTGAAAAGTGAAAAACAATTTAATTCTTTAGCTATTGCTGAAAAAGAAAAGGAACGGATAATAAGTTTTTTTAATTCTAAAAAAGACTCTAATACAGATATAATTGAAATATCAGATATTTCAACTACAAATAATAACTTAAATAAGTTTCCAAATAATTTTAAATATTCAAACCATATTAATTTCATTTTTCCTGACTGGCCAGTTCGTTTTCAAAATAATGAATTTAAAGCTTTAATAAATAATTGTATTAAAGAGTTTATTCCTGCCCACCTAAGTTTTGAAGTATTTTATTTAAACTTTGAAAGTATGGGAGCTTTTGAAGTCGTTTATTTTAAATGGCTAAACTATAGACGTTCAGGTAATCTCGAAAACTTAGAAAAAGAGTCTCTTCAACTTATTCAATTAATAATGAGTTATCAGAACTATGACTTCTAATAACGTCACAATAAAAGAATTAAAATTTGAAGTTGAAATAGATAAATCTACTGATTTTGAAAATGTATCTGCTGGCATTTCTGAGCTTTCAAATAAAAACCTAACTAAAAGTCTTCAGGAACTTTTTGATAATAACTTTAACCCAAATGAAAATATTTCTATAGATAGTTTAATTATTGATATTGGAGAATTTGATCTTAATAACAAGAGTTCTCTATCAACAACTATTTGTAATTTATTGTTAAATAAAATAAAAAAATTAAAAAATAGTAATCCTAAATCTAACGAATATTTAATTACTTATTTCATTAAGTATGGATTTTTACCATGGTGGGTAAGTTCTGCCAAAAAAATGAATGATTATTTGAGTGTTAATGCTTTTAATAATGATTTAAAAGATGAATTATATCAAATAATAATTAAAGATAATTTAAGTTTTTACCGACTTTTCAATATCCTAAACACAAAAAATAAAAATAAAGTACTAAAAAAATATCTTGGGAATCAATTCTCATATTTTCAAAATAGTACCTTGTTTTTCAAAAATTTATTAGATTTTGAGCCCAAAGCTTCATTCTCGAAAATAACCTCTGATCTACAATATAAATTATTTAAGGCACTTCTGAAGAACAATAAAGAGGATAATATTGTTTTTTTTACCATATTAAAACAAACAATACATGATTCTAATATAGAATGGAATAAGGTTTCAAAATCACTTCTGTTAAAAAACAACGACAATAGAAGTTTCTCTGAAGTATTAAATTTTAATGAAGAGTTATTTTTTTATAATAAAAACCATTTTAGTTCAGATATTTCTGATATTGGGCTTTTAAAAAACTACATTCTTTATGGACCTAAAATCAATTCTAGTATACTAAATACAAATAGTTTAACAATTATACTAAGTAGGTTGCTAAACCATAATAGAGAATCTCTGAAAATTATTTTATCTCAATTAAATGTTTATTTGAGTCCTTTAAAACTTTTTAGAATTTCTAGGTTACTTAATATTCATAATCTCTTCAATTTTATTTCACTTTTATTTGACCCAATAAAAAGTGAGTTTTTAGCAAACTCATTTCATTTTTTAAAGTCATTAGAGCAAAAAGGAAAAATTAAAGCAGGCACATATTTTGATTTTATTAGTATAATATTACAATTAAAAAACTCCAAAAAAACAACAAATTATCTATTTTATAAGTCTCTAGTTAAAACAGTTTCCAAAACATATAATTTTAGTGATAATGAAATATTACTTGAATTTTATTTTTTTTCTAATTCATATAAAAATATTGGAGAGTTTAAAGAATTAATAGAGTTATGTTACAAAAAAATAATTTTAAAAAATACTGCAGACCCTAATTTTTTTATGAATGAGTTTGAGAAATCAAATAAGCCTGTTGCAGAATTTCTTACTAAATATCAAATAACTCAATTTAACTTAATTAAGAAGCACATTCTTTATTTAAATCAAAATATTGCGAATAATTCATGGTCTGATCATGAAACGGACATCTTTATCTTCAAGAAATTATCGAAAATAAATATTGGCTCTAAGAACATATTGGTGTCGATTTTAGAGGCTTATAGTAAGGAAAATAACCTAGACACTCACCATTCAATTATTTCAATATTAATTAAGTTTTATAAAACAAAAACTATACAAGATATAGGAAGTATTGAACTCTTTGAGTGTATTTTATTTCTCAAAAATCCTATCATATTTCAGAAATTTTCTAAGAAGAACCAACAATTTTTAATTACTCTTATGAGTGATGCAAAAATTAAAGATAAATTAGAACTACTATCTTACAATTTTAATCTTAAACTTTCTTCGAAAGACTCTATTAGTAATTTTGATTATTTTAAAAACATCGAAATCAAAGACTCATTAATTAAAGAAAAAATTATTTATTTAATTAATGAATATAGCCAAATCTTTAATGGTTCAATTAAATCTAAAATAAATAAAAATCAACTTTCACAACTTTTAAAACTTGAAATTGAAAAAAACTCAATGAATGATAGATTTATTATTTATGAAAGAGTAATTTATAGTATTTCATTGGTTACAGATGTAGACACAACAAAACTATCTAAACAATTATTAAAAAGGCTTGTAAATAAAACCAATTTTGATGTATATGATATTGAATTTTTAAATCAAATTAATGATAGTTTTTTTGCGTTTAATAACATTTTAAAAACTACAATTCGAGTTACAAATGATTTTTATGAATTATTAGACAGAATTAATGACAATTCAATAAAACGAGTGATATTAAATAATTATTTATTAAAGTCTGAAATAGCTGTATTAAAATTGAATGATAAGAATTACGATTCTCTAATGACAGATTTAGCAAATAATAATAATTTTGTAATTATATTAAATAATCTATTGTCTTATTTACCATACCAGAATAGAATTGAACTCTACTCTAAACTTAAATTCCAAGCACTAATAATTGCTAAAAAAAAGAATTTAACAGAAAATGAATTTTTTCTTGAGTTATTAAATCAAATCAAATCAATGGATTCAACAACCTATCGAAAGGTTAAAGAACAAATTAATAAGTCCATTAAAGAAATTAATCCTAATGATTTATTAAAAAAACCATTCCAGGAAAAAGATAATATCAATCAAATAGGGGAACTAAGAGAAAATTTAGCAGAAAAAAAACGCGATTATTTATTATTAGAATTAAAAACTTTTAATCTTAGTGAAAAAGAGTTCTTACAACAAAAAACTATAATTGAAAAAAATTATAAAAAAGAATTAAAAACTGATAATATTTTTTTAGAACAAGAAATTTCTGAATTAATAAATCCTCCAAAAGATTATAGTGTCTTTTTAGAAAGCTCAAAAGATATTATTCAAGATCGAATGAGTTCTTATCATTCTATGCCTTCCCTTAAGTATGTAAATACTTTGAGTGATAAAGATTTTGATTATTTTTTAAATTTAAAAAAGGAAAATTATATTCGTAAAAATCTTAAATTTTCAAACTTTGAAGCTTATAATAATGTTGAAGACATTATAGAAAGTGATGAAAACTTATTAGAATTCTTAAACCTTTACATAAGTGATTATGAGGTATTATTTGAATTTGCTCAAAACAGTTTCAGAAACCCTGTTAAGAATCGCTTAAAATCCCTAATAAACAACAAAAACAACATCCTTATTCAAGTTGAGAACTATTTTCTGAAACTTCAAAAAGAAACATTTTTTTCAACATTAAATACTTCAGAGTTCAAAGTATTCATAAGAGTTAAGATTTTAAAAGCTTTAGTATTTACTATTTATTATAAAAATCAATTAAATGTTTCTGCTTTCACAATGGATCTTATTGAAACATTATCGAAAAACCGAAATATTAATTACAAACAAACTGCTGCAATTGGATGGAAATCTTTAGCAATCACAATTCTTGAAAAAGAAATTATTAAAGGTATTATATCATATTTTGATTCAAATAACTTTGAACCAATAAACAAGAAAATAAAAGATGATGAGTTTTTAAAGAATATGATTTACTTCTTCCTTATTAATAAAAATATACCTTCATGGTCTGATTATAAAATGCTTGGAATTGATGATGCAATTAGTTTTATAAAAATAAAAATAAAAAACTCAGACAGTAAATACATCAAAGAACTTTTATTAGACAACAAAATTGCTCCTACTATTATTTCAAAATTAAAAAATGAAGACATCGGTATTCAGCTAGAAGTCTTAAAAATATTAGAGGCATCCACAGAAAAAACATTCTCTATCTCTAAATTTTTTGATAAAATTAGTGAATACTCTAATTTTGAAACAACCTTAATTTTTGAATCCATTATTAAAAATAATTTATGGGAAAAGCCAAGTTTAATTTATATTTTTAATGAAATCTATCCAATTCTTAAAAAAAATAACCTCCATAAAAAAACAAATATAATTAGCAATCTACTCTTAAATTACCCCATTCTTAAATTAATTACAAATCCTATTAAACAAATTAGTGAAAACCAAAAAGTTGAGTTAATTCGCTTTTATATCTTAAACGGAACCTTAACAAATATTTATGGGACCAATTCATCAATTTATTTTCAGTTATTAAGAGCTTATTCAAGTAAAAATAAAAATCAGTTAAAAATTCTTTTACTTGAGTTTTCAAATATTAAAGAAGTAAGTAAAAATTTTATAAATATAAGTTCAAAGTCTATTTTAGAAGATTTAATTATTGCTGGACTAAATGAAAAAAATATTGAATTGAGGTTTTTATTTGAAAATCAAATCAAATCAATATCAACTCAAGATAAATACGATATTAAAATATATGATTTATTAATAAATAATATTCTAGCTCATAAAATAATAAAGTTAAGTAACTTAATTTACGTGTTTAACAAAATTAAAGAATTAAATCCAGTTGACTATAACTCTATTTTAAAAACAGCACAAAAGTTAGTCTCCAATAGCAAAATAAGTGATAAGAATGGAGTAGTTTTTTCATTTTTAAAATCTATTAAAAAAACTAACTTATCTATAGGTACAGATATTTTGAATTCAGACATAAAACAAATAACCTTTAATAATTTTATAAAGGAGTTGCGTTATTTTGTTGAATTTAAATCTTTAAATAGATTAAGCGAGGTATTTCAAACAGATAAATTATATCTCTCCATATTAAAATTTAGATCTAATTTAATTTTAAAAAAACAACTTCATGTTTGGTCCAGACAAGAAAGTAAAATTAAAACCTTACTAAAACTTTTTAAAGATAAAGACATTACATTGCTAATTAACTTTATTCATCCTGATTTATTAGATTGTGTAAATATTTTTAATTCCATATTAAATATTATTAATTATAAACCTATTCAGCAATACTTAAACCTAAATTCTGATTACAAATTAACTTTCAAAATTTTAAATATATGGTCTAAACAAAATATTATAATAAATGACCCCTCTGAAATAATCTTTCTTCTTTTTGAGGAAGTTTCAGCCCATCCAAATATAGATTCTGATGAATTTATACAAAATATTCAAAACATTCACCCATCATTAAATATTGTACAAAAATCTTTATTATCATCCATACTGAAAAGATCAATAAATAGTTATGATATTAATTCTATTGATATTATTTCCGATAATTCAATCTCTGAAGATATAAAAGACTCTATTTATATTACTAATGCAGGGATGATTATAATTTGGCCTTTTTTATCTACACTTTGTAGTAAATTAGGGTTATTAGAAGGAAAAACATTCATAGACGATTATAGTCTTCAAAAGGCAGTGTTAATGTTACATTATATTGTTTTTGGAGACGAAAAATTTGAAGAAAGTAATCTAATTTTAAATAAAATTCTTTGTGGAGCTTCTCCAGATTTTTTTGTAGATACCTCGTTAAGATTAAATGAAATGGAGAAAAGTATAGGAGATCAACTGTTGAATGCTGTTACAAAAAACTGGGAAAAGCTTAACAATACAAGTGTAAAAGGTTTAAGAGAGTCTTTTTTGAAAAGAGCAGGGGTTATAAAAAAGACTGAAAATAATTACACTCTTACTGTTGAGACAAAGCCATTTGATTTACTTTTAAAAACAATTCCATGGAATATTATGATGATTCAAACTTCGTTTATGGATAGTAGATTACTTGTAGAATGGAAAATTTAAAATTATGACTGTAAATAAAGAAATTAGAAATAATGCAATAGCTATCTCTTTGGAGATAAAATGGCTGGTTTTGTTTATAAGCAATAGACTGGAGGCTTACTTTGATAGTAATAAAACTTTTGAAGCTCCTGATGCCCCTAATTTAAAATTTTATGAAAGCAAATATTCGGAATTTATTTTAAATAATAACTTAATTGAAATAGAAAGATTATTTATTGTTACCTGTTTAGCTTTACATTTTAAACCACAAGTTTTTGATAAGTTTTTAATTAAAAATAAAGTTCTAAATAAAAGATTTACCGAATTTGGCGGTAAAATTGATGAATCAAAATCGATTTTTGTTCCCACCCTTGAGACTATAGCTTTTATTTTTTACGGTGAAAGTTTTGAATCTCGATTTTTACTTCATAGTTTTTTTGAAGATAATCATATTTTTAAAAAAGAAAAGGTATTAGATTTATATAGTGATAATTCTAATAATTCATTTTTATCAAACTTTATTAGGTTAAATGAGGAATACTTTCAATTATTCACATTAGGGTCTAAATTTAAACCAACTTATACTAGTAGTTTCCCAGCAAGTGAAATTACTAGTCCATTATCATGGGATGAATTAATATTAAACAAAAGCACTTTTGACGAAGTAACTATTGTTAATACCTGGATAGATAATAAATTTGAAATAGAGAACAATAAAATACTCAATAAGAAAATAAACAAAGGTTATAAATGTCTTTTTTATGGCCCCCCTGGAACAGGTAAAACACTTACAGCATCCTTGATTGGGAAAAAAAATAATAAACCAGTTTATCGTGTTGATTTATCACAAGTTGTTTCAAAATATATTGGAGAAACAGAAAAAAACTTATCAAATATATTTGATGTTGCTGAGAATAAAGATTGGATTTTGTTTTTTGATGAGGCGGAATCATTATTCTCAAAACGAACAGGTGTTTCTGACTCTAAGGATAAACATGCTAATCAACAAACATCATACTTGCTTCAAAGAGTTGAAAATTTCAATGGATTAATTATTTTAGCTACAAATCTGAAGCCCAATATTGATTTGGCCTTTTCTAGAAGAATACAATCAGTTATTAACTTCCCGATTCCAAATGCAAATGATAGAGAAAAATTATGGATAAATGCACTCAAAAATATTTGTGATTTATCTCCGGAATTCATAAAAGAAATTTCTCAATCGTATGAAATTAGTGGAGGTGTCATTAAAAATGTAATACAGTACGCTTGGTTGGTATCTAAAAAGTCTAAACAAGTAATTTCAAAAATAAACATATTAAATGGAATTAGAAGAGAACTTGCGAAAGATGGTAAGTCTTTTGAAAAATAAATATTTTAAGTAATAAGATATAAATACTATTTAATGAAAGTGAGATTTAGCTCAGAACTAATTTTATAGAAAATTCTTGATTTTAATATCTAATTATTTGTTAAAAACTATTTGTTCAGCTAAACTTGGACTACTCATGATGAAAGGCAAAATATTTTTGTGTAAAATTTTAAAGTAGATAACATCACTACTAAACATATTTTTTTCAAATAAATGTTGAGTTGTTAAATTTAATACATCTTCTGCTTCATAGTTTTTAAAAGGTAATTTTATATTTCCATTTAAAAGAAATAATACATGTCGTTCAGTATTTAACATTTCTAATTCTTCTGAAGAAAGTTTTCTTACCAAACTACCTTTACAGAATAATTGAAATTTAAAATTTTCATCTAAATCATTAACCTTAAATTTCTCTTTGATTAAATTAAACTCGATTAGTAAAGATCTTGAATTATTTTGGAGCGAATATTCATTTACGTAATTTTTATTAATATCTATTTGATTTAGTTTATGTAAGGCGTTATTTCTGATTAAATCATTTGAATTATAAACGTGAGAAAGCAATGCACTATTATTAATTTGATAATTATTTGGAATTAAATCAATTGCTTCTATTCTTATCAAATCATTAAACCAATAGGCTGGAGAATTAAGTATATAATTCAATCTTTGATTTAATTTTAATCTTTGATGATTAAAATTGATAGCTAATTTATTAACTTTTGATTTAATAGATAAATTATCTAGTATTGTTAAAATAATTGACTTAAACTCATCGTCTATAAAACTGCTTAACAACTCTAACGCTAAAGTATTTTCATGAATCTTGTCGCTTTTTAAACCTTGTTTAATTATATTAATTTGGTCTTTTGAGTAAAGAATTTCTAAATATAAAAAGAAAACACCCTCTATAAATTTTAGCTCGTTTTCAAGTAACTTAACTAATTTATTGTTTTTTTCATCGTAGCTTATATCTAAAATTGAAAATAGAATGCAACAATAATAATTAAACATATCATTCATAATTAATGATATTGATTGTAATTGCTGTGTATTTAGATCTATTTTATTTTTAGAAATATAATTAAAAATAAACCCTCTTAATTCAAAACTTGTAGTAACTCTTAATTGTTCTATAATGAAATCACTTGTTTTACTATGAGAAGATAAACTTAACAGTATTCCTTTATGCTGTAGAGAGATTTCGGAATTATTGGAAAATACTAAAAATAAATTTTTTAATTCTTTTTGTTCAAATGTTTCATTAAAATATAACTGATGATACTGTTCAACAGTCAATAAGGTGTTATTTATGTCTAAAAAAGAAAAAGAACTTTTATTATCAACATAAGAGTTTGATGTTTTTAATTCATTATTAAGGTATTTTTTTATTCCTTCTACAGGGTCTATAGTTTTATTAATAAATTTAACCTCAATTTTTTTCAAAGAATCTTTAATATAAATATTTAAATATTTAATCACCTTTGATATAGAAACAAACCAAAAGCTAATCAGAAGCAGTACAGACATTAAAATATACAGTAACATTTTGTCCTGAGACATATTGGATATCAGATAAATAATGACTCCTGAAATTATAATAGCTATTTGTGAGGTATTCCCTAAACCAATAGACTGTAAAATCAATTTTGAGGAAGAATCAATGGGTTGAAATAAAAGTTTAATTGCTGAATCTTCAAAGGCTCTTTTAAGGACTAATAAAAAAAGCATATTTAATATTACCATTAAAAATATCATTGAAGGTTTAAACACTATTGAAGTAATTGATAATAGTGTAAAAATAAAAATAATAAGAGGTAAAATAAACAACCCTGCTTTAATTCCGTATGTGGTAAGTAGTTTCCCTGAAAAAAAAGTTTTTAAAATAAACTCCAATAGTTTATAAGAAAAATAGAAAAATCCAAAAAATTGAATGATTTCATTACTTGATTCTTTTTCAATTTTTATTTCCCTCAAAAAAGTAAAATTGATAATATAAAAAACAATTGTTGATATAAATATTAAGAGAATAATATTTAAATAATATTTATTATTAATAATAGATTTAAAGTTGGGTGTATTGTCTTTTGAATCTATTTCTACTTGTTTATTCATTAATGTCTTATACTTAACATTAAAATATAATTGGACTATTGCAGCTGCAAACAAGAAAACGATAGCTAAGGAAAAAATAAAAAAAGTACCAGTATCAGTTTCATCCCCTGAAAAAAATTGAAGTATTAAAGGTATAGATATAAAAGCAGCTGCGCTTGACAATACTTCCCCTGATGAGATTAAGGGGAAAAAACGTTTTCCTTGTTTCAAATCGAGTAATTTTAACATCATATTACCCATGCCTAAAATGAGTAAAGTCGAAATAGGGAAAAAAAGAATAAAGCCAATGTAAACAATAAAAGGTTTGAAACTTTCAAAAGTATAGAAATGAAAATCACCTTCGTAATAAATAAATAACCATAAATATAAGACCATGTAAATGATTATAAAAGTAAATAAACCTATTTGTAAATAAGTAAGCCTAATTTTCTTTTGAAGCTTTATAAAAATATTTGTTAATAAAAATCCAACAATACCAGAATGTATGTATGCTAAAGGTAGTTTTTGAATTGGGAAAGTAGCTGTAAATAAGCCATTAATTACAGAAAAATAATAGTATATAAAAAATCCTAAAAAAAATGATTGTAATATTAGTAATCCAACTTTTGAAAATTCATCATACGTAATATCTTCTTTTTTTAAAAAATTAAGTTTCATTATTTTATATTTTTTTTAATAAATAATAGCATTTTTTTTCATTTTTTAGTCTCAAAAAATCAACTATTATAAATTTTTTTAAATATTTATCAAATAATACTCTAAACTTGAGTATAAATTCCTTCATATCTATATTATTAAGACTGAATGGGAATTCAATTGCTATATTATTATGATTATTTAAATTAAATTGGGATAAACTATTAATTAAAGAACTGTCAATTTGAAAATTTTCAGGAAATAAATTGTTAATAGGTCTTTTTTTAATATTGGGTGAAACTTCCAAAACTGCTAAAAATCTATCCGTAGGAAGACCATTATCGTCTATACCGTACATATTATAAAAAATAGGGTTTTTAATGATAGCATTTAATTTATGTAAGTACAAATTTGCTGCTGAAGGGTCTAATGGGTTAAATGACCAGTAAATT
This sequence comes from uncultured Flavobacterium sp., assembly GCA_913061465.1. Lineage (GTDB taxonomy): Bacteria > Bacteroidota > Bacteroidia > Flavobacteriales > Flavobacteriaceae > Polaribacter. The sequence goes on from CAJXSU010000014.1 coordinate 21,385, forward strand.
GAATTCATTTTTTTATCGATAGCAAATTGCTCATTTTTCAAAAACAATTGTTGTCCAATTCCCTTTGATGTATGGTGTTTGGATACACCCAACATATACAGGTAGAGGGAGTACTTTTCTTTTAATGCAATTGTTGATATTGAATAACCTATTATTTTCCCTTCCAAAAAAGCGCCAAAAATAACCCCTCCTGATTCAAGTATTGTCATTAAAGTGTGATATGGGAGGGTAGCTTCTGATTCTGTGAAACCCCATGATATTTCAGCACCTAAATGAATCAGTTCTTTTAACTCATTTTCACAAAAAATTTTTTTATACTCAATCATAGTTTATAAACAAGAAGGTTAAACCTATATTGAAGGGCATTTTTTCAGTAATTTTTAATTGTGCTATAATCATTCAAGTTTTTTAATGAAAATTATTTTGCATTGTAAAATCAAGATTATTATTTTATGTATGATTGTTTGACAAATATATTCAATGTCTATTATTGTAATTAATTTTATACATCACATTGATTTAAAAGTTGAAATTTAACCGTAAATGCATATTTCTGCCAAATTGAGGTATTTGCTTAGTGTACCAAGATTCTGTAGATCTTATGCCAGGGGAATAGTATTGATGATCTAAAATATTATTGACAGTATACTGAATATTAATTTTTTCTTTAAATAATTTATAACTTATGGTCGCATTCAATAAATAGTATGGTTCAAAAGTAGCTGTATTAGCAGGGACTGTTGTTCCTGGCCCAACCACTCTATCACCCATGAAATTGGTTCTTAAATTAATATTCAATCCATTATTGAATTTATAATTTCCTCCAAAATTTAATTGATGTGAAGCAATATCAGCAATTCTTAACTCCTCTCCAGATGAATCAGTATCTGTTGGATTAGTAAAAGTGTAATTAAGATACAAACGAAGTTGTTTATCCTTATAATTTACATTAGCCTGAGCACCATATATATTTCTCTCTCCTGTATTTTGAAATTGTGTAGCATTTGGGTTAGAAGGAATTGCAAAGGGCACTTCATTAACAATGTTAGAATAATATGAATTATAAAGTACTATTTCAGCAAAAAGTTTCTTTTCCATAAAATCTCTTCTAAACGAAAATTCATAATTTTTAACTTTTTCTGTTTTTAAATTACCACCAGGTGTTTCTCTAGTAGATGTAAGAGCAAATCTTTGAAAATTAGTTGGACTCATGAACGCCTCAGAATATATTAATTTAACAAAAGTATTTTCGGGAGTGTATACAAGGGCTAGTCTCGGGTTAAAAACTAAACCATAACCGGAATCACTATTTCTAACTTTATTGTAATCTAATCTTCCTCCAAAAGTAAATTTTAGTTTTTTATCTATTACTTGATATGCTGATTGGGAATAAAAACCAGCATCTAGTGATATGTATTTTCTATAATTTAGTGGTTGAGAAGGTCTTGCGTAATCTCCTTGGATTTGGCTAAATCTAAATTCTAATCCAGATATTATTGAAAATCTACTATTTGCTTTATAAAGTAATTGAGTTTCGTTTCTTAATTGAGCTGAATGTAAATCATAAATTTTTGGACTTCTTGGCACATAATTTCCCGTTATATCATCTAAAGCTGGAATTGGCCATAGCTGAGTTGAATCATCCAGCCCACTTATTCTATACCTTGTGAAATTTGAAAAGAATAACTTTTCTTTAGTTCCTAAAGGTTTTTCATATTTCCCATAAATAAATGCATTGTAGGGGTTCCATACAGAATAAGGGGCTGCAGCAAATAATTGTTCCCCAGCCCAACCACCGATTCCTTCTTTTTTATACCAATATCCAAATCCCATAGTAAAGTTTTGGGATTCAATTTTACTCCCCAAGTAAATAGATTCTGACGGATTAGAGTATTGAAGAGTATCAATTGTATTTTGGGGCACTCCATCAATATTGTAATCATAATCCTCAAATTCTGATAAATCTTGCTCATCAGATTCAAAGTATCTAGCTGTAAACATCGCTGAAAAACCTTTGTTTTTACTTCTAAACACAGTAGTTACGTCAGCTGTAGTTGTGTTATATGTTCCGTGACTTATCATAGCATTTGAAGCAACAGTATGATTTTTTTTATCACCAACGAAAAAATCGTTTGCATTTTTTGTTATCACACTAACAACTCCTAAGTAGGCATTTGCTCCATAAATAGTTGATGCAGGGCCATAGACAACTTCAACTGATTTTATGTTACTAATAGGATATTGTCTGGACAAATAAACAAGGTTCCCCCACAAATCATTTTGTTCAATTCCGTCAACCACGTATAACATTCTACTTGTATTGTCAGCCCTATATCCTCTTTGATAAATGTGCGTGTAAAGTATCCCAACTGATCTAGTAATATCAAAACCAGGTAAGTCATGAAGTAATGCTTCTAAATCATTATAACCTCTATCTATTATTTCATCTTCAGTTACTAAAATTACGGTGGCTGGAGCCTCACCTAAAGATTCCTCAAATTTCGATACAGAAGATACTGTAGCTCCTTTTATCTTAAGGCTTTTGATCATTTCTTCTAGTAAGTATGGGTCTCCACTTTGTTGAGTATAACTTGGTTTAAGATTCAGTATCTCTTTAGCTACTTCTCTAGCTAACATCATAGAATCCATGGCTATTAAGTTTTTTGCTTGAATTCTTAGAGCTCTTAAATAACTAACATCATTACTCTTATAGGTAGATTGCAAACAGTTTTCAAGTATAGTCTTAACATCTTCGAACCGCCCTATTTTATAATTCTCGTCTAATTCATCGAGCGTTGTTGTACAATTAATTTGGTTATTTTGTGCATAATTATTAAATGAAATAACTAGTGCAAAGATAAATATGTACGCTTTTTTATTTAATTTCATTTTTACTTTTTTAATTGGTTTTCTAGAGCACTCTGATCCAAATACCAGTATCTAAAACTCGCGTCTTCAGAAACACTGTATAAAATTTTGTTATTTTGATTAACTGTGATGTTTTTTACCCAGCTTTTATGACCTTTAAGAGTAAGAAAATCGTTGTTATTTTCTATATTAATAAGATTAATTGTGTTATCATAGCTTGCGGAAATAACAAAGCTTTGATTATTAATTTCAACAAAATCTAAATCAGAGATTTTTACATTTTTGTGTTTTGAAATCTTAATTGATTGTAAATCATTTGTATTATAAATAAAAACCTCTCCATTTGAAGTCCCTATTGCTAAATTATTTTCATCATTAGAAAATTGAAAAGTTGAAATATTAGATGGGTTCTCAACTGTTTTGATTAAAGTTAACTTTGGCAATGATTGGTCAAATTTAACTTGGTACAATAAAGCAATATTCTTCTTTTTACTCATGAAATAACCTCCATTTTCACTAAATGCAAAGGAGTCATTATCATCATTGTTTTCAAATTGGTTGTATTTCAACACATTTAAATTCATTAGAAAACTATTTTTGTTAGACTTAAAACTTATAAACTGTTGATTTAAATTTTGAAATGAGTTTAAACTTTTAATTTGACCAGAAAAAGGAAAACTTTTAATTAATTGTTTGTTTGTTTCATTATAAATCAAAATTTCAGCATTACCCTCAGCAGTTTTTCTTGTTAAAACAATAAAATCTCCATTAATTGAATATAAAGCTAAATCTATATTTTTAAACTCTTTTTTTAAAGTATTAATTTTTCCAGTATCATCCAATGTATGAAATGATACCCTTTTAGAATTATCCAAGGTCATAAACTCTTGAGAACGATCACTTTGAGTAATGGTTGAAAACCCTATGGAGTTTTTATTATTATAAAAATTATCCTTTTTTGACCTCCCTTCAAAAAAAGATCTATTTAATGCCGAATAAATTTGGTTCTCCCTTTCTAAATTTGCGTTAGTTACAAAAAGATTATGAGCCTTTTTACTTTGAACAATGGCACTGTCGATTTTATTCAAATCTAAGTTTTTTTCTGCTTCAAACGCCATTTTTATGGCATCCGAAATATTTTTTAACCGTTTAGCTTCTCCTTCAGCTATCAAAGCTTTAATTTTAGCATCTCTAGCTTTTTCTTCTTCAACCCTTGCTATAGCTTCAGCATCTCTAGCTTTTTCTTCTTCAACCCTTGCTGTAGCTTCAGCTTTCATAGCGTTTTGCTTTTCATCTTTAGCCTTAGCCTCAGCTTTTCTAGCTTTCCGCCCTTCATCTATGGCCGTAGCTTCAGCATCTCTAGCTTCCAATTCTTTATCCCTGGCTATAGCTTCAGCATCTCTAGCTTTTCGCTCTTCATCTATAGCCTTAGCTTCAGCATCTCTAGCTTCCACTTCTTTATCCCTGGCAATTTTCTCATTTTTTGTAGCTCTCTCAGTCTCTTGATTAGCAAAGAATGTAAGCCCTAGAAGGAGTATAGATAACACACTAAAAAAAATCAATAATCTTTTATTTCTTTTTGCTTTTTTTGTCTGTTCTAAACTTTTATTTAATACCTCTTGGTTAAACTTTGTTTTGCTATTCTCTAAAAAATTTATAGCTCTAGGAAAAGTTTTATCATATCTCAAACCCCACCCTTTGGAAGGTAATTGTTTTTCTTTCCATTTTAAAACAATTGCTAATTCAGGGTTAATTAATAAAGAACCCTTACCCTCCTGATAATCTTTAGCCGTTTCACACAAATTTTTATAGGTTTCTGAAGATTCCATTTCTTCTTTAGTCCAAGATTGTAATCTTGTCCATAGCCTTAGTAAACTTTCGTGAGAAATATCAATAACTGAAGAATCTTTGATGTTTTCTCCGGCTTTTGGTCTTAAAAATGACCGTTTACTAGAATTAAATGTATTAATAACTTTAATTAGAACTGAGGGATCTGTTTCGATAATTTTGACTAAAGAACCAAATTCAACTGGGTTTCTAGTAATATTCACGCTTTCGAAATTAACCAATGCCTTAAACATTTTTTCACAAACTTGTTTTTCATGCTCATTCAACTCATCGTAAGCCTCATCAGCATGATTAGAAAGAGACTTTTTCATCGTCCCTATAGCTTTGTAGTGATGAACATCAATAACTTCGTCTAATGAAGAATTAGACTTCCAATACTCAACTGTTCTCATCATTGCATGTTGTAGAATCGGTAATTGATCTTGATTATTATTTATATCATTAATCAAGATATTTGACAATTCATGAGATATTTTGTAATTTACAACATCCAAAGGACCACCTATAACCTCTTCAAATTGTTTGGGATTAAGTCTAGGAATTAAATATTGAGACTGATTTAAGGCTTCTGGTAGCCCAATAAACTCAGTGCAATTTCCAATAAAATCTGATCTCAGAGTTAGAATCACATATATATTACTTTCTTTATTTTTGATAGCATTAAGAAGTAAGTTGATGAAAATATTACTGTTTTTAAAATCCTCTTTTTTTGACAAACTAAAAATCTCTTCAAATTGATCAATGATTATTAGTTTATTACCAGAATATTTAGGGTTTAATTTGGATAAAAAATCACTTAAATTCTCTTTTTTTTCAATTAAAGACTTTTCAAGTTCATCTAATCGTTTAGCTGAAGTACTTTCATCCTCATTATAGCTACTTACAAGAGTTTTGACTAATTCTTTAATAGGATTGGTGCTTGGCGTAGATACTGAAATTTTCCATTCCTCATTAGCGTTGTTATTTAATGCTGGTATAATGCCAGATTTAATTAGTGAAGACTTTCCACTTCCAGAGTATCCGATAACTGCTGAAAAATTTGTTCTTTTTAAATTATAAAGAATATCTTTTACTTGAGTTTTTCTTCCAAAAAACAAATTGAATTCATCAGGTTCAAAAGACCGAAGTCCCACGAATGGATTTAATAATTTTTCATCTTTAATCATATTGCATATAAAATTACAAGGTATAAAAAATTACTCCATAATAACAATTAAATTTTTTACGAATTTAGCTTTTGTTTATAAAACTGATGAATTTATAAATTTCTTGATCAAAATTATTTTCTAAATTTGAGGCCCATAAACGATAATATTTAAATCCTGATTTAACAGCGAGATTTGACCTATTTATATCAAACAAATAGTCTTCGTAATCTCCATGCAAAAATTTTCCATTTAAATCCACTAATATCTTTACTCCAGTTGGACTAATTAAACATAGTTCATAAACAAAACCTCCAAGAGTGAAATTATTTTGCTTACTCATAATTATATTTGTTTTTTGAGAAATAATTTTTACGAGTTCATTTGAAAAGTTTTTTAAAATAACTTTATTATCATTTTTTAGTTGATTGTGGTTTTCTCTAGAATTTTTTTTAAGAATTTGAATTATTTTTTCTTTGGTATTGTAATCATTTATCGAAACTGATTTCACAAAGGCTAAAAATGCATATAATATTGATTTGCCTCTATTTTCATTCAGGCTTTCTAACATTTTAAGGCCATTATTTATATATGGCTCTGGTATTGAGCAGAAAACTATCATTTTATATTTAGCTCTTGTAATAATTACATTTAGAAGTTTAAATCCTTTTTTTGTTGAGTTAATCGGCCCAAAAGATTGTCTAAATTTACCATCAAAAGTTTTACCATAAGTGGAGGAAATTATAATTATATCTCGCTCTTCACCTTGAATATTTTCTAAATTTTTTACAAAAAATCCATTTGCTTTAAGTTGTTTAATTTTTCTAAAAAATTGAGGGTCTTCCGAACTTTTTATTTGAATTTGGTCTAATATCTCGTCACGTTGAAGCATATTAAAAGTTGCTATACCCAATGAATAAGCACTATCTAATTCAAATTCAATGTAATGTATTATTCTTTTAACCTCTTCTTTATTAACACCCTCTTCAAAAAGACCATCCACTTTGATATATTCTAGAGGCTTTTCTTCAGTTGATTTAGGAAGTGGTATTAGTCTAGATTTATAAAAAGCATGATTTGAAAATGTAATTAGGTCTGGGTTTTTAGATCGATAATGAATATCAAGATAATATTCTTTAAACCCCTTCTTAATGCAATAGTCTAAGAGCGAATTGTTCAAAAAACTATTATCTTCTAATCTCCCAGAATTCATAGTACTTTTACTAAAATAATTCATCGGAGGAAGTTGATTTAAATCTCCAGCAACAATTTTTTGCCTCCCCCTTAACATTGCAGGAAAGGTGTCTTCAACTTTTATTTGACTAGATTCATCAAAAATAACAACGTCAAAAAAGTTTTTTTCTAATGGAAACAATGTTGAACATCCTGAGGGTGTAGTTAGAACTAGGGGAAAAAAAGAATTAAAGATTTTAGATGGGTGACTGGATATTTCTCTTAAAGATAGCTTTTTCCTATTGTGACTGCTTTTCTTTGAAAAAAAGCGTTCAATGGATAATGATTTGTTGTTTTTTGAAAAATTTGAAATACCTTTTGAACGTATCTGAGTTAATTTTAACGAAGTCTGCTGAATTAAAAACTCACTAATTATATCAATATCTTCTATAATGTCATAATAGCCTTTTTGATTACCATTAAAGTTGAAATTATCTACATGGTTTTTTTTTAAAATTGCTGTGAAATACCAATAATCAAAACTATTTTCAAAGTTTGTGTTTTCACAAAAAAGTTTAGCTATGGCTCTATCTCGATTAGACTTTTTTTTGATTAAGTTATAAAAACTTATATAACTTTTGTAATTATTTTTTTCTGAATCACCTAATCGTAAAATTTTTAGAAGAAATTCTACCTGTTTAATAAAATCTTTTTTGTTAAGTGCTTTCTCAAAATTCTTATTGAAAAGAGATTTTTGAATAATCTGATTTTTTAAAATATTTAGTTTTTTTATTATACTGGATAAGACAGAGTTTTCCTCAGAAATAAAATTATAATACTTAATTGAAATTGTATTTTTTTTTGTGACTTCTTCTAGTAATGTTTTTTGCAATAAAAGTATTTCTTGATAATGTTCAACAAATAAAGAAGAAACCATCTGATCATAATAAGTTTGATTAAAAGTTTCTAAAAGATCTGAATTTAAAAACTCATATATTGAATTATAGGGATTTGAATTTTCTAGTAGGTACTTTTTTATTTCAGAAATAAATAATAGTATTGATTTATACTCTTTAGTGTTAAAATCAAACTCAAATTCATTTAAATTATTTAGAATATCTATATTCTTATATGTATTACTTTTTACAGACAAAACTAAATCAGAGTAATTTAGTTTTGAATTTAATAATGATTTATAAATTTTTTCCTTTTTAAATTTAATTTCTGAAATGATATTATTGATGTGTTGTTGTTTTTTTTCAATAAGTTCTTTGTCTTTGGAAGTAATATTCCTTTTTGACTTTGTATCAAATAAATTAAGGTTATTGATTTTTTTTTTATCAATAATATCTCTTACTTTATTAACAACTTTTCTTCTATCTAGTTTCACGTCGTCTATTCTTACACAAAACTCTGAGAGCCCTAACTCTTTGAGGTTAGTATAAATAACATCAATTGCTGTTTTTTTTTCACAAATAACAACGCATGTTTTTCCTTGATTTAATGAATAAGATATAGCTCCTGTAATGGTTTTACTTTTACCTGTTCCTGGTGGACCATGAATTACAATATCATCATTGAGTTGAATTGACTTAATAACTTTTTGTTGAGAATGATCTAACTTTACACCTGAAAATATAGTAGGATTTAAATTAGCTGTTATTTCCTTCTTTATATTTAATTCACTATAATTATTATATTTATCTAAAATAACTTTATAGTCGTTAATTATGGGAGCTTTTGAATTATTATAAAGTCCGAAAACGCCATTATTAATAATTTTAGGCAAAAAATTAGCTGAATATTTTAGAATGGGGTTATCAAAAGAAAATATTTTTTTATTTGAAAACTCTAAATCAATTGACGGGATTTTAAGAGCAAAAGCTATATTTTTTATTAATTGAGAATAATCTAACTCAACATTTGTTTTGCTAAAAATAGAGTTATCTAATAATTGCTTGTGAAAATCATTATCAATAATCTCTGCCATTAATGGATTTAAATAAACTTTTGATATTTTATTTTTTTGAATCAGAAATTGATTTGATATGTTGGATGCATAGTTTATTTTCAAGTCCCATATAAATATTGGCATATATCGCAGACTTTTTCTCTTAAAATCAGGAAAACAAACCAATGGATAACCTAACCCAAATGAATCATGATTAATTTCACTAATTAAATCTTCATTTTTTCTGAAGATGTGTAATAACTTTCGTTTGGCTTTATTTTTTTCTTTTTGATTATAAGCTACATTAAAGACCCCTTTAAATGGGGTATTTGATAATAATAATTTTATTATTTCGTTTGGAGTAATGTTAGGGTTTAAATTAAGAGAGAACAATTCTACAAAATCAATTTTATCAATACTCTTTTTAGGATGAGCATTAGAAAAAATAGATTTAGTTGTTGAGGAGATTAAACGCTCCTTTAATATTTTAATTTCGTTAATAAATGTCAAAATAAAAATAACTTATTGAAAATTGAAAGAATATATTTTTAGACTTTAAGCTTAATATTCATTTGGAAAAAAGTAAAATACCTACTTCTTGAATTAAAATCTTTTAAATATGATAATAAAAATGAGACATTTTCCATAAAAAAAGGGAAGTGTATCATAGGCCCTTGAAAAATCAATGCAGAATCTCCAAATTTTTGTTGATAGGAACCTAAAATCCCAAAATTAATCGAATTTTTTGAATTTATATTTGTATCATACTCAATTAAATTTATTATAAATTGATGATCTTTTGATATACTATTTAACCCTCTGAATATTCGATATTGACCATGAATTAATAATTTTTTATTGAAAGCAGTAGTGTTAAAATCAATCCGTGGGCCTATATATAACTGTTTTCTTGTGTCATACCTAGAATATACAAAAAATTTAAATTTTTTGTATGAAAACCCTGCCATTAAATCCGTTCGTCCAAATGTGGTTCTTGAATCTAATTTATCATTATTTAAAATAATTCTTTCTTGTGGCCTGAATCTAAATTCAAATTTTTTAGCTTTAAGAGTAATTTCGGGGGATAATTGCCATAAATAATCTGTACCTATCTCTTGTGAGTATAGTAAATTAGTTAAAAAAAATATTATTGATAAAATAAAAAACTTCTTCATTTATTTTTCATTATGTTTTCTGCTTTTAAAATTATCATTTTGAGTAGTTCTCTGTTGTGAATATCCATTTGTTTTAATAACTTTTTATAGTTATAAATAATTATTTCTAAATCTTTTTTTTCTAACGTTTTTATTTGAATTTCAAATCTCTTTATAGAGTTTTCTGTCATTTCATCACTAGTGATTTCATTCATGAAAGTAATTTTATTATTTAAGATCTAATATAAATTTAATTTTTTTGATAAATCCCAACAATAATTAGTTGATAAATGTAACTAATGTTTAGTTATATGATACTCTACTTAAAAATTAATTATCAACAGAATTATTTTATTAATAAATGTTAAATTGAAAATCAAAAAAAGTAAACAGACTCTACAATTCATTTATGCAACTAAAGCCACGATGATTATGCTTTAGCGATACAGCTGAACAAGGATATACTCATCAAGCATATATAAATTTTAAGATCCTTTTTTATCTCTCAAGCAACGTACGCTCAAACTTGGTCTGAAATTTTGCATGGTACAAGACTGCTACTCTCGCTTTCATTTTCTTCCTCGTCCAAAACATGAAATATCAAAACTCATAGTTACTACATTCTTTGAGTACTGTCGTAATCAACCGTAAGAACATTACCATTTGCTATGGCTTTATACCATTGTCCATCGTTCTCTGTTTTTACATAGTACTCCATGGAACCGTCTCCCCAAGACCTTCAAATCATTAGAGGACATAGTATCTAAGTTACTTTTCCCAGTAATTCGTTTAAAGGAATATTGCCTAAAAAGGTTACAGCAAAAACGCTTATCCAATATAAGTATGTCTTTACTTTTTATGACAAAATGTGGAATATTAAAAAACTATAAAATTTAAATCAGATTATAAAAATTTGTAAATTCACTACTTAATATATTTGTTTTTATCAAACGTATAAAATTTTATTTTATGACTGCCCAAAAAATTAACCAATACTATATTTTCATAATCTTTTTAAATCTTTCTTTTTGTTATGGTCAACAGTTAAAAACACCTACGCTTAGTCCTTTTAGTAAAATATCTCAACAAGTTGGTCTTACGGATGTAACTCTTGAATACTCAAGGCCTTCAGCCAAAGGAAGGGTTGTTTTTGGAGCGCTAGTTCCATATAATAAAGTTTGGAGAACTGGAGCAAATGCTGCCACAAAAATTACATTTAAAGAAGTCGCTAAAATTGGAGGGAAAACAATTCAGCCTGGAGAATATGCTATTTATACCATTCCTGATGAAAATCGTTGGACTATAATTATTCATTCAAACACTTCACTAAGAAGTATTGCAGGGGGTGCTTATAAACCTTCTAATGATGTGTTTAGATTTGAAATAGCTCCAAAAAACAACAACTATGTAGAAACATTTACCTGTCAATTTTCACAGATTAAAACAAACACTTTGATGCTTGATATTTCATGGGAAAACACCTTAATTTCTATTCCTATTGAAGTTGAGGTTGACAAAAAAATTGAGTCTCAAATGCTTAATTTTATGAAAACTCCTGAGAAAATCCCTCACAGAACCTACTTTGAAGCTGCCCAATATTACAGTAATAATGGTAAAGATTTAAACGATGCACTAAACTTTATTGACAGTGCTTTAGATAAAAGTCCAAAAAATTTTAGATACGGATTACTTAAGGCAAAAATCCTTGCTAAGATGAGCAACTATAAAGAAGCTTTAGTAGTTGTTGAGATTGCAAATACGTGGGCAAAAAATAAAAATAATGCGAATTATATAGAGCAAACAAGATTATTTTGGGACTCACTATTAACTAAAAAATAATGTTAGACGTTTATCAAATAGATACATTTACAGATACTATTTTTGGAGGAAACCCTGCCTGTGTTGTTCCTTTAAACTCATGGCTTCCTGATGAAACCTTATTAAAAATTACACAAGAAAATGCCGTTGCAGAAACTGCCTTTTTTGTTGCGAAAAAGAATAAATTTCATTTGCGATGGTTTACACCAGAAATTGAAATGGATTTATGCGGACATGCAACTTTGGCAACTGCCCACTGTTTAAAAACAATTTTAAAATTCCCTTCAAATCGTATTGTTTTTGAAACTGCAAGTGGAGACCTAACGGTTACTGTAAAAGATGATTTTTATTTTTTAGATTTTCCATCAAGAATGCCTGTTCCTGCACAACTTCCTATAATCATAGAAAAATCTTTAAATATTGCTCCCAAAGAAGTTTATAAGTCTAGAGATTATGTCTTGGTATATGATACTGAAAAAGACATAAAAAATATTAAAATAAATAGGCAGTTATTTGACCAAATAAACCTGAATACAGGGGGAGTAATTGTTACTTCTAAGGGGGATAATTGCGATTTTGTATCACGTTTTTTTACTCCACAGGCATCTATTTTAGAAGATCCTGTTACTGGTTCTGCTCATTGTTCTCTAATTCCTTTTTGGGCGAAGAAACTTCATAAAAAAGAACTCACTGCACTCCAACTTTCCAAAAGAAAAGGTGTACTAAATTGCTTAGACAAAAACGATAGAGTTATTATAAGTGGTCAGGCAAAAACCTATTCTATTGGTAAATTATGGATTGAATAAGCTTGGAATCTAACTATATTTTACTTTTCTAAAAATACGCAGTGCTTCTTTATATTTTATGTAACAGGTTTTATCTTTTATGTTCTTTATATAATCTTTTGCTTTTTTTAATTGCTGAACCGCATCTGAGTATCCGTGTAAAAAACAAAGTAAATAGTTTTTTGGCAACCTAAGTACATCTTCATGTTCTAACACTGAAAGCGGAATTCCTGCTTCAATTTTGGAAATAATTACATTATTATTATGATAGATATGTTGAATCATAATGTCATCAAAAAGCGGAGACTTAAATAAAAACGCTGTAACAATATCATGTTTCCCATTTTCCTTAAAATTGATAATCGTTTTTTCTAAAGGATAATATTTCTCCTCCTTTTCTAATCCAAGAGAAATATATTCTGTAATAATAAATGAATTTTTATTATAACTGATTTGAACCTCATCTAGAGATGAATAAAATAATCGAACTTGTTCGTTTATTAATTCAATGTCTACGCGTGTTAAAAACTCTTTTCCTTCTAAAAGTTTTTTCTCCCCTGCCCAACACAACACAAATTGCTCATTAAAAACTTTATATTGTGGGTTATATTCAGGTTTATGATTATTAAAGAAATCAAAGACACCGTCTAAAGTTAGCTTTATGTTATTATTTGCATTCTTTTCTATAGCATCAACTGTCTGTTTATTAGTATCTCTTAACTCAAAGTTTTTAGATGCTGGCATAGAATTACTACCTCTTCTATAGAAAATAGTATCTTTTCTATATTTCCACGCATTTTTTAATAAAGAGGTAATATTACTATTGCAATGAATGGTTACCAATCCAATTACTTTATGTCTAGGTAAACTAGGAAAAGGAACATTTTCATAAGTAATTTTGGGTGGGTTTTTTAAGTATGCATTTACAAGATTCTGTATTTTACTATCGTCAAAAAAATCTACCCCAACAATCTTATTTTCTTCATCTTCAATGCCAATTATGATATAAGAACTGTTCGTTGGGTTTGAATTGGAAAGGGCGCAAATATGCTTTAGAAATTTACCTTTCCCTTCTTTGCTTGTTAACGATAACTTCATCTTTTTATCATAAAAACTATTCTCATCATTATGACTGAGCAAGTTCTTGATTAAAAGACGTTTGTTAATCATTTTTACGGTACTTTATGGCCTTGACACTCTACTAATAAGGTAAACCAATCTTCTAACTCTAAGCTTATGTCTAAAGCTTTTATAGCGTTTTCTAGCCTTGTTTTTGAAGTTGTGCCAACCACAGGTAAAACCCCCGAAGGATGTTGTAAAATCCAAGCTAACAATAATTGATCTTCAGTTGCATTGTATTTTTTTGTTAACACATCTAGCACTTTTTTTATTCCTTCGTTTGCTGGATTTGATTCTTTAAAATAAGAACCTAAAGGACTCCATGACATCGGTATTACTTGTTTTTGTAATAACTGATCTAAGGTTCCGTTATGCATTGCTGAATGTTGTGATAAAGAAAATTCTATTTGATTTACAGAAATAGAGGTTGTATGATCTATTAAATTGAATTGTGAAGGTGTAAAATTTGAAACTCCAAAATCAATAATTTTACCTGTCTCTTTTAATATTGAAATTGCTGCTGCTATTTCAGCTGGATGCATAAGTGGGCTGGGGCGGTGAAGTAATAAAAGATCTAAGTAATCTGTTTGTAGGTCTTTTAATGACTTTTCTACGCTCCAAATGATATATTCTTTTGAATAATTATAGTGCTTTAGTTGATTGTCTCTAGTGCCACCATCGTGTTGGATTCCACATTTAGAAATCAGTTGAATCTTATCTCTCTCTACACCGCTATTTGAAAAAGCTTTACCAAACTCTTGTTCAGTTGTGTATTCTCCATAGATATCTGCATGATCAAAAGTGGTAATTTCCGACTCTAAAGTTATTTTTATTTGAGAAATCATTTCTTGAGTAGAAAACTGTCTCCCCCATGCTCCCCAAGACATACATCCTGCTATAATTTTTGAATACCTCCTCATTTATTTTTATTTATCATTGTTGCACTGACTTGAGCAGAAGGATAAACAACCAAGTCTTCAATATTTATATGATACGGTCTAGTGATAACAAAATGGATAATTTCGGCAATATCTTCTGGCTGTAATGCTTTATATCCCTGGTATACTTTTTTTGCTCTTTCTGTATCTCCTTTAAAACGCACATCTGAAAATGCAGTTTCTACAAGTCCAGGATGTATGGCACTAACACGAATATTATATTGATTTAGGTCCATTCTCATTCCTTTATTAATAGCCTCTACTGCAGACTTAGATGCACAATATACATTACCACTAGGATACACCTCTTTTCCTGCAGTTGAACCAATATTAACAATAAACCCTGTGTTTCTATCAATCATTTTTGGCAAGATCGCTCTTGAGACATATAAAAGTCCTTTTACATTAATATCTAACATTGCATCCCAATCATTTGTATCACCATCTTGAATGAAACTTAGGCCATGTGCATTACCCGCATTGTTAATTAATACATCAATATTTTTAAAATTCTCCGGAAGATTATTTATTGCGGTAAAAACAGCCTCTTTATTTCGAACATCAAACTTTAACGTAACTACATCTGTTAGCATTCCAAGTGTTTCCTCTAAATCTTTTAACTGATCTTCTTTCCTTCCACAAAGAATTAATCTATAGTTGTGTTGTGCTAAAAATTCTGCAGTGGCTTTTCCTATTCCTGAAGTAGCTCCAGTTATAAAGACAGTTAAACTCATGATATTCTTTTTTTTAAAGATACTTGATTTTCATGATATGTGAAATGATATGTTATTTTTAAACATGAAAAAACCGCTCTACCTCTAGAGCGGCTTCCTTCTTGTTGATTATAATATATAACCAACTAAGAATCAACTAACCAAAACTTTATTATGATTTTAATCTCTTTTTCTTTTTTCTTATAACCTTAGTACGTTTTCTGTCTTCGCTTTTAATGCTAGAACTGAAGGCTTTCCCATCTCTCAAAATTTGAATAAAGGCCCTCCCTGAAAATTCATAAGATGTTTGAGAGCTCATATGAAACAAATCGACTACTTGGTCATTAACTACTGTTAATTCAAATTCCTCAAAATCTCCAATTGCATAATTAAGCGAAAGGATTTTTAAATTATCAAACCCAACTACATCAAAAACTTCGTAACCCCCTGAATAATCCCATGTTAAATTATCAACATTTGTGCCAAAAGGGTCATTTGAAGAAGAAAATGTTGTGTTATATTCTGGAGTAAATTGTAAGAAATGCTCTGCGTCAAATGGATTTGGAGTGCCTGTTAGACTAATATTTGTTCTTTCCCAAGCAGTATACTCTTGTAAAAAATATTCTATATTGTCATAGAACAACATATCATAATCAAATTCATCTCTCTGGTAACCAACAAGAAGATAACTTAAATTTTGTTGGGTATCATAAATTCTAACTTCATTTGAAGATAACTGAAGCACATCAAAAACATATCTCCCATTTAAATCATGAATTGTTTCAAGATAAATTCCAAAACTATCATAATTACCTACTAAAACACCAAGACCATTTCCAGTAAAACCAATGTTTGCAATATTATTGTTAGCATACATGTTTCCATTAACAAAGGACAAGGTAAATGCTTTAGAAACAAAAGGTACATCTCCATCTCCCATGGTTTGATGAATATCTACGTACCATAAATCATAGCTAGACATCAATTCTCCTAAAGTAATTGAGCCATCTAAAGGTTCCTCTTGAGAACAAGAACTTAAAAAAACAGTACTTACTAAGATCGCTAAAAATAGTTTAAAGGTTTTCATGAGGCTTATATTATTATTTGTTATACTGAAGGTTCAAAATGTATGCCAAAATATAAAAAGTGCATTTTTTAGATGCACTTTTTATATACTATAGTATTGTATTTAATTTTTAAGCGCTTCTGCTCCACCTACAATTTCTAAAATTTCGTTTGTAATTGCTGCCTGTCTTGCTTTGTTATATGTTAACTTTAATTCGTCTCGTAATTCAGTAGCATTGTCTGTTGCTTTGTGCATTGCAGTCATTCTAGCTCCGTGTTCTGCAGCAAAACTATCTCTAACAGACTTATATAATTGTGTCTTTAATGATTTAGGAATCAACTCTAAGACAATCTTTTCTTTAG
>CAJXSU010000015.1 GCA_913061465.1 uncultured Flavobacterium sp.
TGGTAGGAATTATAATGGGAAGCGATTCAGATCTTCCAATCATGCAAGAAGCAATAGACATCCTTGAAAGTTTTGATATTCAAATAGAGGTAGATATTGTCTCTGCTCATAGAACCCCAGAAAAATTATTCGACTACTCAAAAAATGCACACACACGCGGTATCAAAGTAATTATTGCTGGTGCTGGAGGAGCCGCTCACCTACCGGGAATGGTAGCCTCTTTAAGCCCTTTACCTATCATTGGTGTTCCTGTAAAAAGCAGAAACTCTATAGATGGATGGGATTCTGTATTGTCTATATTACAAATGCCTGGAGGTGTTCCAGTGGCAACTGTTGCATTAGATGGTGCAAAGAATGCGGGCATCTTAGCTGCTCAAATTATTGGGGCTTCAGATACATGTGTTCAAGATAAAATTACAGCCTACAAAGAAGGTTTAAAAATAAAAGTAACACAAGCTTCAAATCGTGTAAAAAAATAATAACGTTTATTCTTATTGTACCTACCAATGAATCCTTTATTAGAAGATTTCAATACTGCTCCTTTTTCAAAAATTTCAAGCACAGATTTCAAACCTGCCATTAAAAAAGCTATTGTGATTTGCAAAAAAGAAATAGAAACTATCATATCAAGTACTGAAACACCAAGCTTTCAAAATACAACAGAAGCACTAGAATATACAGGTCAAAAACTTGGAAGAATTACCAGTATTTTCTTCAATTTAAACTCAGCTGAGACTTCCGAAGCTATTCAGAAAATAGCCCAAGAAATTTCTCCTTGGCTTAGTGAATTTAAAAATGATATGATTTTAAATTCAGCTCTTTTTACAAAAGTAAAATCTGTGTACGACACCAAAGGAGTCTTAAATCTAGACTCTGAACAATCCATGTTACTAGAAAAACAGTACAAAGGTTTTTCAAGAAATGGGGCTAATTTAAATCATGAAGACAAAGAGAAATTACGAAAAATAGACACTGAATTGTCTAAACTATCTTTACAATTTGGAGAGAATGTTTTGGCAGACGGAAATGCTTTTGAGCTAAATATTACTAATGAAAAAGACTTAAAAGGCCTTCCTGACGGAGCAAAAGAAGCGGCTAGTTTATTGGCAAAAAACCGAAATAAAGAAGGCTGGCTTATTACTTTAGATTATCCGAGTTATATCCCATTTGTAACTTATGCAGAAAATAGAGCGTTGAGAAAAAAACTAGCTATCGCTTTTGGAAAAAAAGGATTTCAAAACAATGAAAATAACAATGAAGAAATTGTTTTAAACATTGTTAACTTGAGACATCAAAGAGCAAATTTGCTTGGTTATAAAACTCATGCACATTTTGTACTGGAGGAACGAATGGCTGAAACTCCTGAAAAGGTACTTTCTTTTTCTGAAGATTTATTAAGAAAGGCAAAACCAGCAGCACTGAGAGAATTTAAAAAACTTGAGTCATTTGCAAAAAAACTGGATGGAATAGATCAGCTTCAAAAATGGGATAGCGCCTACTATTCAGAAAAATTGAAAAAAGAAATATTTAATTTAGATCAAGAAATTTTAAAGCCCTATTTTCAATTAGAGAATGTTATTCAGGGGGTATTCACAGTATCCCAAAGATTATTTAATTTAACCTTTGAAGAGGTTTTTACTATTGAAAAATACCATGAAGATGTAAAAACATACCATGTAAAAAACACAATGGGTGATTTTATTGCCATTCTATACGCTGACTTTCACCCAAGAGAAGGAAAAAGAAATGGTGCATGGATGACCTCATATAAATCGCAACAAATTAAACATAATAGCAATGAGAGACCACATATTTCTATTGTTTGTAATTTTACAAAGCCTACTGAGACAAAACCCTCTTTATTAACCTTCAATGAAGTAACTACTTTATTTCATGAATTTGGACATGCTTTGCATGGTATGTTGGCAAATACAACCTATAGCAGTCTCTCTGGAACTTCTGTATCTTGGGATTTTGTAGAGTTACCAAGTCAAATCCTAGAGAACTGGTGTTATGAAAAAGAAGCCTTGGCTTTATTTGCTAAACATTACCAAACTGGAGAAGTTATCCCTATGGAATATGTGAATAAAATTAAAGAATCTGCCAGCTTTCATGAAGGCATGCAAACACTACGCCAACTGAGCTTCGGTTTATTAGATATGTCTTGGCATGGAGGCAAGACTCCAGAAAATATCTCATCTGTAAAAAAGTTTGAAGCCCAAGCTTTTTCTGAAACCCAATTGTACCCTGATGTTTCTGAAAATTGTATGAGTACTGCTTTTTCCCATATTTTTCAAGGCGGATATTCAGCAGGATATTACTCCTACAAATGGGCCGAGATTTTAGATGCTGATGCTTTTGAATACTTTCAAGAAAAAGGGATTTTCAATAAAGAAGTTGCAGCTAAATTTGAAGAACATGTTTTAAGTAAGGGAGGTACTGAAAAGCCAATGATTTTATACAAGCGTTTTCGAGGCCAGGAACCAAAACCAGAGGCGCTGTTAAAAAGAGCAGGGTTATTGTAAATTACTGTTTTTTTCTTGAATCCATTTACTCATGTATTTTGAGCTTTGTAAGGAATGATGAAGCAGCATTTTTCCTGTAAAATTATTATTTCTGTGGTCTTCTAAATTGGATAAAATTTCTAGCATATAGCTAATAAAGTCATCTTCAATTAATTCTTTATTATACTTAGAATTTATAATTTGCACCCCATATTGCTGAGCTTGTATCCATCGTTTTTCGTTGGTATATAATTCAACAGCACTGTCTATGAAATCTTCAATTTCATCTACAATAAAACCATTCCATGGCAGCTCATCACTACACATCCCTTCTGCACCAATACTTGTAGTTATATTAGGAGTTCCACTAAGCATAGCGCTAGTAAACTTACCTTTGATACCTGCCCCAAAACGCAAAGGCGCTAGTAAAACTCTACTGTTTTCAAGAACCAATGAAGCATCCTCTACAAAACCATGAACAAAAAAGCCTTCATTAGCATTGGTGAATTCCAAAACTTGCTGAGTTGGATACGCTCCATAAACATGAAGCTCAGCCATAGGAATTCTTTTTCGAATTTCTTTCCAAATATGTTTTTTTAATTGAATTGTTGCATCTAGATTGGGTGCGTGAAGAAAGTTTCCAATAAATACAAAATGATGTCTTTCATCATAGGGTTTCCATGAATTATTTTCATCAATTTTATCAAATAAAAATGGTAAATGATACAACAAGCTTTTATCAATTTTAAATACTTCTTTCAATAACTTCATCTCAAATGTTGAAATGATTAAAGAAATATCACAGCGATAAATTGCTGCGATTTCTCGTTTAGAGATCTCTGAATTTAAGAGGATTTCATTGCTAAACTCAATTCCTTTTTTAAGGGCTTCATGTCTAGTTTTTCTGAGGCAATGAAGGTCTTCAGTATCCAAGACACGTAGCGCTTTTGGACAATATTCTGCAACTCGCCAACCAAATTGTTCTTCTGTAATAAAACGATCAAAAACAACTATTGTTGGTTTTAAATCTGTTATGAACTCGTCAAAGCTTGAAGAGTTTAGCTCTAAGCAAACCTCCTCAATACCAAATTTAGTTAGATCTATAGCATTTGGGTTCTTATGAGAAACTGTTCCAAAAGTAATACGCCAACCTTTTGATAAAAAAGAAGTCATTAGCTGAAGCATCCTACTACCAGCAGCTGATGAATTTGGCTCTACCCATACAGACCCTATGATAAAAACATGATGCTTCAAAAAGTTGGTTTTTACAAATAATTCACAAAAATAATCTTATTTATTTTAGGATTTTAAACTGAATTTATATTTGTGGTTTAAAGATAAAAAATCCATTATAATTTTAAGAATAATGAGTACTTTTGTAATACAAATAATTCAATTAAAATGAAGTACGATGTTATCGTTATTGGTTCTGGTCCTGGAGGATATATTTCTGCAGTAAGAGCCTCTCAATTGGGCTTAAAAGCTGCCATTATAGAAAAGTATGCTACCATGGGGGGAACCTGTTTAAATGTTGGCTGTATTCCTTCAAAAGCCTTGTTAGATTCTTCTCATCATTATTATGATGCTGTGAAGCATTTTGAAGAACATGGAATTTTAATCGATCCTCCAAAGATTGATTTTGGAAAAATGATAGAACGTAAGGCTAGTGTTGTAGAGCAAACCACTGGAGGTATAAAATATTTGATGGACAAAAACAATATTGATGTTTTTGAAGGAATGGGATCTTTTGTAGATACTACCCATGTGAAAATTTCAAAAAATGATGGATCTGACGAAACTATAGAAGGAACCAACATTATTATTGCAACCGGATCTAAACCCGCTTCTTTACCTTTTATTGAATTAGATAAAGATAGAATTATTACTTCTACAGAAGCTTTAAAGCTTCCTGAAATACCAAAACATTTAGTAGTTATAGGTGGTGGAGTAATTGGTTTAGAATTAGGTTCTGTATACAAGCGTTTGGGTGCAGAAGTAAGTGTGATTGAATACATGGACAAGATTGTTCCTGGTATGGATGCAGATGTTTCCAAAGAGCTTCAAAAAGTACTTAAAAAGCAAGGAGTAAAATTCTTTACCAAACATGGGGTAAATGATGTACAACGAAACGGTGATGAAATTACTGTAAAAGCAACCAATAAAAAAGGAGAAGAAATCGTATTTAAAGGTGATTATTGTCTAGTGTCTGTTGGAAGAAAAGCGTATACAGATAGATTAGGATTAGAAAATATTGGTGTTAAGGTAAACGAAAGAGGTCAAGTAGCAACAAATGATCATCTACAAACTAATATTCCAAATATCTATGCAATTGGAGATGTAGTTAAAGGAGCCATGTTAGCTCATAAAGCTGAAGAAGAAGGTGTGGTAGTTGCTGAACTTATAGCGGGACAAAAACCACATATAGACTATAATTTAATTCCAGGAATTGTATATACTTGGCCTGAGGTTGCAGCCGTAGGAAAAACAGAACAAGAATTAAAAGAATCAGGTGTTCAATATAAATCTGGTAAATTTTCTATGAGAGCTCTAGGGAGATCAAGAGCTAGTGGAGATGTTGATGGGTTTGTAAAGGTACTAGCCGACAAAGAAACAGATGAAGTTTTAGGAGTTCATATTGTAGGTGCAAGAGCAGCAGATTTAATTATGGAAGCGGCTGTTGCTATGGAGTACAGAGCTTCTGCTGAAGACTTAGCAAGGATTTGTCATGGACATCCAACCTATTCTGAGGCTATGAAAGAAGCCGCTAAAGCAGCTTGGGATGGAAAACCATTAAACGCCTAAAGATATATTACATTTATAAACACCCAATGATCGGAAGTTCCTTCCGATCATTGCTTTTTAATAAAACAGCAAAATTCAGTTTAGACTTTTTGCCTCCAAAATGCAAAGAACAACACGTACTTACTCTGTAGAATCTGCTTCTAATCTCCATGAAAAATTATTGAGATGGGCACAGCAATACGAGACTGCTATCTGGTTAGACTCTAACAAACATCATCTAGAACATAGTAATTTTGATAATATTCTTGCTCTTGAGGAGTTTACGAGTATTCAAACAGATGCAGAACATGCATTTGAAAAACTAAAGGAATACCAAACTATCACCCAAGATTATTTGTTTGGTTACATCAGTTATGATGTGAAAAATGCCTCTGAAAACTTAACATCCACAAATGTTGATGATTTGGGGTTTGCAGAGTTATTTTTCTTTCAACCACAAAAAATTCTTTTCATAAAAGATAATCGCGTAGAATTTCGCTATTTAAGTATGGTTGAAGATGAAATTGATACAGATTTTAAAGCAATTTGTGATATTGTCCTGAAACCACAAAATACTAATATAAGTAAGGAGAAAATTGAAATTAGATCACGAATTTCAAAAAAAGACTATCTTAAAAAAGTAGATAAAATACTAGAATACATTCATAAAGGTGATGTTTACGAAGTTAATTTTTGCCAGGAATTTTATGCAAAAAATACCAGTATCAATCCACTGGACATCTATGAAGATTTAAATACTATCTCTGAAGCACCATTTGCTACATTTTTAAAAATCGATCACCAATTTTTACTTTGTGCGTCCCCAGAAAGATACTTAAAGAAAGAAGGACGTAAGATTATTTCACAACCCATTAAAGGAACTGCCAAACGTTTTGAAAATCGTTTAGAGGATCAAAAAACAGCCACAGCCCTATCAAAAGACACAAAAGAACGATCAGAAAATATTATGATTGTTGATTTAGTTAGAAATGATTTATCTAAATCTGCTAAAAAAGGAAGTGTACAAGTAGAAGAATTATGTAAGGTGTCTTCATTTAAACAGGTACATCAAATGATCTCTACTGTAGTCTCTGAAATCAAGGATGATGTTCATCTTGTCGATGTCATTAAGGATACCTTTCCTATGGGGAGTATGACGGGGGCTCCAAAAATATCTGCCATGAAAATTATTGAAAGTCTCGAAGAAACTAAACGAGGTTTGTATTCGGGAACTGTTGGTTATTTCACTCCCAATGGTAATTTTGATTTTAATGTAGTGATTAGAAGTATTTTGTATGATGCAGAAAAAAAGTACCTTTCATTTTCAGTAGGAAGTGCTGTTACGGCAAAATCTTCTCCGGAAAAAGAATATGAAGAATGTTTATTAAAAGCAAAGGCAATGCAATTTGTTTTAACAAATTCTAACGAACTATGATTCCAAATCAAGAAGAGAAATTTGAGGCTGTTTATAAGAGTCTTACTGAAAAAGCTACAGAGCAACTCTTTTTTAATACATTTTTAAAGATGTATCCAGAAGCATGGAAACAACTAAAAATTACATTTTCAAAATTTAAAAGAAGTAAACAATTTGGTAAAACCATTCCTTTACCAAGACCAGAAGAATTGCTTCGTAAAAGTATTAGAGTTTGGTTAAAAAAAACTAATGATGGCTCATAAAGAATTTAATTTTCATATTTACAAAACCACTTTTTTTGGTCAATGCTGGGAAGCAAAAAAAACTAAAGCTGTTGTTGTTCTGGCTCATGGCATGGGCGAACACTCTGGACGCTACATGCATGTGGCCAGTAAGTTAAATGAACATAATTTTTCTGTTGTTGCTTTTGATCATTTTGGACATGGAAAAACATCTGGAAAACGTGGTCACAACCCTAGCTTTGAAGCTGTATTAGAAAGCCTAGCTACAACCATAGAAAAAGCAAAAGAGTTTTTCCCAAACAGCCCTATTTTCTTATACGGTCATTCCATGGGAGGAAATACTGTGATTAATTATGCTCTAAAAAAAACATGTAATTTACAGGGAATTATTGCCACAAGCCCCTTTTTGAAATTGGCTTTTGAGCCCCCAAAATTTAAATTAGCTATAGGAAAGTTATTGCAAAAAATTGCACCTTCGGTAACTATGGGTAATGAGATAAATCCGAATGATATCTCTCGAGAAAAAATAGAAGTTGATGCCTATATAAATGACCCTTTAATTCATTCAAAGATTAGCCCTAACTTCTCTTTAACGTTCATTGATTCTGGAAAATGGGCCATTGATAATGCATCTAAACTGAACGTCCCAATAATATTATTACATGGAACAGGTGATAAGATTATCGATTATAGAGGAACACAAGAATTTGCTAATAATGCGAATAGAGCAACTCTGAAATTGTATGAAAATGGGTATCATGAGTTACAAAATGATTTGTGCAAAAATGAAATGCTGATAGATGCTGTAAACTGGATAAGTTCTCAACTTTAATTTCCATATTTTTGTAAGATCAATGCTACAGAAATTTAAACAACATCTTTATCAAAACTTTCCTTTTTTAGAGGATAGTAAACTTCTTATTGCCATCTCTGGTGGAATAGACAGTGTTGTGCTAGCACATTTATGCAGTCAATTAAACCTCAACTTTTCTTTATGCCATTGTAACTTTAACTTACGTGGGCAAGAAAGTGATGATGATGAAGCCTTTGTAAAATCTTTAGTAAAAACACTTAAAACACCTGTATATACGACCTCTTTTGAAACAGAAAAATATGCCAAAAAAAATAAGATTTCCATTCAGGTGGCTGCAAGAAATTTACGCTATACTTGGTTTTATGAACTCATAGATTCAAAAGGGTATGATTATGTGTTAACAGCACACAACACCAATGATAATCTAGAAACTTTCATTATAAATCTTACTCGAGGTACTGGTCTGGAAGGATTTACAGGTATTCCCCCAGTGAATCAAAAATCTATCAGACCGTTATTAGCTTTCTCTAGAGATGAAATTATTCTATTTGCTATAAAAAATGAAATTATTTGGAGAGAGGACAAATCAAATGCTAGTGTAAAGTATGTCAGAAATAAAGTACGTCACAAAGTTATTCCTATTTTAAAAGAATTAAATCCACATGTTTTAGAAAGTTTTCAAAACACCATAGAATATTTAAATGAAAGCCAGTCTATTATAAATGATGCTGTAAAAAATATTACTGCTAACGTTGTTTCTTACGAAAATGATTTACTGAAAATAAGTTGTAAAGAAATCGATAAGCTTTCAAACAAGAAAGCGTATCTATATCAACTTCTGCAAGGATATGGATTTACTGCTTGGAATGATATTGTTGATTTAATTTCTGCACAACCAGGCAAACAAGTATTTTCTAACACACATCGGTTATTGAAAGATAGAAATTTTCTAATAGTAACAACTATCAATAAAAGTCAATCTATAAAAGGCCCTATTCTAATCGACCAAAAAGTGTCAGAAATCACAAACCCCATTAAGCTTACCATTCAAAACACAGACGATTATACCTGTAAAAACAAGCATCAAATTATTATTGATAATGATTTGATTAATTATCCGTTATCTCTAAAAAAATGGCATCATGGAGATGCCATGTATCCAACTGGAATGACAGGTAATAAGAAAATAAGTCAACTTTTTAAAGACAATAAATTATCTTTGCTCGATAAAGAAAAAATTTGGATGCTTACAGATGCCAAAGACCATATTATTTGGGTAATTGGGCTTAGACAAGATCGGCGATATTTAGCAAACAAAACAAGTAAAAGTCGATTAAAAATATCCTATCTACCATGAAAAAATTAGGAATCCTTTTTTTATTGTTTTTTACCCTCAACAGTTTTGCTCAAACAGAAAATAATCCAGCTGTTTTTTCTACCTCCATTGAAAAAATATCAGAAGACACCTATGATTTAATTTTTACAGTTAAGATTTTAGACCAATGGCATTTGTATTCTCAATACAATCCAGAAGATGCTTCGCTGCCGCTGGAAATTTCGGCTGCTAAAAACGCTACAGGATTTCAGCTAATTGACAAAGCAGTAGAAAGTAAGACCTATAAAGAATACAGCGATGTATGGGAAAAAGAAGAGGTTTTCTTTAAAGAAAAAGCCATTATTACCCAACGAATACAACTTACCAATACAGATATTACTAGTATTACATTAACCTTTTTTGCACAGGTATGTAAAGAGGTTTGTATTCAAATTGAAGAAGATTTTACCTTTTCTTTAGATGGAAAAGCTATAGTTACCAAAGAGGTTGAACTAGACGAAAAAAGCAAACAACTATCCAATCAATTAGTTCTTCCACTAAAAAACAAGAGGCTTTTAGAACAAGATACAGACGAAAAACAACAAAAAGAAGGTTTATTTACCATTTTCTTGCTAGGTTTTATTGGAGGTTTATTAGCCCTTTTAACCCCTTGTGTATTTCCAATGATTCCCTTAACGGTATCATTCTTTACTAAACAATCTCAAACCAAAGCCAAAGGAATTAGCAATGCCATACTATACGGTATATGTATTGTTGTTATCTATCTATTGTTAAGTCTTCCCTTTCACTTTTTAGATAGTATAAATCCAGAAATTTTAAATACCATCTCAACCAATGTATGGTTAAATAGTTTCTTTTTTGCCATCTTAGTGTTCTTTGCCTTTTCTTTCTTTGGATATTATGAAATTACCTTACCAAGTTCTTGGGGAGATAAAATGGATACTGCCTCTAACATTGGTGGGTTTATTGGTATTTTCTTTATGGCCCTAACCTTAGCAATAGTTTCATTCTCTTGTACGGGTCCTATTTTAGGTTCTTTATTGGCAGGCTCTTTATCTGCAGATGGCGGAGCCATGCAATTGAGTGCTGGAATGACTGGTTTTGGATTGGCCTTAGCACTACCCTTTACTTTATTTGCCTTATTCCCAAATTGGTTAAAGTCTATCCCTAGCTCTGGAGGTTGGTTAAATACGACCAAGGTTATTCTTGGGTTTTTAGAATTGGCTTTTGCTTTTAAGTTCTTATCTAATGCCGATCTCGTTGCCCATTGGGATCTCTTAAAACGAGAGATATTTATTGGCATATGGATTGTTATTTTTATTGGATTGGCACTCTATATCCTAAAAAGGATACGCTTCCCACACGACAGTACCGATAAAAAAATCTCATTCTCTAGAGGATCTTTTGGAATCTTAGTTCTTGCATTTGTAATCTATCTTATTCCAGGAACTTTTAAAACACCAAGCTGGAATTTAAGTGTATTGAGTGGTTTTCCACCTCCTCAATTTTACAGTATTTATGAACAAGAAAACGATTGTCCCTTGGGCTTAAACTGCTATAAAGATTTTAAGGAAGGACTTACAGCAGCAAAAGCTGCAAACAAACCCATCTTATTAGATTTTACAGGTTGGGCCTGTGTTAATTGCAGAAAGGTAGAAGAAAATGTATGGAGTAACCCTGCTATTTACAAACTATTAAAAGAAGACTATATTTTAATTTCATTGTATGTAGATGACAGAAAGGAATTACCTGAAAAAGCCCAATTTAACTTTAAGCGAGCCAACGGACAATTAAAAGAGATCACAACTGTTGGAGACAAGTGGGCTACCTTTCAAACGGTAAATTTTAAAACAGCATCTCAACCCTATTATGTTCAACTAACTTCAGAATTTGAAATACTAAATAGGGCTGAACAATATACAGATATAGATACCTACCTCGCTTGGTTGCAAGAAGGAATTATAAATTTTAAGAATGTCAAATAAACTTAAACAGATTCTTAAGATTGGCTTGCCTTGGGGGATTGGAATGTTTATTCTACTAACATTTATTTTCCCTTATTTTAATGATGAAGACATCACTCTAAAAAAAACAGGGATTGCATTTCCATTGTGGATGTTGGGTGGTCTTCTTTTTGGATATTCTATGCAACGTTGGATGCCAAAATAAATACAACATCCTGTTTTACATCGTTTTCGTAGAAAAACCTAGTGAAACCAATAGCTAATAGGGTTTTTTTGTAATTTTACGTTTCAATTATTTTCCTATGTCTAGCGCACTGAAGCTCTCCAAATTTAACGATAATGTAGTCTCAAAATACCAAATATACAACAGTATATTTATGACCTTACCTTTTGATTCTATTAGCAATACTGGAGTGTTATTACCTCTATTTCATGAGGTGTGTAAAAAAGGCTTCTCACTTGGTGAAAACCCCACACAAATAGTAGATTATTTCTTTAAAAAATACCAAGAAAACCCTACTGAAGAAGAAAAAGTTCATTTATTATTTCGTTTTATACAGTATATAGAAAGACAAATCGTATTGTTTGATGCCATTGAAGATGCAGAATTTGAAAATGTAAACAATATGGAGGGTATTGGAACCTTACGAAGCTCTAAAGATGCTGCATTCTCTCAAAATAAAAAAGAAGAACTACAGCAATATCTTAAAGAATTTAAAGTTCGTATTGTTCTTACAGCACATCCAACTCAATTTTACCCTGGTAATGTTCTAGGAATTATTACAGATTTAGACAAAGCCATACAAAATGATGACTTATTACTTATCAAAAACTTGTTGGCTCAATTAGGAAAAACTCCCTTTTTTAAAAAACAAAAACCAACCCCTTATGATGAGGCTGTAAGCCTTATTTGGTATTTAGAAAATGTATTATACCATTCTGTAAGTACGATTTACAATTTTGTACAACAACAGGTATACGATGGTGAGGTTTTAGATAATGAAATTATAGATCTTGGTTTTTGGCCAGGAGGCGATAGAGATGGAAACCCTTTTGTTACCACAGAAATCACCATTAAAGTAGCCGAGAGATTGCGCCAAACCATTCTTAAAAACTACCACAGAGACATTAGAAAATTAAGAAGGAGACTTACCTTTAAAGGAATAGAAGAGATCTTAATTAGAGTAGAAAAAAGACTGAATAAGCACATTACAAAAAGCTATAAAGTTGTCAACTTTTCTTCAAAAATTCTACTAGAAGAATTAAACAAAGCACGAGTAATTCTTGTTAAAGAACACAAATCATTGTTTTTGGAAGAACTAGACGATTTAATTCACAAGGTGTCTATTTTTGGCTTTCATTTTGCCACTCTAGACATTAGGCAAGACAGTAGAGTTCATCACAATGCATTTACCAATATGGTGCAAGAATTATTGGATACTAAAGACACTACCTTTCCAGAAAACTACTTAACATTATCTGAAAAGAAGCAAGTTGCCATTCTTTCAGAAATTAAAGGTGATATCGATCCGACCATTTTTTCAGATGAAATGTTGGTAAAAACACTACAGTCTATACAAGCCATCAAAGAAATACAATATAGAAATGGAAAGCGCGGTGCCAATAGATACATTATTAGCAACAACCAAACTGCGTTAAATGTAATGCAAACCTTTGCCATGCTAAACCTATCTGGTTTTGGTGATGTATTACCAGTAGATGTAATTCCTCTTTTTGAAACCGTAGATGATTTACAAAATGCTGCCTCGGTAATGAGAACATTATATACAAATAAAGCGTATAGGAAACATGTAAGCCAACGTAAAGACAAGCAAACCATTATGCTTGGTTTTTCAGACGGTACTAAAGATGGGGGGTATTTAATGGCCAATTGGTCTATTTTTAAAGCCAAAGAAGAACTCACGGCAATTTCTAGAGAATTTGGTATTGAGGTTATTTTCTTCGACGGACGTGGAGGACCACCGGCGCGTGGTGGAGGAAAAACACACCAGTTTTATGCCTCTTTAGGCCCTACCATAGAAGACAAAGAAATACAGCTTACCATTCAGGGGCAAACCATAAGTTCTAATTTTGGAACCATAAGTTCTTCTCAGTTTAATCTAGAACAGCTGTTAAGTTCTGGAATTAAAAACGAAGTTTTTCAAAAAGATCAACTAAGTGATGTACATCGTGTAATTATGAACGACATTGCAAACACAAGTTACGAAACCTACGTGGCCTTTAAAAACCATGAGAAATTTTTACCGTATTTAGAAAAAATGAGTACGCTTCAATACTATGCAAAAACCAATATTGGAAGTAGACCAAGCAAGCGATCACAATCCGATACCTTAGATTTTTCAGATTTAAGAGCCATTCCATTTGTAGGGAGTTGGAGCCAGTTAAAACAAAATGTTCCAGGATTTTATGGGGTAGGAACTGCCTTAAAAAAGTATGAAGACAAAGGGGAGTTTGATAAACTAATCGATTTTTATAACAACTCAGACTTTCTAAAAACACTCTTAGAAAATAGTGTAATGAGTTTAACAAAATCGTTTTTTGAACTCACGGCTTATATGGCAGAGGACGAAGAATTTGGCGAATTCTGGAAACTTATTTACGAAGAATACAAAACCACCAAACGCTTGTTGCTAAAAATAGCAGATCATACAGAACTTATGGAAAACTACCCAGACGGAAAAGCTTCTATAGAAATACGTGAAGATATTGTACTACCGTTGCTTACCATACAACAATATGCTTTAAAAAAAATACAAGAAATTTTGGCCAGCAAAAGACCGTCTGCTAAAGAATTAGACACCTTCCAAAAAATGGTAACACGTTCGTTGTTTGGTAATATTAATGCGAGTAGAAATTCTGCCTAAGGAGTTTGTAATACAGGTAATTTTATCATAAGAAAATATGATAAAGAAGAAAAACTAAAAAAGGACTAAGTAGCACTAATGTGATTAGTAATCTTTTTAATATAGGCGCATCGTTTTTCCATTCTAATGTCCATACATTTTTAAAATACTTCTTTAACAGCATCATTATTTTTTTGATTGCTTCTTTAAATTATAATAAGTTAACCAACCCATGAATATTCCAAAAAAGATAAAGTTAGCCGAAAATTTTCCAATACTGAAATCTTTTTTGTAAGAATAGTCAAATAAAGTCATGAGTCCAGCATAAACAAGACCACCAATTAAAGTCCCTATAAGGATTGCTTTTGTTTGCTTATTTTTTAAGTCCAATCTACTTTTATTTTTTAAAAAATACTTTAGTAGTATCATTAACTAAAATCATTTCATTTTCACTTATTTTCTGTAGGGTATAAATTCCTTCACCACCATATTTTTTTTTCGAGCCTACAATTAATTTATTGTTTATAGAATCATATTTCCAAATCCCATTTTTAATTTCAGACTCTCCTCTTTTTCCTCCAATTAGAGTTCCATTTGGGTAAAATTCTATCCACTTATTGATTGGTTTTTTCAATTTACCATTTTTACTTTGAGATTTATCAACAAACCATTTTCCTTCAATTTTTATCTCATCTTTACAAGAAATAAAAAGTAATGCTGTAAATAGTATAGCCAATAACTTTTTATGATTCATTTCTTATTATTTAATTGACAATAAAATTGAGAAAATTAAACATACCAAACAATCCCCATATATAATAAAATATAGACCTCCCAATTTCTAGGGAGACATTACCCTATATAATAAAAAAAAGCTCCTAGGTACTTTTTTTTGTAAAATTATTGAGTGTGTTTAATATTTAAAACTATTTTTTCAACCAATATTTAATTGTGTTTTAAAATTTAATTAACATAATCTATTAATAAAACAGGTATTTTTGTGAAATATTTTTAATTTTTTATGTACAAATTCAACACCAATGATTTCCTTGTAAGAATACCATTATTTATTATTTTTTTCTGGTTTGGATTCCTAAAAATAGTTCATTTATCTCCTGCCCAAGAATTAGTGAAAGATACAGTTTATTGGATGCCATTTTTAGATGCTACGGTTTGGACTGTGATAATTGGTTATTGGGAAATTTTGATTGCCGTCTTTTTTTTATTCAGAAAAACAACACTTATCGCAATGATTTTGCTGTTACTTCAAATGACTGGAACTTTTTTACCTCTGGTAATATTACCAGACGTAACTTTTCAAAATTCAAATCCTTTACTACCAACTTTGGAAGGACAATATATCATAAAAAATATCATTATAATAACTGCTGCATTAATTATTGGTAGAACGCAATTAAAAGTTAAGTTAAACTACTTTAAAAAAGTTGCCAAATAATAAGAAATAAACGAACCTCAAATCGAATGAAAAATTTAATTATAATTGGACACCCAGATAAAAGCTCGTTTTGCTACAATGGTATTTTTTTAGCCATAAAAAATACGTTAGAAAAAAATAAACAAGAAACAAAAATTATTGACTTGTATAGAGATAGTTTTACTCGCCCTCGAGAAGAATTAATCTCCAAATACAAAGAAATGGTAACTTGGTCTGAAAGTATATATATTATTTCTCCTGTTTGGTGGTTCAGACTAACTCCTAGAATGGAAATTTTCTTTGATGAAGTTTTTACTCCAGGTTATGCATATGAATTTATTAATATTACCAAACTATATGCTTATCCAAAACCTCTTTTAAAATCAAAAAAAGTAAGAACCTATGTTACTCATGGTGCTCCTGCAATCCCTGTTATAACTCTTTATTTAAATTCTGTAAAACTAAGGCTAGTCATGGGAGTTTATACTTTTGTTTTTGGTTGGAGGTATTCTCTTTTTTCAAAAACTAAACAATTTTGGTCCGTTCCATTTGTCTCTGATAAAAAGAGAATAAAATATATAAAATCCGTTGTAAATGATATTGAGAAAGACACAAAAAGAGGTTAATTTTAATATTTTATATTCATCATATTAATTTTTAAAATGAAAAAAGTCATATTTAAGTGGTACGCAGTGATTTTTGCCTTTATTTGTTTATTATATTCTGTTGGTTTAGGTTTAGTTGGTAATATTGAGGAGGCTCAGTACTCTGCACATTGGCCGGGAACTATTTTGTTATTTTCAATAGCGGCTAATCAGATTCAAAATAAAGAGTCATGAGTATATTATTTTTTGTAATTGGTTTTGTGATATTTTCAGTTTATCTGTTTTTTTTTATTTGGAATATTTCCAATAATTCTAAAAAACAGTTGGGAGAAAATTACACGAATATTGAGGATGATAATCCCGTCGACTATGACGGAGGTGGAAATTGGGGAAGGTTTCCTGATATAAATTCAAAAAACAAATAAGTACTATTTTTTAATTTTATTAGTACTAAAAACTTAACTAAGTGAACCAAGGATGCTTTCTAAACTGGTTTTTTTGAACAGGTATATCAGTTTCAAAAGCCCATTTTTATTGTGTAAAAAAAATATTTTATTAAGAATACGACCCCTGCAAATTGGTAAATTCTACACCTCCTTATTTATGGGGAACCCCTGTCTTATATGTAAAAAACACCTTCTCTATTCTTTTTTTTAGTAAAATTATTGAGTACATTTAAAGAAAAAATGCTAGAAAAAGTATATGGTTCTGCCGTCTTTGGCATAGAAGCCACCACCATAACGGTAGAAGTAAATATAGACAAAGGAATAGGATATCATTTGGTAGGTTTGCCAGATAATGCTGTTCGCGAAAGTAGTTATCGTATTTCTGCAGCCCTTAACAACAACAACTTTAAATTACCCGGGAAAAAAATAACCATTAACATGGCTCCTGCAGACCTCCGTAAAGAGGGGGCTGCCTATGATTTAACCCTAGCCATAGGTATTTTAACAGCCTCCAAGCAAATAACTTTTACAGATTTAGCACAATATATGATGATGGGAGAATTGTCTTTAGATGGCAATGTACAACCTATAAAAGGAGCTTTGCCTATTGCTATTAAAGCCAAAGAAGAGGGGTTTACATCCTTTATTCTTCCTCAAAAAAATGCTAGGGAAGCAGCCATTGTTGAAGGTATAGAGGTATTGGGTGTAGACAACATCATGGAAGTTATTGAGCATTTTAATGGCAAAAAAAAGATAGTACCCACCAAGGTAGATACCAAAGCTGAGTTTTATAAAAATTTAGCGCTTCCCGAGTTTGACTTTTCTGATGTAAAAGGGCAAGAATCTATTAAGCGGTGCATGGAAATTGCCGCAGCTGGAGGGCATAATATTATTCTCATTGGCCCACCAGGATCTGGGAAAACCATGTTGGCAAAAAGATTGTCTTCTATTTTACCGCCGATGTCTTTAGAAGAAGCTTTAGAAACTACCAAAATTCATTCTGTAGTGGGTAAAACAAAAGATCACGGTTTGTTATATGAACGGCCGTTTAGAGCACCACACCATACCATTTCAGATGTAGCTTTGGTTGGGGGCGGACAATACCCTCAACCTGGAGAGATCTCTTTATCTCATAATGGGGTGTTGTTTTTAGATGAACTACCAGAATTTAAACGAACGGTTTTGGAAGTGATGAGGCAACCCCTTGAAGACAGGGAGGTAACCATCTCTAGGGCACGTTTTACGGTTACCTACCCTAGTAGTTTTATGTTGGTGGCTAGTATGAATCCTAGCCCTTCTGGTTTTTTTAATGATGGAAACAACCCCTTGGCAAGTTCACCTCAAGAAATGCAGCGCTATTTAGGAAGAATCTCCGGCCCACTATTAGATAGAATAGACATTCATATAGAAGTAACCCCAGTTCCTTTTGAGAAACTCTCAGAAGAACGTAAAGGAGAATCTTCGATGGTCATTAGAAAACGAGTTACTGCAGCAAGAGAGTTGCAAACACTGCGTTTTAAAGAGTTCAAAAATGTACACTATAATGCACAAATGAACGTAAAACACATCCGTGAATTTTGTAAGCTATCTGCAGATAGTTTGTCTTTATTAAAAACTGCCATGGAAAAATTAAATCTTTCAGCTAGAGCCTATGACAGAATTTTAAAAGTGTCTAGAACCATTGCAGATATAGATGCATCAGAGGATATAACATCATCTCACATAGCAGAAGCTATACAATACCGAAGTTTAGACAGAGAGGGTTGGTTGGGTTAAAAAATAAATGGAATTACAAATATGTAATACAAAATAAGTAAACCTACTGCTAGGAGATTTAAAAGTACTCCAGCACGTACCATTTCACTCACTTTTACATACCCACTGGCAAATACAATGGCATTTGGTGGAGTGGCCATGGGCAACATAAAGGCACAACTACTTGCCATGGTTACAGGAATCAATACATTTAATATTGGAATGTTTAAACCAATAGCAATACCAGCAACCACAGGAGCCAAGACGGCTACCAATGCAACATTGCTCATAAGCTCTGTCATAAATAGCATTAATACTATTAGCAAACACACTACAATTATTGGGCTAAAGCCACCGTTTTGAATACTTTCTGTAATAACAGCTACCAAACCACTGGTAGCCATTCCTTTTGCTAAGGCTAAACCTCCTCCAAATAGTAATAAAATACCCCAAGCCAGCTTACTGGTATCGTTCCAATGCAATATGAAATTTCCTTTTGTAAAGCTTAATGGAATAGCAAATAAAGAAACTGCAGCTAGTAGACTAATAATGGTATCTGATAGTTGAAGGCCTGGAAAAATATAATTAATAAGGGTTCTTGATATCCATAAAAAAACAGTGACTGCAAAAACAGTAAGTACTCTTTTCTCTTCTTTAGAAATAGCTCCTAAGCTTTTTAATTCGCTAGAAATTACATTTACTGAGGCCGAAAACTGAATATCATTACAAGGGAACATAATTTTTACCAATACTAAATAACACAAACTCACCATGATGACAGAAAATGGCAATCCCATAGTCATCCATTTTAAAAAAGAGATTTGTGTATTGTATTCACTTTCTAGTAAGCCTATTAATACAGAGTTTGGTGGCGTTCCAATTACCGTAGCAATACCTCCTGCATTGGCAGAAAAGGCAATGCCAAGCATCACACTTAAAGCAAAGTTTTTATCTCCTTTGGTAAATCCGTCTTGATCATCTATGAGTAATTTTATCACAGAAATGGCTATGGGTAACATCACTACGGTACTTGCGGTATTGCTAATCCACATACTCATAAATGCAGTAGCAATCATAAACCCAAGAACAACTTTATTTGGGGTGGTGCCAGTCATTTTTATAATGGTAAGCGCAATTCTTTTATGTAGATTAACTTTCTCTAAAGCTAAGGCCAAGATAAATCCACCAAAAAATAAAAAGATAATAGGACTCCCATAATTGGCCCCTACGTCTGCAATGGGCATTACTTTTAATAATGGAAATAAAATAAGAGGTAACAAAGCAGTAACTGCAATATGCACTGCCTCAGTAATCCACCAAATCACCATCCAAATAGCAACAGCTATTACAGCATCTCCGGTTTCAGAAACCAAATGAAAAGGAAGATTTAGAACTATAAAAAATAGTATGGGAGCTAAGAGTAAGCCTATCTTTTTTGAAAACGCCATGGATCGTATTTAATGCTAAAGATAAAAAACCTCTCAATATTGAGAGGTTATTTAAGTAAAAGAAATAATTTTTAGTAATAATTAGGACGTAATAATAACAAATTTTATTGTTTTAGACCAATAATAATTAAAAAATAGATTAATATTCTAAACATACTATTGTCACAATTGAGAAAACAATATGTTGAAAATCTACTTTAAATTATTAAAATTGGAAATAATTAGATAAAAAAATGGTAAATATGACAATAATTTAATAATTTAATTTTTGTCACAACAATAAATATAGAGTATTATTGTGTAGTAAAATCAGATTTAAATGGCACACATTACATACATAATAAGTATTATCGCACTAATTGCCAATAACTTTTCAATTCATAAAATATATGATGATAAGATATTTTACAATTTTGTTTCCTATGAAAATGAATTGTACATAAGTTCAAGTAATGGCATTCATAAAATTGATGAATCTGGTGATAATTTAATTCTTTTTGATAAATCAATTTCTGGCCCAATAAATTCAATTTTTGAAAAAAATAATAATTATAAAGTTAAATTTATTGAATCACCAAATGTATATCCTAAACTTTACACGGAAACAATAACAGATTTTGCATACCTAGACGACAACCTTTATGTTATAGCAAGAGGGAAATTATTAATTTACAACAACCTTAAATATTCATTTAATCCTCAAGGGAGTGTAAGATCTATTTCTGAGAATGCAATTGGCACTTATAGTGGTGTTTATATTAATAGCAAAAAATTAAATAAAATCACGTATACAGATGGACAAATTAGAGAATTTGATAGTATCACTTTTGTATGTTATAATGGTTTATTAAGCTATAAAAATAATATTGAGACTAAGCTGTACAATAATGATAATTCCATAAGAACTAAAGGTGAGTATGGAGCAATATCAGACATTTATGCTATAGAAAAGTCTAAGTATATAGCTATTTCAGATAAAGGAATTTACAAATATGATTATGAACAAAATATTTTTGATTTAGTTTATACTAGTCAAAATAAAATTATTCCGGTAAGAAATAAGATAGATTCAAGAATTAAAGATCGAGAAGAATTTAACTTTGTAGACAATAAAAGATACATGTCTTTAAATGTAAAAGACTATAGTATAAATATAGTAGAGGATGATATCAAATTCGATATTAAAGATATTTTAGAGAGCGATATCGATGGTAATTATTTTTATGCGATTTCAAAAAATAATTTATTACTTAGTTTAAAAAGAACAAAAAAAGGCATAAGATTAGTAAACCAGTATTCTATTAAAACAACAGCTCACACAATTTCTGATTATGAAAATTTAATATTTTTATCTGGTGATAAAGGGTTAAGTATTTTTGAAAAAACAAAAAAAAAGATAGTTGATAATTATATAGTTGATGAATTTAATAGAGGTGCAGTTTATAAAGCAGATAATAAGATAAGTTTCGGTAGCATTCATGGTGTATACTCAATAGATGATGTAAATGATTTTAAAAAAAATATAATTTTCAAAGATTTTAAAATCAAGAATAACAATAACTACCTGTATGCTGGAGTTGTATTATTCACAGTTATTTTTATTATAATTATTAAATTTTTAAACAAAAAAAATATTACAGATGAACAATTGGTTTTTAGTATAAAACGTTTTATTCGTAAAAACTTGAGTGGTGTAACTTTAAAAATGTTAGAAATTGAATTTAACCTAGATTACAATGAAATTAATAGTTTAAATAAAAATTTCAAACCCGCTAAATACATAAAAAAAGAAAGATTAGAGTTAACAAAAAAAATGCTTAACGATAGAAAATCAATATCAGAAATTTCAGAAAAAACTGGATATTCAGAAACATACCTCCTTAAGAATAAATATAAATTTTTGAAATAAATATTATATCCAATAAATTTATCCCTAATAACTTTTCTCCCAGCATTATCAGCATGTAATGATGTGATTCTATACAAGACCTTATTCTAATGGGCATGAGACGAAAAAGATGTTTTTTAAAAAAATAGATGTTTTATTAAAAATAAAAATATTTATCTGTACATAAAAATAATTGTAATTATGCTTCATAATTAAAAACAAATCCCCTCACGTGCTACATTGTAAAATATACATACGTATTATTTTTTTATTTTTTATTTTGACCAGCTGCTCAAATAGTAAGGTTTTATTTAAAAATATCCCCGATAACATCAAATTAAAAATTCCAGAAGCTATCATAACTTATGGAGATTTAATTGATGTTAATATTTCTTCCTTGAACAATCAAAGTACTTCAATTTTTTCACCAACAACATTAAGTAAAATAGGAACAATACGGAATGCAGAGGCAAGGAAATTAGATGGTTACTTGGTAGACGGTATGGGAAATATTGATCTGCCAATTTTAGGAAAAATAAAAGCCTTTGGTTTAACTTGTAATTTACTTTCTGAAGCTATTAAAGTAAAATTGAAAGAATACACTCAAAATCCAAATGTTAGAACTAAAATTCTGAATTTTAGAGTTTCAATTTTAGGTGAAGTAGCTAGGCCAGGCACATTTGATGTTATAGATCAAAATATTTCTTTTACAGAACTCATTAGTAGAGCTGGAGATTTTAATAAAAATGCAGATCCAACTAAAGTTATGATCATTAGGAGTTCTAATAACGAAATTGAAACTCAATATATAGACCTAACCTCCCATGAGTTTTTTAACTCAGCATATTATTTTCTCAAACAAAATGACAAAATTTATGTAAGGCCTGACAAGGCCTCATTGGCATTTGATTTTGGGATTTTAAGAAATGCTGGAGTACTATCATTATTAACATCAATAGTTGTATTAATTGTAAGGTAATGCAGGTTGAGAACGGACATAGCTCAGAAGATCAAACAGATCTAATCGAAATCATATTTACTGTTTTATCTCACAGGTGGTTGATTGCTTCGTCTATAGTCATATTTTTAATTACCGGACTTGTATATAATTATTATCATCATGATATATTTAAAACTTATGCTACACTATTAGTTAGCGAAGATCAATCTGACCCGTCTTCTTTTATCAATAATAATGAATATCAATTTCTTTATAATAATAATCTTAAAAGTCAAGATCAAGTTTCTATTTTTAAATCAACATTGATCTTAAACCAAGTAATAGAAAAATTAGGAATTAATTACAGATATTTTAAAAAGAATAAATGGAAGGCTAATACACTTTTAACAAAAGAATCGCTGCCATTTGAATTTATTTTTAAACAAACCATAACTGAAAATAAATGTAGTATTAGTTATGATAAAGAAAATGTTATCATAATAATAAATGATAATACATTTTCATTTTCAAAAAGAGAACGGAAGTTTGAAAATTCAATTTTTTCATACACACCAAAATTTATAAATTATGAAGGGAAAGACACCTACATAATAAAACAATTTAGCATGGTAAATACCATCAATGGTGTAAAATCAAATTACATAATTAATGAACCTAAAAAATCAAATACCTACAGAATTTCGTATGCAGGACCTAACAAAGATTTAAATTCAAAAATTCTGAGAGGGATTGTAGATGGAATTAAAGAACACAATCTAAGAGAGAAAAAAAATGTTTATAAACTGTCTATCAATTTTATTGATTCAAGAATTTCTAAATTAAAAATAAAAATTGATTCTTTGAATTCTGTAATTTCTGATTTTAAGATTTCAAATGGTGTATATATGCCTGCAGCTCAAACTAATTCAGTTTTGAATAATTTAAATGAAATTGAGCAAAAAATATTTAAAAATAAATTACAAAGTGAACTCTCTGTTAAATTATTAAATGAAGTAGAAAAACAAAATTCTTTTGAGCTTTTACCAACTGATATTGGTATTGAAAATGAAAATATTAATGCCATGATTTTTCAGTTTAATAAAATTATTTTAGAAAAAAATAATTTACTTGTTGAGGCTACAGAAAAAAACCCATTAGTAATTCAATCACAGAACCAACTCATAGACTTAAGATCTAATATTCTAAATAGTTTACATATCTATATTAATAAATTAAAAATGAAATTAAATAGGTATGATGATTATAAACAAAAAAGTAATTCACTGGTTGGGGTAATACCTCTCAGAGAATCCGAATTAAGCAATTTAGATAGAGACCTCTTACTTTTAAATAATTTGTATTCGTATTTATCGCAAAAAAAAGAGGAGGCATTAATTAATTTATCCTCTTTAGAGTCGAATATTAAATTAATTAATGATGTTGATTATGTATTAGAATTAAAATCTAATAAGTCAAAAACATTAGCATATTTCTTATTTGCAGGGTTATTTCTCCCAGTTGGATTTAGTCTTAGCTTATTTTTTATTAGAACTTTTTTTATTGACATAGAATACCTTAAAGAAAAGCTCATTAACATAGATTTTTTAGGAGTTATCAAGTTTTCAAAAGATAAACTATCAAATGAGAATAAAGCATTGCATAACGAGCTTTTGAAAAGAATTTATCATAATTTAAATTTGATGATTCCTAAATCAAAAAAAGGGAAGTCAATTATGATTACTTCTTGTATTAAAAATGAAGGAAAAACACATACTGCATTCAATCTTTCAACTTTTTTAGCCAGTAATGATAAAAAAATTATTCTTGTTGGAACTGATGTACGAAATCCTGATTTGTCAAAATTATTTGACTCCAATGAAATTCAACACAAGGGATTAACAGATATAATTAGAGACAATTCTAATAAAGTTGAAGAACTTTTTGAAGAGTACAAGATCTCCAACAATCAGCTCGATACTCTTTTTGTTGGGACAGAAACTAACACTAAAATAAACATTTACAATAGCAAAAAATTTGATGAATTAACTTCTTACCTAGAGAAAAAATATGATTATATAATTTTTGATACTGCACCTGTCTTATTTATGGTTGATTCATTGGAGTTGTTAAAAAAATCAGATTATATTATTCATGTTTTTAGAAAAAACTTTTCATCTAAAAAAGTGGCTAACTATGTAGTAGATTATAAGAAGAAATATAACTTAAAAAACATAGGATATATAATAACTGATGATTCTAAACCAGATAAACTAATTGACAAATATGGATATGGATATGGATATGGATATGGATATGGATATGGATATGGATATGGAGTTAATTAAATTATAGAAGACTTGTAAAAGTCAAAAAATAAAAAACCTCTCCATATGGAGAGGTTTTTTTATGTAAAAAAATGTATTCTTTTAATACCTGTAGTATTCAGGTTTAAAAGGACCTTCTTGTTTTACACCAATATAATCTGCTTGATCAGATCGTAATTCAGTAAGTTCTACACCAATTTTTGCTAAGTGTAATTTCGCTACTTTTTCGTCTAAATGCTTTGGCAACATGTATACTTCATTATTGTATGCTGCTACATTAGTCCAAAGTTCTATTTGAGCCAACGTTTGATTGGTAAATGAATTACTCATTACAAAACTTGGATGCCCTGTTGCACACCCTAAATTTACCAAACGTCCTTCAGCTAAAATAATAACGTCTTTTCCATTGATGGTATATTTGTCTACCTGAGGCTTAATCTCAACCTTGGTATCACCATAATTTTCATTTAACCAAGCCATGTCTAGTTCATTGTCAAAATGACCAATATTACAAACTATGGTTTTATCTTTTAAGGATGAAAAATGAGTTCCAGTAACAATGTCTTTATTTCCTGTGGTTGTAATAATGATATCTGCATTGCCCATGACAGTTTCTAAACGTTTCACTTCAAAACCATCCATTGCTGCTTGTAAAGCACAAATTGGATCTATTTCTGTAACCGTTACAATAGAACCTGCTCCTTTAAAAGAGGCAGCAGTTCCTTTTCCTACATCTCCATAGCCACAAACCACTATTCTTTTACCTGCTAACATAATATCTGTAGCTCTTCTTATGGCATCTACTGCAGATTCTTTACATCCGTATTTATTGTCAAATTTAGACTTGGTTACAGAATCATTAATATTAATAGCTGGCATTGGCAATGTACCTGCATTCATTCTTTCATACAGCCTATGAACACCTGTTGTTGTTTCTTCAGACAATCCATTAATTCCAGAAACCAACTCCGGATAGCGATCTAATACCATATTGGTTAGATCTCCACCATCATCTAAAATCATATTTAATGGTTTTTTTTCTTCTCCAAAAAATAAGGTTTGCTCTATACACCAGTCAAATTCTTCTTCATTCATTCCTTTCCAGGCATAGACTTCAATTCCTGCATCAGCAATTGCTGCAGCTGCCTGATCTTGAGTAGAAAAAATATTACAAGAACTCCAAGTAACTTCAGCACCCAAAGCGATTAAAGTTTCTATTAACACCGCTGTTTGAATAGTCATATGTAAACAGCCTGCAATTCTAGCTCCTTTTAATGGTTGTTCATCTTTGTATTCTTCTCGTAAAGACATTAAGCCTGGCATTTCTGCCTCTGCTAATTCTATTTCTTTTCTTCCCCATGCTGCTAAAGAAATATCTTTAACTTTGTTGGGTACGTAAGTAGCTTTATTAGTGCTCATTATTATTGTTATATTTATCTAATTTAAGACTACAAAGTTACGTAATAACTTTTAAAACATGCCATTATATAAGACCATCCGTGTTAATGATTTTACAAAAGTTCTTGTCTGGAAGATTGATGAGTCTTTAGAAGATTTAACTATGGGTATAAAACTCACCGAACGAAGTAAAAAAAGAGTAGAGGCTATGAAATCTGTTCTGCATCAAAAGGGTTTTATGAGTGTTAGACAGTTGCTAAAACAAGCAGGATATGCAGATGCAGATGTATTTTATGATGCGTTTGGAAAACCTCATTTAAAAGATAAAAATTATCTCTCGATTACCCATTCTTTTACTTTTACAGCCATTATTATTTCTAAAAA
Organism: uncultured Flavobacterium sp.; assembly: GCA_913061465.1. Classification (GTDB taxonomy): domain Bacteria; phylum Bacteroidota; class Bacteroidia; order Flavobacteriales; family Flavobacteriaceae; genus Polaribacter. The sequence continues at coordinate 26,543 of CAJXSU010000015.1, forward strand.
AAACCCTGTGGGTATTGATGTAGAAAAACAGCGAGATAAAATTGTAAAAATTGCTCATAAATTTACACCTATAGAAGAATATAACACCATAGCTAATCATGAGGCGCTGGTAAGTAAATTAACAGTTGTATGGGGCGCAAAAGAATCTTTATATAAGATATATGGGAAGAAAAAATTACGATTCTTACATCATATATATATTGAAGATTTTTTATTTATAGATACCAAAACAACAGGAGTTATAAAGTATGAAGGACATGAGTCTACTCATAGCATTCATTTCTTTGAATTTGAGGGATTTACTTGTGTTTATGCTATTTGAAATTTCCAAATGACTTTGTGATCGTGAATCTCTTCAGTTAAATTTCTTTCCAAACGGGATATTTATATCTAGTTCTTCTTATTTTAGCTGATGATAACCTAATTAAAAAAATACTACCAACTAAAAAGTAGAAATCAAGTATGAAAATATCTGTTGAACTTACCTTAATGCCACTTCAACAAGATTTTGAAACTCCTATAATTGATTTTATCAAAAGGCTTCGGAATTCAAAATTTAAAGTTTTAGAAAACCCGATGAGTACTCAAATTTACGGTGACTATCTCGAATTAATGCCCTTCTTGACAAAAGAAATAAAAACATCTTTTGAACAGCAAGAAAATGCCGTATTAAATTTAAAAATAGTAACCTCTGATCGCAGCACTTATGAGTCAAATTTTTGATTTTTTTTTCGGGCAGTACTTAGGCTATTCGTCTGCCGATACCTTATTAGAAATTAATGCTGTAATTTTTGGTTTTATGTCTGTTTGGTATTCAAAACAAAATAATATTTTGGTATTTCCTATGGGTATGATTAGCACTTCTATTTTTGTGTATTTACTCTTTAAATGGGGGTTATTAGGAGATATGATGATTAATGGGTATTATTTTATAATGAGTATTTATGGTTGGTATCTCTGGACAAGAAAAGTAGACAACACCCAAGTGACACCCATATCTGTAACCTCTAAACAAGATAAAAAGATTGGAATTCTTATCTTTATAGCTACCTTATTCTTTGTATATTTTATTTATAAAATATTTGATAAATGGACCGGTTGGGTTGCCTATGTAGATACCATTACAACCGCAATTTTCTTTGTAGGAATGTGGTTAATGGCAAAAAGAAAAATAGAAAATTGGATCTTTTGGATTATTGGAGATATTATTTCTATCCCTTTATATTTCTACAAAGGACTTACATTTACTAGTTTTCAATATTTAGGATTTACATTTATAGCAATAGCAGGATATTACGCATGGAAAAAGACCTTAGACAAGAAGACATTAATCTCGTAAAAATAGTATTATTTGGACCAGAAAGTACTGGTAAAACAACACTATCTATACAACTCGCTAAGCATTATAATACTGTTTGGGTTCAAGAATATGCCAGACCCTACCTACAAAAAGTATGGAATCAAGAAAGAAGAACCTGTGAGGCTAAAGATATTTTACCTATTGCCTTTGGTCAAATGGCTTTGGAAAATAGACTAGCAAAGCGAGCTGACAAAGTTCTAATTTGTGATACCGATTTATTAGAAACTAAAGTATATTCTGAGGAATATTATGGTGGATATGTAGATCCATTATTAGAAAAAGGAGCTCAAGAAAGTAGTTATGATTTGTATTTTCTTACGTATATAGACACACCATGGGAGGCAGATGACTTGCGAGATAGACCAGATCAAAGAGAGGAAATGTTTCTTGCATTTAAAAAAGCTTTAGAAGACAATCATAGACCTTATATTTTATTAAAAGGAAATAAAGAAGAAAGATTTAACACAGCAACTGAGGCTATTGATAAAATTATTAAAAATAAAAACAACTTATATTCGTATTCAGAGATCTTGAAAAATGAATAAAGAAACTATTTATAAAGAACTACACTTCAAAGCAGTCAGAAGCTCAGGAGCTGGTGGGCAACATGTAAATAAAGTTTCTTCTAAAGTTGAGTTATATTTTGACCTTGCTTCATCAGAATCATTCACTGAAAAAGAAAAACAACTGCTTCTTAAAAACCTCTCCAATAGAATAAATAAAGAAGGGGTCTTAAAAATATATTCAAGCGAATCTAGAAGCCAACACACCAACAAAGAAAAAGTAGTAAAAAGACTTTTTAAAATAATTGAAAAAGGGCTTATCGTTCCCAAAAAAAGAAGGCCAACAAAAATGAGTAGAGCTCAAAAAATAAAGAGGCTAGACAATAAAACTAAACAAGCAATTAAAAAACTTTTAAGAAAAAAACCTAATTTGGAATAAGTTTAGACTATACACAATATTTAATAAAAGAAGAAAGGTGAATAACACGTGTGTTAATCACCTTTTTTGTACCAAAAAATATTATATTTTCCCCTCAAAAATGAATAATCTATATTTTGGTTTTTATGATATTTAATAATTCAAATACACATACAAATATACAAAGCAAATAAAGTTTCATTTCCAAAAAGCAGCTAATTAAAATAGCTATTTCAGCTAACTTCTTATGGTATTCTAAAAAGCTATAAAAATCACTATAAATAGTGAGGAATAATACTCGCCCTTTTTATATTTTTGTGCTGTGAAAGCTAACCCCTAATTCCGTAGATATGAATACATCAAAATTATTAGTAGAAGGAATTAGAGAAAGAATTAGAGTAATTCGAATAGAAAAAGGGTATTCCCAAGATTATATGGCTGACATGCTAAAAATCAGTCAAAATGCCTACCATAAACTAGAAAAAGGACATACTAGAATTCATCTTGAAAAATTTATTGACATTGCAGAAATTCTTGAGATTGAGCTTTCTGAATTATTAAAAGGACCTGATTATGTTTATGTTTTTTCTGGACAATACAAGAAAAAACATCTTAAAAAAACTTAATCCTTAAGAATAATTTCTTCTGTAAAAAAAAATACTATTTTTTTTTACAAATCCAAAAATCTATTTTAACTTTGTAATGTTCTCATAAAGGGGTGCTTTTATAAGGCTGAGATCATACCCATTGAACCTAGAACAGGTAATGCTGTTTAGGAAAGCGAGTTAAAGAACTATTCAGATGTTGTTTAACAAGTTAAGAAGTAGAATACTTCAAAAATTAATTATTCAACCATAACACAAGAATAATTACCTCTTTTTATTCGTTTTAATTATTTTTAAAATGAAAAAAATTACCATTTTTTTATTCTTGTTTGTAAGTGTACTTACAAACGCACAACAAGTAACGGTTTCAGGGAAAATCGTTGACAAAAATCAAGAAGTTTTAACTGGAGCTACCGTTCTTGTTAAAGAAACAAATCAAGGAATCTCAACAGATTTAGATGGAAATTTCACATTTAAATTGAACAAAGGGACCTTCACCTTAAAAGTCTCTTTCATTGGATTCAAAACCATTGAAAAAAGTGTTTTTTTAGATGGAGACAAAGTATTAACCATCGTACTTGTAGAAGATGATAACGTCTTAGATGAAGTATTGGTCTCAGCAGTAAGAGCTACATCTAGCATACCTGTTACCTACTCCAATTTGAGTAAAAAAGAGCTTGCTAAACGTAATTTAGGACAAGACATTCCCATCTTATTAAACTACCTTCCTTCTGTTATCTCTTCCTCAGACGCTGGAGCAGGCGTTGGGTATACGTATTTAAATGTTAGAGGGTCTAATAGTGAACGAATTAATGTGACTATTAACGGAATTCCGTACAACGATCCTGAAAGTCATGGGACTTTTTGGGTAAACCTAGGAGATTTTGCTTCATCAACAGAAAATTTGCAATTACAAAGAGGAGTTGGAACTTCTACCAATGGATCTGGTGCTTTTGGTGCTAGTTTAAATATTTTAACGGATGCTGTATCAGAAAATGCTGGTGGCGAAATTTCTAACTCTTTTGGTTCCTATGGAACAAGAAAACATACTGTAAAATTTACTACAGGAAAAATTAATGAGCATCTTGAAGTTTCTGGAAGATTTTCTAATATCCATTCAGATGGTTATGTAGATAGAGCTTTTACTAACTTAAAATCATATTTTTTACAAGCCTCTTATAAAGATGAAAACACACTTATTAAGGCAGTTTCTTTTGGTGGAGCTGAAAGAACGTACCAATCTTGGTTTGGTTTAGATCCACAACAATTGGAGGAAAACAGAAGACAAAACCCATATACCTATGAAAACGAAGTTGATGATTACAAACAAAATCATTATCAATTGCATTGGAATGAACAATTAAATAGTTATTGGTCTACTAATTTAGCATTAAATTATACTAAAGGTGCTGGTTTTTTTGAGCAATATAAAGCAGAAGAAAATGCTGCAGATTTTAATAATCTAATTGAGGATGGTAGCGATGTAATTGTGAGGCGCTGGCTAGATAATGATTTTTATGTACTTAATTTTAATGCCAATTATAAAAATGAAAAATTAAATATTATCTCTGGATTTTCATACAGTAATTATACTGGAGATCATTTTGGAGAAGTGATTTGGGGAAGCGATTTGAGTAGTGGAACTTCTATTCAAGATCGTTATTATTTTAGTGATGCTAAAAAAACAGATATGAGTATTTTTTCTAAAGCAACCTATGAAATTAATGAAAAGGTAGCTGCTTATCTAGATCTTCAAGGTCGTTTCGTTAACTATCAAACTAAAGGGCTTACCTCAGACAGAAACCCTCTAGATGTAGATGCTCAATTTAACTTCTTTAATCCCAAAGCAGGTTTTATTTATAAAATAGCAGCTCAAAATAGTGTATACCTTTCGTATGCTAGAGCCAACAGAGAAGCCAATAGAAATGATTTTGAAAATGGTGTTTCTTCTCCAGAAATATTGGATGATATAGAATTAGGATGGCGTTATAAAAGCGACCGAGTTCAGTTAAATACGAATATATATTATATGAATTACAAAAACCAATTGGTATTAACTGGTGCTATAGATGATGTTGGTGCACCTATTAGAGCGACAAGCGGAAAAAGTTATCGTTTAGGGCTAGAGATTGATGCTGATATTAAATTAAATGATCAATTTTCTGTAAAATCTAATGCAGCATTTAGCACGAATAAAAATGAAGATTTTACAGCTCCTATAGATGGAAGTTTACTAAACTTAGGAAATACTCCTTTGTCATTTTCTCCAAGTGTAATTGTTGGAAATATGTTTATGTATCAACCTAGTGAAAACCTTCAAATTACATTCTTATCAAAATATGTAGGTGAACAGTTTATGAGCAACTTAAATAGCAGTGTTTCTAAATTAGATGTTTTAGACAGTTACTTCACTAGCGATTTAAATTTTGTGTATGAGATAGCAACTAAAAAGGTTTTTGATGCCATTATCATTTCTGGTATAATCAACAATATCTTTGATACAGAATATGTAGATAGAGGATATTATTATACTTATGATTACCCAGATGAAAATGGCAATACAATTACTGGAGATGGAGCTGGCTACTACCCACAGGCTACAAGAAATTTCTTGGTTGGAGTTACCTTAAAATTCTAAATTTAAAATAAAAAACCGAGACAATTGTCTCGGTTTTTTATTTTAAATTTTTCCATTTATTAAACCCTCCTTTTAAATCATAAATTGAGACAAACCCTACAGATATCAATTTTTTTGCTGCTTTATTACTTCTTCCTCCAACAGCACAATAGATGTATAAAGGTTTATTTTTATCGAATGTAGTACTAACTTTAGCTACAAAATCCGAATCAAAAAAATTAATTAGAGTAGCACCTTTTATAAATCCTTGTTGATATTCTTGTGGAGTTCTAACATCCAATAATTGTAGCTCTTTTGTTGAAATTTTAGAAAATTCTTCTTGAGAAATCAATTGTATTTTTTTAGTTTCTTGTGCACAAGAACTAAAAGAACACATCATCATAAGAATGAAAAATATATTTTTCATAAATTATTTTGAATTAGAACAAGCCGTTACTTGTGTTCTCTTGATTTTCGTTTTCTTGATAGCTCCATAACCTCCTGCTACATCAATTACCCTATTATAACCTCTAGCTTTTAAAATAGAAGCTGCAATTACAGATCGATATCCTCCTGCACAATGCACATAAAAATCTTTATTTGATGGAAATTCTGAAATATGATCATTTAAAAAATCTAAAGGTGTATTAGATATATTTTCAATATGTTCAGACGTGTACTCTCCAGGTTTTCGAACATCAAAAACAATAGCATCTTTATCTATCTCTTGAGCCAAAACATCAGCAGTTACAGATTTCAGAGTATCAATTTCTTTACCAGATGCAACCCACGATTCAAAACCTCCACTTAAATAGCCAAGAACATTGTCAAATCCCACACGAGATAATCGTGTAATCGTTTCTTTTTCCATGTGATCTGGAACTACAAGAAGAATGGGTTGATGAATATCTTTTACTAAAGCCCCTACCCAAGGTGCAAAAGTACCTCCTAATCCAATAAATATAGATTGAGGAATAAAACCTTTTACAAATTCAAACTGATGGCGAACATCAATAATAACAGCATCTGTTTCATTGGCTACTAAATCAAAATCATTAACAGACAGTGCTTTTGCTCCTGTTTTTATTACTTCGTCAATAGATTTATACCCTTCTTTGTTTAGGGCTACATTTAATGGAAAATAAGCAGGTGGAGGAAGTAAGCCGTCTATCACTTCTTTAATAAATTCTTCTTTAGTCATGTCTTTTCTCAAAGCATAATTATGTTGCTTTTGATCTCCAAGTGTACCAACAGTTTCCTTACTTAAATTTTTTCCACAAGCCGAACCAGCTCCATGAGCAGGATACACCATAACGTCATCTGCTAAAGGCATAATTTTATTTCGTAGACTATCAAATAAGGTTGCTGCCAAATCTTCTTGCGTCATAGTAGTTTTTTGAGCTAAATCGGGTCTTCCTACATCTCCTAAAAATAAAGTGTCTCCAGTAAAAATGGCGATATCCTTACCCTGTTTATCTTTCAATAAATAAGTAGTACTTTCCATCGTATGACCCGGAGTATGAAGAGCGATAATGCTTAAATCACCTACTTTAAAAACTTCTCCATCAAAAGCTACATGTGAATCAAACTTAGTCGTAGCATTGGGTCCAAAAACAATTGTCCCTCCTGTTTTTTCTGCTAATGTAAGATGACCACTAACAAAATCAGCATGAAAATGTGTTTCAAAAATATAACGAATGTTCGCCTTATTTTTTTCAGCTCTGTCTATATAATCTTGCACCTCTCTTAAAGGATCTATGATAGCTACTTCACCATTACTTTCTATGTAATAAGCTCCTTGAGCTAGACAACCAGTATAAATCTGTTCTATAACCATAATTCTAATTTTCTATCTATCGTATGATTGATGTATGTAATTTGCGTATTTATTTTGATACTCTTTCTCACCAGTTTTATAATAATTAACGGCACCATTAACCCTCATGTAAAAATGGTCAAGAGTTATTAAGTCTAAAATTTTACCTCGAAATAAATGATCTCTTACAGGGCCTTTGACACCAGCAAAATAAAATAAAACACCTTTTTTGCTATAAAATCTAATTCTCTCTTTTAGCATTTCTACTCCTGTGCTATCGACTCTATTAATACTTTCAGCATCTAAAACAATGAGTTTTAATCTTGGTCCTTTCTTCTCAACCATAAGATCTAAAGTTTCAATAAAATAACTCGAATTTGCATAAAATAATTGAGCATCAAATCTAAAAACCAACACCTCTTCATCTAAAATTACTTCATTAAAACGTTCTCTATTTCTGTAAAAATCTGAGTCTGGAACTTTTCCTAATTCAGCTACATAAGGCCTGGAAGTTCTAAAAATTAAAATGACTAATGAAAGCCCAACTCCAATCATAATTCCATATTCTATACCAAATAAAAGTGTTGAAAAGAAGGTAATCACGAGAAGCCAAAAGTCTAAGTTGTTTGCTTTCCATAGAAATATTGCTTCTTTGATATTTACCAGTCCAAAAACAGCCACTATAATTATAGCTGCTAAAACAGTTTTTGGCAAGTGATAAAATAATGGAGTAAGAAATAACAAGGTTAAAAGAACGATAACTACAGAAACTAATGAGGCCATTCCGGTTGTTGCTCCAGATTCTTGATTGATTGCTGATCTAGAAAAGCTTGATGTAGATGGATAGGCTTTAAACCAAGATCCAATGATATTACTTAAGCCTAAAGCAATCAATTCTTGATTTGGCCTAAGTTTATACTCGTCTTGTTTAGCCTCCAGAGATTTCCCTATAGATATAGTTTCAAGATACCCAACCATTACTAATGTTAATGCAATTGGTAATAATTCTTTCATTTGACTTATATCAATCTCAGGAAAAGAAAATGAAGGTAAGCCCGAGGGGATGTCTTTTACAATGGCTACATCAGAAAATTTCTCTCCAAAATAACGTATGGTTAAAATTCCTACAACTACAACCAGCAAAGCATTTGGGATTTTTTTATTTATTTTTCTTAATAAAATAATTACCCCTACAGATATCAATCCAATTACTGTAGTCTGAAGATTAAAATCTATTATATTAAACCATATATCCTCTAGTACATATTGGATTTGATCACTTTGAACAAAATCTACACCAAATAAATTTCTAAATTGATTAATACCTATTGTTAATGCTACTGCAGAAGTAAAGCCAGAGATTACAGGTTTTGATAAAAAATTAACAATAAATCCAAGCCTAAAAACACCTAATAAAAATTGAATGAATCCAACCATAAGTGCCAATAAAATTGCTATGGCTATATAACTGTCTGAACCAGCTAAGGCTAGTGTTGAAACACCAGTAGCCACAATCAGAGAGTCCATAGCTACTGGGCCTATGGCTACTTGTCTAGAAGAACCAAATATTGCATATACAAGTTGAGGAACCAAAGCACAATATAAGCCGTAGATTGGAGGTAAGCCTGCAATTAACGCATACGCAATTCCTTGAGGAATTAAAATGATAGAAACAGTTATTCCTGCTATAAAATCTCCTTTTAATCTAGAGCTATTGTAGTTAGGTAACCATTCTAAAATTGGTATGAGTTCTTTTATTTTTTTCATCTATATGACACCAAGGAATTGAAATATAATTTTAATAGAATTAAAATAATTCTCCTTGACTTTTACCTTTTATTCGATTCAAATGTTTGTAAGCTAATTCTGTAACTTCTCTTCCTCTTGGTGTTCTCATAATAAAACCTTCTTGAATTAAAAAGGGCTCATAGACCTCCTCTATGGTTTCTCCATTTTCTCCAACTGCTGTGGCTAGGGTGCTAATTCCAACAGGGCCTCCTTTGAACTTATCGATAATTGTAATTAAAATTTTATTATCCATTTCATCTAGACCATATGCGTCAACATTTAAGGCTTTTAAAGCATATTTGGCAATTTCTATTGTAATCTTACCATCACCTTTAATCTGAGCAAAATCTCTTACTCTTCTTAGTAACGAGTTTGCTATTCTTGGCGTTCCTCTACTTCTACCTGCAATCTCTATTGCGGATTCCATGGAAATAGGAACATTTAAAATTGCAGCGCTACGTTGAACTATAGTTGTTAATAATTCTTTCTTATAATAATTTAATCTACTACTAATTCCAAAACGAGCTCTCATAGGTGCAGTTAGCAATCCTGAACGAGTAGTAGCTCCAATTAAAGTAAAGGGCTCTAAATTGATTTGAACCGTTCTTGCATTAGGTCCAGATTCAATCATAATGTCTATTTTGTAGTCTTCCATTGCAGAATATAGATACTCTTCTACGATAGGACTTAATCTGTGAATTTCATCAATAAACAACACATCTCTTTCGTCTAGGTTGGTTAATAAGCCTGCTAGATCTCCAGGTTTATCTAAAACCGGACCTGAAGTAACCTTAATCCCTACTTGTAACTCGTTAGCTAATATATGTGCTAGTGTTGTTTTCCCTAAACCAGGAGGTCCATGAAATAAAGTATGATCTAATGCCTCTTCTCTTTGATTGGCTGCTTCAACAAAAATTTTTAAATTTTCTATGGCTTGCTCTTGACCTGTAAAGTCATCAAACGATAACGGTCTCAATTTTTTTTCTACGTCCAACTCCTCATTTGAGTAGTTTTCATTTTCAGGATTTAGATGTTCATTCATATTACAAATATACTAGAAATTGAAGATTGATTTACTTCGTCTCCAAAAACAAAAAACCTTTCCAATAAGGAAAGGTTTTAATTATTTTTTTATCAATTAAGATGGCTCTTCTCCTGGAAGTAACGGAACTGATTGGGATACCCAATCTTTACCATGTAGATAATCGCTGCTATCGTCTTCTGGATCAACTTTTTTACTGTAGTCATAAGCCCATCTGTGAACTTCTGGAATTTTACCTGGCCAATTTCCGTGTATGTGTTCTACTGGAGTTGTCCATTCTAATGTATTGGAATTCCAAGGATTTTGACTTGATTTCTCTCCTCTGTATATAGAGATAAAGAAATTAGCTAGGAATATAATTTGACCAATTCCTCCGATTAAAGCAAAGTAAGTGATCACTACGTTAGTATCTGAAACATCATCAAACATTGGAAATGCAGTGTTAGAATAATATCTTCTTGGAAGACCCGCTAATCCGATAAAGTGCATAGGGAAGAATACTCCATAAGCACAAATGATGGTAATCCAGAAATGCCAATATCCCATGGCTTTATTCATTAATCTACCGTACATCTTAGGGAACCAATGATAGATTCCTGCATACATTCCAAAAATAGCAGAAACACCCATTACTAAATGGAAGTGTGCAACTACAAAATAAGTGTCGTGTATATTGATATCTAAAGCAGAGTCACCTAATACTAATCCTGTTAAACCTCCGGTAACAAAAGTAGAAACCAAGCCTATTGAAAAAAGCATTGCTGGGTTTAATTGCAGGTTTCCTTTCCAGAGTGTAGTAATATAATTAAATGCTTTTACAGCGGATGGAATTGCAATTAAAACTGTTGTAAAGGTGAAAACAGAACCTAAAAATGGATTCATTCCTGAAATAAACATATGGTGCCCCCAAACAA
>CAJXSU010000016.1 GCA_913061465.1 uncultured Flavobacterium sp.
CAATCAAACAATGATCAACCAATTGCGTACTGAATTTCCTTCAACCTCTATTTTTTCAATCCCTACGGGATGGGCAACCATCAAATTAACTCAAATGTATGAGGAGAATTTATTATTAGATACCATTACAGTATTTGGACCAAAACCAACGTCTTTATTTACAGACCAAAAAGGGCATCAAGGACAAATAGGCATTGAAGCTGGCACTCTTGTCTGGTTACAAAGTATTTACAATATAGATCTTGATACCAATACCTATGAAACCGGTTTTAATACAGATCTTCATGACATTGCGAAGGAAGTTACTGATAATCATGATCCAAATTATAAGCAATAAATAATTAGATTATAGACTCACCATTTAAATTTGTAGTAAGTATATCGCTAAATAAATTAAAGAATGGTCTCAAAGCTTTATAAGACTTATCTACTTCAGAAATAAAGTTAGAAGAAAGTACTTCTTCATCTGTGAAATTACGAACAGCTATGAAGCCTTTTTTACGTAACAAATCTACATCTGGGTGCTCTTTATCAAAACCACGTGGTGCGGTTTTTAATTCATCGCCTTTAAATGTATTTCCAAAATAGTGTTGAAAGTTTTTATCTTCTAAAATTTCTCGAAATTCTGTAGCATCAACTTCTATTTCTTTTCTAATTCGAAATAAATCTTCTTTGTTAGGTTCCCAAAAACCACCAGCTAAGAAACTCTCACCCGGTCTAATTCTTAAATAATAACCACCCCGTAGATGTTTACCTAGCCTAGAAAATGAACCAGCAAAATGAGGCTTGTATGGGGTTTTGTCTTTTGAAAAACGAACATCTCTATAGATTCTAAACAATTTAAATTTTTCTATATCATCATATTCTTCTAAATTATTTCTAATCTCAGCATATAATTCTTTGGCATTATTTTGAGCTTCAATAAAGGTTGGTTTGTTTTCTGCAAACCAATCTCTGTTGTTGTTTTTTTTTAATTTTTTAAGATAAGACAAGCTAGATTTCTCGAATGGCATAAATAAAATTTTTAAAGAAGTTAAAATTACAAAAAATGATTTACTAATGATTTGTATTTTTGAAGTTGAATGAAGGTTACACAATTAAGATTTGAAGGTTTTATAAAAACTCCTGTTTTATGGAAAGAGAAGAGTGTTTATATGCTAACTCAATTTAAAATTGAACAAAAATCACTTTCATTTGATATAGCAATAGATAGTAATCAACGTTTAGGGAAATATGTAGAGCGTTTTGTTTCTTATCAATTATCTAAGGATAATTCTATAAAAACGATTGCAGAAAATATTCAAATATCAAAAAATAAAATCACCTTAGGCGAATTAGATTGTATCCTCTTAAAAGACGAGAAACCCATTCATTTAGAAATTATCTACAAGTTTTATCTATTTGATGAGTCTCAAGGAAAAGATCCTTTACAGCATTGGATTGGCCCTAATAGAAAAGATAGTTTGGTTGAGAAGTTAGATAAGCTTCAACAAAAGCAGTTGCCACTACTCTACTCTAAAGAATGCTTAGAGTATCTACAAAGCATTGATTTAAATGCAAAAGACATAGAGCAACAAGTCTATTTTAAAGCACAATTGTTTGTTCCTTTTAGAATGAATACAGCCATTGAATCAAGTATAAATAAAGATTGTATTGTTGGTTTTTATATCCATCAAGAAGAATTGTCGCAATTTAAAAATGTTAAGTTTTACATTCCTAGTAAAAAAGATTGGTTGATGATACCTCATACAAATATAGACTGGTTGAATTATGATGATTTCGTTATAGAAAGCAAAGAGTATTTAAATCGTAAGTTTTCTCCTATGTGTTGGATGAAATCAAAAAATGGAGAACTCAAAAAGTTTTTTTTAATCTGGTGGGAGACATGAGCTCATATAGTTTTTACTTTTCCCTTTCTTTTAATACTGCTATAACATCATTAAGTTTAAACCCTTTAGCTTGTAGCAATAGCAAATAATGAAACAATAAATCTGCACTTTCATTTAAAAATAAATCATCGTTGGTATCTTTTGATTCTATAACTAACTCTACAGCCTCTTCACCTACCTTTTGAGCAATCTTATTAATACCCTTCTTAAATAGTGAACCAACATAAGATTTTGATGCGTCAGCGTCTTCAATTCTATTTGAGATAGTCTCTTCCAATTTAGTAATAAAACCATAAGAATTATCATTTCCTTCGTTCCAGCAAGTGTCAGAACCTTTGTGACATGTTGGTCCAACTGGATTTACTTGAATTAACAAGGTGTCGTTATCACAATCTAACTTAAGATCTACCAAGTTTAAAAAATTCCCACTCTCCTCGCCTTTTGTCCACAGTCTATTTTTTGTTCTGCTAAAGAAGGATACTTTTTGTGTTTGTTGTGTTTTATCTAGTGCATCTTGATTCATGTAACCCAACATCAAAACATTTTTTGTTTTTGCATCTTGTATAATTGCTGGTACTAAACCCTCTGGATTTTTATTGAAATCTATAATCATAATCTAACTTCTATATTATTATTTCTTAACTCTTTTTTTAAATCTGTAATTTTTATTTCTCCAAAATGAAAGACACTGGCTGCTAATGCTGCATCTGATTTTCCTTTAATAAATGTGTCTACAAAATGTTTAACTGTACCAGCGCCACCTGAAGCAATAATTGGAATATTTACCAATGCTGTTAACTTTGCCAATGCTTCATTAGCAAAGCCTACTTTGGTTCCGTCATGATCCATAGAAGTAAATAAAATTTCTCCTGCACCTCGGCGTTCTACTTCTTTTGCCCAATCAAACAATTCTAAATGGGTAGGAATAGTACCTCCAGCTAAATGTACACACCATTTTCCATTTACTTGTTTTGCATCAATAGCAACCACCACGCATTGACTTCCAAATTTCTGAGACAATTCGTTAACCAATTCAGGTCTTTTAATTGCCGAAGAATTAATAGAAACTTTGTCTGCTCCGCAGTGGAGTAAAGCATCTACATCTTCTACAGTAGAAATACCACCACCAACTGTAAATGGGATATTTACTTGTGCTGCAACTTTTAAGACCATTTCTAACATGGTTTTTCTTTCTTCTAAAGTGGCAGATATGTCTAAAAATACCAGTTCGTCTGCTCCAATTTCAGCATATTGTTTTGCTAGTGCCACAGGGTCTCCTGCATCAATTAAATTGACAAAATTAACACCTTTTACAGTTCTGCCGTTTTTAATATCTAAGCAGGGTATAATTCTCTTTGTGAGCATCTTAACTAGTTAATATATAGGTTTCTAATTCTTTTAAAGTAATTCTATTTTCATAAATTGCTTTACCAATAATAACTCCCTCGCAATTCATATCCGCTAGTTTTGGAATTTCGTCAAATGTTGAAATTCCACCAGAAGCAATTAATTTAATCTTAGGTGTATTTTCTAATATTCTTTGGTATAATTCAAATGAAGGTCCTTCTAACATTCCGTCTTTTGAAATATCTGTACAAATCACATAGCTAATTCCTTTAGATTGATAGCCTTTTATAAATGGAATTACTTCTAAATCACTTTCTTCTTGCCAACCACTTACTGCAATTTTTTCATTGTTGCAATCAGCTCCTAAAATGATTTTATCTGCTCCGAATTTTGCAATCCAACTTTCAAAGGTTTTTGGGTTTTTCACAGCAATACTACCTCCTGTAATTTGATTTACCCCAGAATTAAAAGCAATATGTAAATCTTCATCAGACTTTAATCCACCTCCAAAATCTATTTTTAAATTTGTTTTTGAGGCTATTTGCTCTAATATCTTATAATTAACAATATGGCTTGCTTTCGCTCCATCTAAATCTACAACATGTAAATACTCGATTCCTGCATCTTCAAATGCTAAAGCTACCTCTATAGGATTTTCATTGTATATTTTTTTTGTGCTATAAACTCCTTTAGTGAGTCTTACGCACTTTCCTTCAATTATATCTATCGCTGGTATAATTCTCATCTTATAAGTTTAAAAAGTTTTGTAATATTCTCTCCCCTGATTTTCCACTTTTTTCAGGGTGAAATTGAACTCCATAAAAATTATCTTTTTGGATCGCTGAGGCATAGAAAAACTCATAATCTGTGATTGCAATACTTCTTTCATTTTCTTCAACATAATAACTATGTACCAAATACATATACTCTTTATCGGATATCCCATCAAACAGCTTAGATTCTAGGTTAGTAATGGTATTCCATCCCATTTGTGGAACTTTTACTTTGTTAGAAAATCTTTTTACAGTAACATCAAATATCCCCAATCCATTGGTGTTTCCTTCTTCTGTTTTAGCACACATTAATTGCATGCCTAAACAAATGCCTAAAACAGGTTGTTTAAGTTGCTTGATAACCTCCACTAAACCAACACTTCTGAGTTTATTCATTGCAGAGCTAGCCTCACCTACCCCAGGAAATATAATTTTATCAGCTGTTTTTATTTCTTCAACATCATTAGATAAAACTGCGGATACTCCTAACCTATTAAAAGCAAACTGAATACTTTTAATATTTCCAACTCCATAATCTAAAATCACTAATTTCATTACAACAAACCTTTTGTAGATGGTAAAATCATTTTTTCAATATCGCGTTTTACAGCCATTTTAATCGTTTTTGCGAATGCTTTAAAAATGGCTTCTATTTTGTGATGTTCGTTGGTTCCTTCTGCTTTGATGTTTAAATTACATTTAGCACCATCTGTAAAAGATTTAAAGAAATGCATAAACATTTCTGTTGGCATTTTCCCAACCATTTCCCGTTTAAAATCGGCTTCCCAAACTAACCAGTTTCTACCACCAAAGTCAATCGCTGCTTGCGCTAAACAATCGTCCATTGGTAAACAAAAACCATAACGTTCTATTCCTAGTTTATTACCTAATGTTTCATCAAATAATTCACCCAAAGCGATGGCAGTGTCTTCAATAGTATGGTGTTCATCAACTTCTAAATCTCCTTTTACTAAAATATTTAAGTCTAATTGAGCATGACGAGCAATTTGATCTAACATGTGATCAAAAAATGAAATTCCTGTTGAAATATCACTTTTACCAGTTCCGTCTAAATTTAAATCGATTTGAATTTTAGTTTCGTTGGTGTTTCTTGAAATACTTCCTGTTCTATCTTGAGCTTTTAAAAACTCATAAATTGCAGACCAATCTTGTGTTTCTAAAGCAATATAGTTTTCTAATTCATCTTTGGTTACCGTTAATTCATTGGTTCCCTCTGTATTATCATTATTAATGAAAATACCTTTTGCACCTAAGTTTTTAGCCAATTCTATATCTGTCATACGATCACCAATTACAAAAGAATTTTCTAAATCATAGGATTCAGAAAAATAGTGGGTTAATAAACCAGTTTTGGGTTTTCGAGTTAAAGCATTGTCTTTTGCAAATGTTCTATCAATAATTTGCTCTGAAAAAACAATACCTTCTTTATCAAAGGTATTTACCAAAAAATTATGCACTGGCCAAAAAGTAGTTTCTGGAAAACTTTTAGTTCCCAATCCATCTTGATTGGTAACCATAACCAACTCAAAATTCAGTTCTTTGGCTATTTTACCAAGATATTGAAATACTTTAGGGTAAAAGGCTAGCTTTTCAAAACTATCGAGCTGATAATCTACAGGAGGTTCTAAAGCTAAAGTTCCATCTCTATCTATAAAAAGTACTTTTTTCATCTATACTAATTTTAAGGTATTTATTAATTTTTTGTTTTCATCTGCTGTACCCACTGTAAAACGCAAACAATTTTCACATAATGTCTGATGAGTTCTATTACGTACAACAATTCCTTTCTTTACAAGTTGATCATAACGTTTGTTGGCATTATCAACTTTTACTAATAAAAAATTGGCATCTGATGGATGTACTTTTTCAACGATCTCAACTTTTTCCAAGTCTTTCATCAATTGATTTCTTTCAGCTATAAGAGTTACTATTTCATTTTTTACTTTCTCTTTTTTTAAGAGTGCTCGTAAAGCAACATCTTGAGTTAGTTGATTGATATTATATGGAGGCTTAACCTTGTTTAAAATTGAAATAATTTCTTCTGAAGCATAACATATACCAAGGCGAATAGCAGCTAACCCATAGGCTTTTGATAAGGTTTGTATAACTATTAAATTTGAAAATTCATGTAACCTACCTAACCAGCTCTCTTGAGTAGAAAAGTCAATATAGGCCTCATCAATAACTACAATTCCATTAAATTCTTTAATGAGAGTTTCTATAGAATTAGCATCAAAGCTATTGGCCGTTGGGTTGTTCGGTGAACATAGAAACAATACTTTACTTTTAGGGTCTTGAACTTTTATTATCTCCTTAACATTAGGTTGAAAATTTTCTAATAAAGGAATTTTAATCAAGTCAATAGCATTGGTATTCGCTAAAACCTCATACATCCCGTAAGTAGGTGGTAAAACAATTACACTGTCTTCTTTGGGTTCGCAGAAAACTCTAAAAATTAAATCCAACACTTCATCACTTCCATTTCCTAAAAGTATTTCTTCTTTAGAAATCCCTTTAATACTAGACAATGCATCTTTAAGTAAATTCTGTTGCGGATCTGGATATCTATTTAAACCTGTTTCAAATGGATTTTCATTGGCATCAATAAAAATAAGCTCTGAAGACATCTCTTTAAACTCATTTCTTGCAGAAGAATAAGCTTCCAATGATTTTATATTTTCTCTAATTAAATTTTTTATTAGCATGATTTCAGTTCTTTTAATCTAAGAGTTACTGCATTTTTATGAGCTTGCAAACCTTCAGCTTCTGCCATGAGTTCAATAGAGGGTCCAATATTTTGAATTCCTATTTTAGATATTTCTTGAAACGTAATACTTTTGGTAAAACTATCTAAATTAACTCCTGAATAGGCTTTTGAATATCCGTTTGTTGGTAAAGTATGATTGGTTCCAGAAGCATAATCTCCAGCACTTTCAGGGGTGTAATTACCTATAAAAACTGACCCAGCATTGATGATTCCATCAACAAAAAAGTTATCGTTTTTTGTGCATACAATAAAGTGTTCTGGGGCGTATTTGTTAATTAAATCTAACGCCTCTTCAGAATTTTGCACCAAAATAGATATTGAATTTTCTATGGCTTTTATTGCAATTTCTTTTCTTGGTAACTCTTCAAGTTGTTTTTTAAGCTCTATGGAAACATTTTCAATGGTTTTCTTTGAAGTACTCACTAATAGTACCTGGCTATCTGCTCCATGCTCTGCTTGACTTAACAAATCAGAAGCCACAAAAGATGGATTGGCAGAATCATCTGCCATTACTAATAATTCACTTGGTCCAGCAGGCATGTCTATGGCTACACCAAATTTAGTGGCAATTTGTTTAGCCACGGTTACAAACTGGTTTCCAGGACCAAATATTTTATAAACTTTTGGAATAGTTTCTGTTCCAAAAGTTAATCCCGAAATCGCTTGAATTCCTCCTATTTTATAAATTTTAGTTATACCACAAAGACTAGCAGCATATAAAATTTCATTGGCAATTTTACCTTCTTTATTTGGAGGAGAACACAATATGATCTCTTTGCATCCTGCAATTCTTGCAGGAATACCCAACATCAAAACTGTTGAAAAAAGTGGTGCAGTTCCGCCAGGAATATATAGTCCAATTTTTTGTATAGGTCTTTTTTCTTGCCAACAAACAACACCTTGCATGGTTTCTTTATAAACTTTCTCAGTTTTTTGGGCGCTATGAAATTTTTGAATATTTCCAGCTGCCAATTGAATAGCTTCTTTCAATTCATTAGAGATAAACTGAACTGCCATCTTAATTTCTTCCTGAGTAACTTGAAATGACAACAACGATACCTTATCAAATAGTTCAGTATATTTCATAATAGCACTGTCACCATTAGTCTGAACATCCTCAAAAACTTCATTCACTGTTCTTTCGATTTCTTTAACTGTTTGTGTGGGTCTTTTTAAAATTTCAGACCATTGATCTACCCTAGGGTATATTATATTTTTCATTACAACACCATTTTTTCAATTGGACAAACTAAGATACCTTCTGCTCCTTTTTCTTTTAATTCATCAATAATTTCCCAAAACTGATATTTACTTATTACTGAATGAACAGAACTCCAACCATCTTCTGCCAAAGGCAAAACTGTTGGACTTCTCATTCCTGGTAAAACTTTTAAAATATCTTGCAACTTATTGTTTGGTGCATTCATTAAAACATATTTTGAATTTCTCCCTTTTAAAACAGATTCAATTCTAGATTGAAATTTATTTAAAATATATTTTTTTTTACTAGATATATTAGGGGAAACTGCCAAAACTGCTTCAGATTCTAGCAAAACAGCAACTTCTTTTAAATTATTTTTAAATAAGGTGCTACCACTAGATACAATATCACAAATACCATCAGCTAATCCAATATTTGGTGCAATTTCTACAGAACCATTAATGATGTGAATTTCTGTATTAATTCCTTTATCTATTACATATTTTTTTACAGTATTTGGATATGAAGTAGCTATTTTTTTGTTAGTAAAATAATCAAAACCTGTATAGGTTTCATTTTTTGAAATTGCTAAAGAAACTTTACACTTTGAAAATCCTAGACGTTGCGTGAATAAGATCTCTTCTCCTTTTTCTATCAATACATTTTCACCAATGATAGCGATATCTACCACTCCATCTTTAAGATATTGAGGAATATCGCCATTTCTCAAATAAAAAACCTCTAGAGGAAAGTTTCTAGCCGTGGCCTTTAACTGATCTTTTCCATTATCTATAGAAATTCCACAGTCTTTAATAATTTTGAGAGAGTCTTCATTTAATCTCCCAGATTTTTGAATTGCAATTCTTAATGTAGTCATAATAATAGTCCGATAGTTCGGTTATTTTTTTATAGTTTGATAAATCTTAAAAGTTTAGTAAAATCAAAAAACCCGTTTGATTGTCTCAAACGGGTTGTTGATATGTTGAATTTAATCAATACACTTTTACTTCGCCTGAGTCGAATGGTAAAAATGATGATGATGGTTTTGATTAAAATTCATGTATCTAATTATTAAACAAATTTTGCAATTTTATTTCAAAATAACCAAACAAATTGGTTTATTTATTTGTTAAAAAATAGCTTTTTATGATATTCGAAAAAATTTAAATAAAATTTAAGAATTAACTAACTTTAGTAGTGGTTTTTTTTAGGCTTCATAATTATCATCCCAGTTTTTTTGTTTAGGAGTTCCTAATTTACCTACAGATGTAGCAACTAACATTGATACTGCTGCGTCACCAGTAACATTTACTACTGTTCTACACATGTCCAAAGGTCTGTCTACTGCAAAAATAAGAGCCAAACCTGCTTCAGGAATACCTGCATATCCTAAAACTCCTACTAACATGACCATACCGGCACCTGGAACAGCAGCAGAACCAATGGAGGCTAATGTTGCTGTGGCTATAATTCCTAATTGTGTACCAAAAGATAAATCCATTCCAAATGCCTGTGCTATAAAAACTGCTGCAACTGCTTGATACAAACTTGTTCCATCCATATTTATGGTAGCACCTATTGGTAAAACAAAACTAGCAACTTCTTCTTCTACACCAATATGTTCAGTAACTCTTTCCATAGTTACGGGAAGTGTTGCTGCACTAGAGCTGGTAGAAAATGCCAATAATTGAGCGGGTGAAATAGCTTTCATAAAAAAGCTTGGTCTTTTTTTTGTAAAAATAAAAACAAGAAGATTATATATAAGAATCATTAAGGCTAGGCCTAACAAAACAGTTAAAGCATACCAAGCAAGCGCTTTAAATAAATCTACACTCGGTGATTCTGCAATTAAAGATGCCAATAAAGCAAAAACTCCATACGGAGCGGCTAACATAATTAAATCTACCATCTTTAAAATAACTTCATTTAGACCATCAAAAAAAGTTTTTACCGTCTTGCCCTTCTCTTCTGGGATTAAAATTAATCCGATTCCAAAGAAAACAGCAAAGAATATTACTTGTAACATATTTCTGTTACTAGTAGCTGCATTAAAAATATTTTGAGGTACTAAATCAATAAGCGCTTGTAAAGGACCACTTTCTTTTTGTTTTGAAGCTTCTGCTTTATATTTAGTAGTATTATTACTGTAACCATCGACTAATTCTGTTCTTGTTTTATCTGAAATAGAATTTCCAGGTTTTACGATATTTACTAAGACCAGACCAATAGACACTGCAATAACAGTAGTTATAATATAAATAACGATGGTTCTTCCACCCATTCTTGACAATTTAGAAATATCTTTTAAATCAGATACTCCCTTAATTAAAGCTGCTAAAATTAGTGGAATAGCAATTAATTTTAAAGAGTTAATGAATATGGTACCAAATGGTTTTATCCAATCTTTTATAAATTCTTTTCCGAAATCAAAATTAGTCATTACCAAAGCAAATAGTACTCCTAATGCCATACCAATTAATATTTTCCAATGTAATGCAAGATTTTTCATTTAACTATTTTATAATTATTTTATTCTTGAAAGATAATTAAAATCCTAATATATATTCTTTTTAATCTTATCTAGTTTTCCCTTTTTTATCATTAAGTAATCCTTTATTTTTGCTACTTATAATATTTAAATGGAGAAATTAAAAGCACGTTGGGGTATTACTTCGAATATTCAAATAGTTCTAATTTTTATTGTTTTTGCTATAAATGGTTCATTTGCAGCTTGGGTTGCAGAACCTGTAATGTCTCTATTAGGAATTTATAAAACATCTATAAGTGGTTGCATATACTGGCCCATAAGGATAATAATTATTTTTCCTATATACCAATTAACACTTCCTATAGTTGGGTTCTTATTTGGTCAATTTAAGTTTTTTTGGAATTTTGAGAAGAAATTTTTAAGTAGAATTGGTCTAGGTTTTCTTTTCAAAAAAGAAAAATAATCTATGAATTTTGAGGTTTTTTTAAAAAATATAGAGGTTTTAAAAAATACCCAATTGCCGGGTATTAAAGCTCAATTTAAATTAGCTCCAAAAATGCGTTTGGAATACAACGCCAAGAAAATAGAGGCTAATAATCCAAAAATTGCTGCTGTTTTGGCGTTATTTTACCCAAATCAAAATAAAGAGGTTTCCTTATTATTGACAAAAAGAGCTAACTATATTGGTTCACATTCTGGTCAAATAAGTTTTCCTGGAGGAAAATTTGAAAAATCAGATCTTAATCTTAAAGAAACTGCACTCAGAGAAACTTTCGAAGAGGTAGGTGTTTTTCAAGAAAAAATTGATATTGTACGAGAGATTACAGAAGTTTATATTCCTCCAAGTAATTTTTCAGTCACACCTTTTATTGGTATAGTAAATGATAATCCAGCATTTAAATTAAATTCTGAAGTTGCTAAAATTATAGAGATTCCGTTTCCTGATCTATTGGATGATACTATGTTAGCAAGTATATCAATAACTAACTCTTATATGAAAGAAACTTCTGTACCTTGTTTTAATTTTGATGGTTCTGTTATATGGGGAGCTACAGCAATGATATTAAGTGAAATTAAAGAGCTATTAAAAAATATCAAACCATAAATTCTTTCGTACTTTAGCGAGTAATTATTAAAAACAACTAAAACGAATGCCTTTATTTAAAAAGAATCCTTTTGGTCATATTTTATGGATTAAAAAAATGCTGATTAGAATTCTTGGTGTTATTTCACACAGTCGTTACAGAAGTTTTAATAATTTACAGATTGAAGGCTCTGAAGTCTTAAGAAATATTCCAGAAAATAATGTTCTTTTTATTTCTAATCATCAAACTTATTTTGCAGATGTTGCAGCGATGTTTCACGTTTTTAATGCCTCTTTAAAGGGTAGAGATGATAATATTAAAAATATTGGGTATATATGGAACCCAAAACTAAACTTATATTATATCGCAGCAGGGGAAACTATGCGTTCAGGCATATTACCAAAAATATTTGCTTACACTGGTTCAGTATCTATTGATAGAACCTGGAGGAGTGCTGGTGAAAATGTAAATAGACAGGTTAAAATGTCGGATATTTCAAATATAAGTATGGCTTTAGATGACGGATGGGTGATTACATTTCCTCAGGGAACAACTACGCCTTTTAAACCTATTAGAAGAGGAACTGCACATATTATTAAAACCTACAAACCCACAGTGGTTCCGATAGTTATTGATGGATTTAGACGTTCTTTTGATAAAAAAGGCTTAATGATAAAAAAAAGAAATGTACTTCAATCTATGGTAATAAAAGAACCGCTTGAAATTGATTATGAAAATGATGAAATTTGCGATATTGTTACTAAAATTGAATATGCTATTGAACAACATCCTTCTTTTTTAAAGGTTATTTCTACAAATGATTATGCTAAGCAAGAGGAAGAATTACATAAGCAGCGCAAATTTTGGAATATTTAAATAAACCTTCCTTAAAATATTTTAAATTTAATTATAGTTTTTATTGATAGTTTTTATTAAGTTTATAATAAATGTATTATACATGACTATAACCCAATTAAAGTATGTTCTTTCAGTAGCTGAATATAAAAATTTCACAATTGCCGCTGAACATAGTTTTGTCACTCAACCAACACTTAGCATGCAAATTCAAAAATTAGAAGATCATTTGGGTGTTTTAATTTTTAATCGTTCCAAAAAACCTATTGAGTTAACTGATGTAGGGTTAAAAATAGTTGAACAAGCTAAAGTTATCGTTAATGAAAGTAATAGAATTGTAGATATAGTACATCAACATAAAGGTTTTGTAGGTGGAGAATTTAAACTAGGAATTATTCCAACAGTTATGCCGACTCTACTTCCCATGTTTTTAAACAATTTTACTAAAAAATATCCAAAAGTAAAATTGATTATAGAAGAAATTACTACAGAAGAAATTATAAAAAAACTATCTGACAATCATTTAGACGCTGGATTAGCTGCGACACCTCTTGAAAATGAAATGATCAAGGAAATGCCACTATATTATGAGCCTTTTGTTGGATTAATTCCAAAAGAACATCGATTATTTCATAAGAAAGAAATTGAATCAAGTGAATTAGAAATGGAAGATATATTGCTTCTAGAGGACGGGCATTGTTTTAAGGATAGTGTAATCAACTTATGTAGAACTTATAACACTGATAATAATAGAGGATTTAAACTAGAAAGTGGAAGTTTTGATACACTGATAAAACTTTCAAAGGAAGGCTTAGGAATGACATTATTACCATATTTACATACCTTAGATTTAAGTGAAATTGACAAAAAGCTACTTAGAGATTTTACATCTCCTCAACCAGCAAGAGAAATAAGTTTAATCTATCACAAGTCTCAATTAAAAATGCAGCTAGTTGAAGCCTTAAAAAACTCAATTGATGGGGTAATTCGAGGGGCTATATCATTTAGTGATGTTAAAATAATTAGTCCTTTACAAAAAAAAGCAAATTAATTATTAATACATTTTCTCTCTGAGAGTTTTTACTTTAGTATCTGATAAATATTCGTCAAATGTTGTCTCCCTATCTATTATACCGTTTGGAGTTATCTCTATAATTCTATCTGCTACAGTTTGTGCAAATTCGTGATCATGTGTTGAAAACAATACGGTTCCAGGAAAATGTATTAATGAGTTATTTAAAGCTTGTATAGACTCTAAATCTAAATGATTTGTTGGTTCGTCTAGAATTAAAACATTAGCTCTTTTCATCATCATTCTAGAGAGCATACATCTCACTTTTTCACCACCTGATAAAACATTACTTTTCTTTAAGGCTTCTTCTCCTGAAAAAATCATTTTACCAAGAAAGCCTCTTAAAAAAACTTCCTCTCTTTCTTCTTCTGTTTGCGCATATTGGCGAAGCCAATCTACTAAATTAAGATTACCATCTTGAAAAAAGGATGAATTATCTAAAGGTAAATAAGATTGAGTTGTTGTAACACCCCAGTTAAATTTTCCACCATCTGGCTTTACACTACCTGCGATAATTTCATAAAAAGCACTTATTGCTTTTGAATTTTTTGAAATGACGGCAATTTTATCACCTTTATTAAGATTAATATTTATGTTATTAAATAAAATTCCATCTGGTGAAGATTTTGAAAGCCGTTCAATGTTTAAAATTTGATCTCCTGCTTCACGTTCACTTTTAAATATAATAGCTGGATAGCGTCTACTAGACGGCTTTATTTCGTCAACATTCAACTTCTCTATCATCTTCTTTCTACTTGTTGCTTGTTTAGATTTTGCAACATTTGCTGAAAAGCGTCTAATAAAATCTTCAAGTTCTTTCTTTTTATCTTCTGCTTTTTTATTTTGCTGTGCCCTTTGTTTTGCGGCAAGTTGAGAGGATTCATACCAAAATGTATAATTTCCAGAAAAATGATTAATTTTTCCAAAATCTATATCAGAGATATGAGTACAAACAGCATCTAAAAAGTGTCTATCATGTGAAACCACAATTACTGTATTATCAAAATTTGCCAAAAAGTTTTCTAACCAAGCGATAGTTTCAAAGTCTAAATCATTGGTAGGCTCATCCATGATTAAAACATCTGGATTACCAAAAAGTGCTTGAGCTATTAACACACGAACCTTTTGTTTTCCGTCGAGTTCACTCATTAGAGTATAATGATGTTCTTCCTTTATTCCTAAATTTGAGAGCATAGCTGCAGCATCAGAATCTGCATTCCAACCATTCATTTCCTCAAACTTAACTTGTAACTCTCCTATCTTATCAGCATTTTCATCTGTGTAATCAGCGTAAAGTGAATCAATTTCAGACTTAATAGCAAATAAATCTTTATTTCCCATCACGACTGTTTCTAAAACAGGAAAGTCATCAAAGGCATAGTGGTCTTGAGTTAAAACTGACATTCTTTTTCCTGTTTCGAGGGATATATGACCAGAGGTTGGATCCATTTTGCCAGAAATAATTTTTAAAAAAGTAGATTTACCAGCTCCATTAGCACCTATAATACCATAGCAATTTCCATGGAGAAATTTTGTATTTACTTCATCAAACAAAACTCGTTTCCCAAACTGAACAGATAAATTTGAAACTGATAACATTTATATTTTTTTAAATTTCTGCAAAAATACTAAATAGATTTAGGATTTGAATTAAAATTATAAATGATTAACTCTTAAATTAAAAAGATTTTTATAAACATCTAGTATAAACTATTATTTTTCTTTTACCATAAAATATTTTAATCCTTCTCTTTTAACAAGCAATTAACAAGCTTGCCTTAAATAGATGTGTATTTTTGTATGTAATGGGGAGGTTAATAAATAACTTTAAATTAAAAATTCTGATTATAGGGTTTTTATCAATGTTTGCAATAGGTTGTGATACAAAATCACCTTGTAAAAGCACTTACTTTGGTGGAAAAATAATAAATCCTAAAAGTGATTATGTTGTTCTTTACAAAAATGAAATTCTTCTAGATACATTCTTTTTAGATAATAATAATTCTTTCCTCGGTGAGATACTTTCTTTACATGAAGGTCTTTATAATTTTAAACACGGAGATGAAGAACAGTATATTTATCTTAATCCTAAAGACAGTCTCTTAATTAGATTAAATACATGGAAGTTTGATGAAACACTTGTGTTTAGTGGCGTTGGAGCCGAAAGAAATAACTTATTAATTGATAGTTTTTTAGAATCCGAGAAGGATAGAAAAGTTTTTTACAAATATTATGATCTTTCTCCATCTGAATTTAATTCAAAAATCATACAAGCTGAAAAAGTCAAATTAGATAGATATGACGACTATGTTAGCAAGCATCCTGAAGAATCAGATAAGTTTAAGAATATTTTTAAGATTGCATTAACCTATCCTTTGTACAGCAAAATTGAAAATTATCCTTTAGTACGCTCAGGTGAAGCAAAAAATAGTGAAAATTTAGATATCAGCAATTACTTTTACAAACACAGAGAACACATTTCACTTGATAATGATTCCTTGATGTATTTCTATGCCTATAGAGAATACGTTCAAAACCACATGTACAACATAGTAAATTCACTTGGGTACGATATCAATTCTAATGAATTTACAGTTAAACTTTTAAATACAATATCAACAGAATTAAATGACGTGAATCTAAAAAACTCTATGCTGAGGAAAACTTTTATTAGACATTTTTATTGGAACTCCTCAAATATTATTCACAAAAAAACAGTTGATACCTTCCTTAAATTCAACACGAATCCAACTGATAAAAATTTAGTAGCTAACCTGACAATAGACGTCCAAAAAATTAAAGAAGATTCATTATTAGAAGACTTTATCATAACAGATTATAACAAAACTCAAAGATCCGTAAATAAACTTACCAAAAACGAAAAAAGTGTCTTGTACTTTTGGAATCCCAAGTATATAGGCAAAGATTATATAGCCAAGAGAATTCAATATTTTTCAGAGAAATATCCAAATGTAAAATTCATAGGGGTGAAAATTAAGGGAGACTACAAAGACAGAATTTATAAGTTAGATATAAAATCTCAATATTATTTAGAACCATCAAGTAAAGCAAATACTTTTTTAACTAGTCAAATACCTAGAACTATTTTAATAAATAAAAAGGGAGTTGTTGTTAATTCCTATGCTTCTCTATCTTCGAGAAAAATTTTTAAACAAATAGACGATTTAGCAAAAAACTAAATTTCAACTGATATTTTTTCTATTTTATTTATAGTACATTTGCACGATTTTTAATTGAAACCTAGTGTTTTCTTAAAAATCAAGTCGTAATATAAATTAGGATTTACAGGTGGGCGTCTGTGGATCTATAAAAACACAGTATGTCAACATTTTTAGAATTAGGTTTAAAAGAACCTATCAACAGAGCATTAACAGATTTAGGATATGAAAAACCTACTGTTATTCAAGAGAAAGCAATTCCTCAAATTATATCTTCAACAGACGATTTAAAAGCATTTGCACAAACAGGAACTGGAAAAACTGCTGCTTTTAGTTTGCCAATTTTACAATTAGCAGATGAAAACAGTAAAAATACCCAAGCAATTATTTTATCTCCTACCCGTGAGCTAGCTGTTCAAATAGGAAACAATATAAAAGAATTTGCAAAACATATTCCTAATATAAAAGTAGTTACTGTTTACGGTGGTGCTAATATAGAAGAACAAATAAGAGGTCTTAAAAGAGGTGCTCAAATTGTTGTTGGTACCCCGGGAAGAACAGTAGACTTAATTAACAGAAGGGCTTTAAAGCTTGGTAATGTTGAGTGGTTGGTTTTAGATGAAGCAGATGAAATGCTTAATATGGGTTTTAAAGATGAATTAGATAAAGTTTTAGAAGCTACTCCGGAAACTAAGCAAACTCTATTATTTTCTGCAACATTTCCAAAAGAGGTTGAAGCTATTGCAAGAAACTATATGACTAAGCCTGTTGAGGTTACCTCGGGTCAAAAGAATAGTGGTACAGATAAAGTTAGCCATGAGTATTATTTAGTTACTGAAAGAACACGTTATCAAGCATTAAAAAGGATTGCTGATTTAAATCCAGATATTTATGCTATTATTTTTTGTAGAACTAGAAGAGAAACACAAGAAATAGCAGATCATTTAATCAAAGACGGATACAATGCTGATGCATTGCACGGAGAGTTATCTCAAGGGCAACGTGATTCTGTAATGGGTAAATTTAGAAAGAAAACCGTACAAATATTAGTAGCTACAGATGTTGCTGCTCGTGGCTTAGATGTTAATAGTCTTACCCATGTAATCAATCATAAACTACCAGATCAAATAGAAAATTACACACACAGAAGTGGAAGAACTGGTAGGGCTGGAAAAACAGGAATTTCTATTGCATTAGTTAGTAACAAAGAGAAAGGAAGAATTGGCGCTATAGAACGTATTATCAAACAAAAATTTATTCTTGGTAAAGTTCCAAGCGGTAAAGAAATTTGCCAAAACCAATTAATGCATTTAATTGATAAAGTTAATGCTATTGAGGTGAAAGAAAGTGAAATTGTAGAATTTCTACCAAGTATTTATGAAAAGTTAGAAGGCTTAACAAGGGAAGAATTAATACAAAAATTTGTCTCATTAGAATTTAATTCATTTTTATCTTATTATGAGAATGCTAAGGATTTAAATGATTTATCTAGTAGAGATAATTCTAGAGGTGGACGATCTGTGGATGAAAACATGACCCGTTTCTTTATAAATATTGGTCGTAAAGACAGTTTAAACCCCGCTAAATTAATTGGATTAATTAATGATCAAAAAATTACAGATAATATAGAAATAGGAGCCATTGATATTTTAGATACCTTCTCTTTCTTTGAAATAGACAAGAAATTTGAAGAAGAAACATTAAGTACTTTTTCTAACAATCAACCAGAATTTAGTGGTAGAGGTGTAAATATTGAAATTACTAAAAAAGAACGCGGCGGTGGCGGAGGAAGACGTGGTAGAAAACCTTTTGGAAAAAAAGATGGTGGTGGATTTGGAAAAAGAAGAAGTTCTGAAGGATTCTCTGGTGAAAGAAGAAATGAAGGTGGTAATAGAGGAAGAAGTTCCTCTAGAAGTGGCGGTGACAGACCAGATAGAAATTCTAGTAGCGATAGAAAGCCTAGTGGATTTGGAAGAAAACGAAGAGAAAGAGGATAAAACTAAACTTTACTTATAAAAAAAACCATCATAATTGATGGTTTTTTTATGTTAAAATTATTTTTTTAAGAAATTATGCTTCTATCATTGAAGCTGCAATCTTTTTGTAAGTTCCGTTTTCTAATAAATCTCTAATTGCGGAAAATGCAACAATAGTTTCATCAATATCCTCTTGTGTATGCGTTGCAGTAGGAATTAAACGTAATATTATTAACCCTTTTGGTATTACAGGGTAAACTACTATAGAACAAAATACCCCGTGATTCTCTCTTAAATCATGAACTAAAGCCATTGCTTCAGGAACGTCTCCTTTTAAAAAAACTGGGGTGATACATGTTTGAGTTGTTCCCAAATCAAACCCAGCAGAGCGTAAACCTGATTGAAGTGAATTAGTGTTTTTCCAAAGTTTATCTTTTAACTCTGGCATCGTACGAATCATATCTAATCGCTTTAATGCTCCTTTTACCATTGCCATTGGCAATGTTTTTGCAAAAGTTTGCGAACGCATATTATATTGTAAAAATTGAATTACATCTTTATCACCGGCCAAAAAAGCACCTATACCTGCCATAGATTTAGCAAAAGTTGCAAAATAAACATCGATTTCATTTTGAACACCTTGTTCATAACCAGTTCCTCTACCTCCATCTCCTAGAGTTCCAAAGCCATGAGCATCATCAACTAATAATCTAAAATTATATTTTTTCTTAAGCGCTACTATTTCCTTTAAACGTCCTTGCTCGCCTCTCATTCCAAAAACACCTTCAGAAATTGCTAAAATTCCTCCACCCGTTTTTTCAGCCATCCTGACTGCTCTTTTCATGTTTTTTTCAAAACTCTCCATATCATTGTGTCTATATACAAAACGTTTGCCAGGATGTAAACGAACACCATCTATAATACAAGCATGAGTGTCTACATCATAAACAATAATATCATTCTTACTTACTAAGGCATCAATTGCAGACATAATACCTTGATAACCAAAGTTTAGCAAATAAGCTTTTTCTTTACCTACAAACTCAGCACACTCACTTTCTAACTGTTCATGAAATTTGGTATGACCTGACATCATTCTAGCTCCCATAGGATAGGCCATTCCGTGTTCTATAGCTGCTTCTCCGTCTGCTTTTAAAACTTCAGGATGATTTGCCAATCCTAAATAATCATTAACACTCCAAGTTATCACCTTCTTTCCATTGAAAGACATACGATTAGAGATAGGACCCTCTAACTTAGGAAAAACATAATATCCTTCTGCTATATCTGCCCAATTTCCAAGTGGACCTTTGTCTGCTTTAATTCTATCAAATAGATCGTTAGTTATCATCTAAAGTATTTATTTAAGTCGTGATTTTGAGCATGCAAAGTAACAGAATTTTAAGGAATTATTCAAATAAAATAATCTTGATTAAAGTTGCTTAAAATAAAACACCTCTTATTATTATAAAAAATTATTTAATATAGGTGGAAGGTTTGTTTTGAGGTAAGTTAGGATCATAAAAACCTTGCTCTTTCATCCAATCATCACTATATATTTTGCTCATATAACGAGATCCATGATCTGGAAATATTAAAACCACAAAACTATCATTATCAAACATTCCCTTATTTACATATTGCGCTGTAGCTTGCATTACAGCTCCACATGTATAGCCAGGAAATATTCCTTCTTTTTTTATAATTTCTCTTGCTTTGTATGCAGCATCTTTATCCGTTACTTTTTCATAAACATCTATAACCGAAAAATCTGTTGCACTTGGGATTAAATTCTTGCCTAAACCCTCAATTTTATAGGGCTTAATTTCATTTATATCTAACTTCCCAGTTTCATGATATTTCTTTAATACTGACCCAACCGCATCAACTCCTAAAATTTTTATATTTGAATTCTGTTCTTTTAAATATTTACCAGTACCAGAAATTGTACCTCCTGTTCCACTAGCTACTACTAAATGAGTTATTTTACCATTAGTTTGTTGCCAAATTTCAGGACCAGTTGTAGCATAATGAGCATCAATATTAAGGCTATTAAAATATTGATTGATATATACTGAATTATGAGTTTCCTTGTGTATTCTTTTGGCTACCTCATAATAAGATTTTGGGTCATTTGCAGAAACATTGGCAGGACATACGAATACCTCTGCCCCCATTGCTCTTAGACTATCAATTTTGTCTGGAGAAGATTTATCACTAACCGCAAGTTTACATTTATAACCTTTAACCATTGCAATCATAGCCAATGAAAATCCTGTATTACCTGAAGTTGTTTCAACAATGGTACTCCCCTTTTTTAAAATTCCTTTTTTCTCTGCATTCTCAATAATATGAAGTGCTATTCTATCTTTTTGAGATTGGCCAGGGTTAAACATTTCTAATTTAGCAAAATACTTTCCTGGAAAATTATTAGTAATTACATTTAATTGAACCATAGGTGTTTGTCCTACTAATTCAATTAAGTTGTTATAGATACCGTTGTTTCTTACCATTAATTTAAAAACTTAGAAATAACTATAGTTTATTTTCTAGGGCTAAGAGAAATGTATAATCAATTGCTGTTTCTTTCAAAGAATCAAAACGCCCTGATGCACCACCATGTCCAACATCCATATTAGTATGTAATAATAAAACATTATTATCTGTCTTCAATTCTCTTAATTTGGCTACCCATTTTGCTGGCTCCCAATATTGAACTTGACTGTCAAAATATCCTGTTGTTACTAACATATTTGGATAATCTTTAGTTTGAACTTGATCGTAAGGAGAATACGATAACATATAATCATAGGCTTCTTTTTCCTTTGGATTACCCCATTCGTCAAATTCTCCAGTAGTCAAAGGGATTGATTCATCTAACATCGTAGAAATAACATCAACAAAAGGAACTGCAGCAATAATACCATTGTATAATTCTGGATTTAAATTGCTAACTCCTCCCATTAAGAGACCACCAGCTGAACCTCCCATGGCATACAAATGTTTAGCTGAGGTATAATTATTTTCTATTAGATATTTTGAACAATCAATAAAATCAAAAAATGAATTCTTTTTGTTCATCATTTTTCCATCATTATACCACTCTCTTCCTAAGTATTGACCTCCTCTTATGTGAGCTACAGCATAAACAAAGCCTCTGTCTAATAGACTTAATCGAGTTGTGGAAAAACCATCAGATATTGTATATCCATAAGATCCATAAGCATATTGTAATAAAGGTGTATCTTTATTTAGTTCTGTGTCTTTGTGATATACAAGTGAAATAGCAACTTTTTTTCCATCTCTTGCTGTTGCCCAAACGCGTTCACTTTTATAATTGTTCTTATTAAATTTCCCTCCAAGAACTTCTTGTTCTTTTTTAACTTCTTTAGTTTGGTTTTTCATATTGAAGTCAATAACAGAGTTTGGAGTTGTCATAGAATTGTATGAATAACGAATAACATCAGTATCAAATTCAGGATTTGCGTATACTCCTGCAGAGTATGTTTCCTCATCAAATGGTAAATAATAATCTTCTTTACCATCCCAGGTTTTTATTCTAATCTTTCCTAAGCCTTGGGTTCTTTCCTCAATAACTAAATAGTTTTTAAAAATAGACACGTCCTCGAGTAGGGTTTCATTTCTATGGGGTATAACGTCAACCCAATTTTCTTTTGTAGTTTTATTTACTGGAGTTTTCATCAGCTTAAAATTGATAGCATCATCTTTATTGGTTTGTATGTAAAAATAATCTCCATAATGAGCCAAACTGTATTCTAAATTGTCTTCTCTAGGTTGAATAATCTTCCAATCACCATAAGGGTTGTCTGCGGAAATAATTCTAAATTCAGAGGATAATGTACTTGAACTACCAATAACAATAAATTTATGTGATTTAGTCTTATAAACATAAGTGCTATAGGTTTCATCTTTTTCTTCAAAAACAATTACGTCTTCAGAGGCATCTGTTCCTAAAATATGTCTATAAATTGATGAACTACGAAGAGTCAAAGGATCTTTTTTTGTGTAAAAAAGAGTTTTATTATCATTTGACCAAACAGATCCTCCAGTGGTATTTTCTATTTTATCAGTTAAAATATTACCTGTTTCTAAATTTTTAATTTGAATGGTGTATTGTCTTCTGCTTACAGTATCAGTTGCAAAGGCTACCAATGTATTATTAGGGCTTATATTAAGACCTCCTAACTGAAAATACTCATAACCATCAGCTTCCTTATTAACATTAAAAAGTACTTCTTCTATTGATTCTAGATTATCTTTTTTTCTGGAATAAATTGGATATTGATTTCCCTTTTCAAAGCGTGTTATATAGAAATAATCATTTCTAAAATAAGGAACAGAAGTATCATCTTCTTTTATTCTACCTTTCATTTCCTCAAAAAGTTCTTTTTGAAAGTTATTTGTTGAGGCTGTTACTTTATCAAAATACTCATTTTCAGAATTTAGATATGCTTCAACTTTTTGAGTTTGGGCATCTTTATTTTTTGCTGTTTTTTGATCATCTGTTAAACGCATCCAAAAATAATTATCTATTCTTGTCGAATTATGAATTGTTAATGACTTAGCTTGTATTTCTGCTTCAGGCGTTTTCACGTCTTTATTCATTTTTATGTCTGATTTACATCCAGTTGCAAAAATAATACATATCAATGCACTAAACTTTAAAAATTGCTTCATTTTAAAAGGTTTTTTAAATATTTTCATTAAAATTAAAAGTATTTATAATAGGGATTAACATTTTTCGAAATCTGATATAGTATTCTTAATAATTGAAATACAATCTAATAGCTCTTTCTCATTAATTACTAAAGGTGGTGCAAAACGAATAATGTTTCCATGGGTTGGTTTAGCTAGTAAACCGTTATCTCTTAACTTAATACATATATCCCAAGCTGTAGTACTATCTTCAGTATCGTTAATTAAAATTGCATTTAAAAGTCCTTTACCCCTAACTGTTTTCACCCATTTATTTTCTTTAGAAAATAATGAAAGTTCTTGCCTAAATATTTCACCTAATCTATAAGCATTTTCGGCTAAATCTTCATCTCTTACAACATCTAATGCTGCTACTGCTACTGATGCCGCTATCGGATTACCACCAAAAGTTGAACCATGGTTACCAGGTTTAATAACATTCATTATGGTGTTGTTTGCTAATACGGCTGAAACTGGATAAGCGCCTCCACTTAATGCTTTACCTAGAATTAAGACATCTGGTTTCACATCAGGAGTACCTGAGCAGTTTTTATCCACACAAGAACAATTAC
The DNA here is from genome assembly GCA_913061465.1 of uncultured Flavobacterium sp. GTDB lineage: Bacteria > Bacteroidota > Bacteroidia > Flavobacteriales > Flavobacteriaceae > Polaribacter. Next base: position 23,942 of record CAJXSU010000016.1, read on the forward strand.
CACAGGTTGCTAATAATCTTCCAGTTCTAGCTATTCCAGTTTGTACTTCATCTGCAATAAATAAAACTCCATATTCCTCACACAATGCTTTTGCACTTATTAAATATCCTTCAGATGGAACATAAACACCAGCCTCACCCTGAATAGGTTCTACTAAAAAACCTGCAACGTTTTTGTTATTTTCAAGTGCTTCTTTTAATGCAGCTATATTATCATATTCAATTTTGATAAATCCATTTGTAAATGGACCAAAATTCTTTCTAGCAATTGGATCGTTAGAAAAAGAGATTATTGTGGTTGTTCTCCCATGAAAATTATTTTCACAAACAATAATTTCTGCTTTATTTTCATCAATCCCTTTGACTTCATAAGCCCATTTTCTACAAAGTTTTATAGCTGTCTCAACAGCTTCAGCACCAGTATTCATTGGCAAAACTTTATCAAAACCAAAATAAGCTGTAACATACTTTTCATAAGTACCTAAAACATCATTGTAAAATGCCCTAGAGGTTAAACTTAAAGTCTTGGCTTGAGCTACCATAGCATTAACAATTTTAGGGTGACAATGCCCTTGATTTACTGCTGAATAAGCAGATAAAAAATCATAATATTTTTTACCTTCTACATCCCACACATAAACACCCTCACCTTTACTTAAAACCACTGGTAGTGGATGATAATTGTGAGCACCATGTTTATTTTCTAATTCAATCGCTTGTTGCGAAGTTACTTGTTCTAAAACAGCCATTTAAAATAATTTAAGGTTAATGCTATGAGTCTTTCAAAGCATTGTTTAGTTCTTTATAAGAGAAATAAACGTAATAATTAAATCTCGCTTTTTACGAGTGAAATAACCATTCCTTATCTACCTTTATCTTTTCGAAAGATTCAAAAATTCAGCGTGGGAAAGAAATCATCCCTGAGGGCCGCAATTTAAGAAATATTATTCATATCAATCACATAAATTTTATTAGTAATCTCATCCATATTTGATATGTTTTATTAATTTTGCAAAACATATTTTTTATCAACGCACATGCCAAAAAGAGAACGGAATAAATTTGTTAAAAGAGGTCAAGTATTAGAATTAATAATTGAAGATTATGCCTTTGGTGGAAAAGGAATAGCTAGAATAAGATCTGAAGATGGTGAATTTGTTGTATTTGTTCCTAACACAATACCTGGACAAAAAGTAAAAGCTCAAGTAAAAAAATCAAATAAAAATTATGCTGAATGTAATTTAATTGATGTTATAGAAAACTCTGTCGATGAAGTTGCAGTGCCGTATCAAGATATTCCTGGTGCACCTTACATTCAATTACCAATAGAATTACAACATCATTATAAGAAAGAAAGTACTTTATCTCTCTTTAAGCGTATTGGAAAAGTATCTAATATTGAAGAACTTTTTGATGAATTGGTTACATCACCGAATGTGTTTCATTATCGGAATAAAATGGAATATGGTTTTTCTGCCATTGGTTATGATAGAATTAATAAAACAGATATTGATATTTTTACTTTAGGATTTAAAAGACGTGGTGTTTGGTGGATGGGAGATAATCTAGAGAAAGACTCTGGGCTTTTTGATGCTTTGGTTGAGGATAATATTAGTGCCATAAGAAAGTATTGTGAAGCAACTGGCTTAGCTCCATGGCATGGCCCAAAGAGAGTTGGTTTTTTTCGTTATTTTGTAGTTAGAAAATCCTACAAGACCGATCATCTTTTATTTAATTTAGTCACAACATCTTATGATCTTCCTAAATTTGACTTGAACGCCTTTTCCAGGTTGTTACAAGATATTTTTAAAGATAGGTTTGCTGGGCTTTTACATTCAATTAATGATGAAACAGGTGATAGAACTCTTGCAACCGCAGGAACAAGTAAATTGATTGCGGGAAAAGATAAGATTATAGAAGAGTTATTAGGATTGAATTTTGAAATAAGTATGAAAAGTTTCTTTCAAACCAATCCAAAATCTGCAGAGAAACTATATTCTAAAGTAATAGAATATGCATTGGAAAATAAAGAAGCCATAGACAACACAATTGTTATGGACTTATTCTGTGGAACAGGAACTATTGGTCAAATCTTAGCTTCAAGAAGCACTAATGCTAAAATTATTGGGGTAGATATTGTTGCCTCTGCTATTAAAGATGCTATACAAAATGCAAAAAGAAACAATATAAGAGGGTTGGAATTCTATACAGCAGATGTAGGAAATTTTCTTTACGAACATCCTCAATATAAAAATAAAATTAGAACTATTATTTTAGACCCTTCACGTGCGGGGATTGCTCCTAAAACACTTCTTAAAATTATTGCAATTAATGCAGAACGTATAGTATATGTTTCATGTAATCCTGCCACTCAAGCAAGAGATACAGAAGAAATGATGAAGTATGGTTATGAGATTAAAAAAATAAGTTTGGTTGATCAGTTTCCTCACACATCACATATTGAAACAGTTGTGTTGTTTGAAAAAATATAGTAATTGATGTAATTTAATCGTATCAAAATTGTTGTACTTTTGATACAAATACAAGCTAATAATGAAAAAACTAACAGAAGTCGAAATTGAGAAAAAATTGAAAGACTTACCAGATTGGGATTATTATGAAAACGCCTTGCATTCAGAATTTGAATTTGAAAATTTTAAAAATTGTATGAGTGCTATGATGAGAATAGCTTTTGAGTGTGAAAAACTAAATCATCATCCGGAATGGACTAATATTTACAATATTCTAGAGATTAAACTAACAACTCATGATGCTGGAGGAGTTACAGAATTAGATTTTAAATTGGCAGAGGCCATGGAGAATATTGTAGAAGTTGAAGAGTAATAACGATTAGCTACAGATCTAAAATGAAAAAACACTATTTATTATTATCATTTATTGCCCTGCTAGTCTCTAGTTGTGAAAAGGATGACTTTTGTATTGAACCTGTTACTCCTAATATGGTTATTCGTTTTTATAATGCAACTAATATTACACAGACCAAGCCTGTAGAAAACCTATCTGTTAATCCAGAGGGTTTAGATGAACTTTATTCTAATGCTAATTTAGATTCTATTTTAATTCCATTAGATGTTACAAGTAACCAAATTATTTATAACCTCTCCTCTGAAAGTAATATAGATGTTATCACAATAAACTATGATGTGGAAGAAGTATTTGTTTCTAGGTCATGTGGATTCAAAGCAATTTTCAATAATGTGAGTGTTTCTTCAGATGTTTCTAATGACTGGATTATTGGATTAACGGAGACCTTAGAAAACACCATTACAATACCAACAATAGATAATGAGACTGCAGCCCATGTTAAAATCTTTCATTAAGATTTGTTTTTTAATCATTTTTGTACGTGTTTCTGCGCAACAAAATAATGACTCAATACCTAAAGATAGTATTGTATATAAGACTAATTATGGTCTCAGGGTTGGAATAGATATTAGTAAACCTATTAGATCTTTATTACAAAATTATAATAGTGGGATAGAGATTGTTGGCGATTATAGAATTTCTAAAAAATGGTATGTAGCTTCAGAACTTGGAAATGAAAAATTTACAACAAGTGAGGACTTCACAAACTCAACCTCTAGAGGGAGTTATATTAAAATTGGATTAAACTATAACTCTTACAATAATTGGCTTGACATGAATAATGAAATCTTCACTGGTTTTCGTTATGGTTTTGCTACGTTTGAACAAACACTAAATAATTATCAAATAAACAGCAATCCCTTATTACCCTCATTAACTAATAATACACCTTATACAGAGAACGGACTCACAGCTCATTGGTCTGAAATACTATTAGGGTTCAGGGCAGAAGTGTATTCAAATATTTTTATAACTTTCAGTGGATCTTATAAAATAATGATTAGTTTAAAAGATCCGGTAAATTTTAAAACTCATTATGCACCAGGTTTTAATAGAATATATACTAGTAATACAGGTTTTGGATTCAACTACACAATTTCATATTTAATTCCTTTTCGTAAAAAATAACTTTATTTTTTACTAACTTAACTCCTCATATAAAAATTAATACCATGAATAAAATACCTAGCGTTAATTTAGCTGATTTTTTATCTAATGATATCTCAAAAAAACAACAATTTATTGATGACATAGGTCATGCATACGAAAATATCGGCTTTATCGCTTTAAAAGGACATTTTTTAGATGATGCGCTTGTAGACGAATTGTATGAACAAATTAAAGATTTTTTTGAACTCCCTGTTGATGTTAAAAGAAAATACGAAGTTCCAGGAATCGGTGGTCAGCGTGGTTATGTCTCCTTCGGAAAAGAAAGTGCTAAAGGAAAAAAAGAAGGCGATCTAAAAGAATTTTGGCATTTTGGACAATATGTTGAAAATAATTCTGCATTAGAATTAGAGTATCCTAAAAATGTTTTTGTTAACGAATTACCTAAATTTAATCAGGTTGGTAAAACAACCTACCGAATGTTAGAAAAAACTGCAAAATATGTGTTACGCTCTCTAGCTATTCATCTAGGATTAGATGAAAAGTATTTTGATCAGTATATCCATAATGGAAATAGTATTTTAAGACCTATACACTACCCTCCTATTAAGTCTGAACCAAAAAATGCAGTGAGAGCTGCTGCACATGGTGATATTAATTTAATTACTTTATTAATGGGCGCCCAAGGAAAAGGTTTGCAAGTTCAAAATCTAAAAGGCGAATGGATAGACGCCATTGCCGAACCAGATGAAATTATGATTAATGTTGGAGACATGTTATCGAGACACAGTAATAATAAATTAAAATCAACAATACATAGGGTTATTAACCCACCAAAAGAATTATGGGGCACCTCTAGATATTCCATTCCTTTCTTTTTACACCCGGTTAGTAACATGAAATTAGATGTGCTAGAGGGATGTATAGATCAGAATAATCCAAAAGAATTTGATGATATTACTGCTGGAGATTTTTTAAACGAGCGTTTACGTGAATTGGGCTTAACTAAGTAGAATTTTATGGATTTTAAAGATCAACTGAAAAGTTTATTCCCAGATCACGAAATACAAGATGAACCCGTTAAGTTTGATAATTCTAATATTTGGTTACAAGATGAACCACTTTTATGTAAATATGAAAAACGTAAGGGGAAACCAATTACTATTATTGAGGGCTATAACGGTGCTGCTAAAGATTTTAAAATTTTAGCCAAAGAAATAAAAACTAAACTTAGTGTTGGTGGCAGTTTTAAAAATGAAAGCATTATTATACAAGGTGATTATAGAGATAAAATAATGAAAATATTACAGAATAAAGGTTTTTCGGTTAAACGTGTCGGGGGTTAAGCTATTTTAAATTTATTACTTAAGATGAAATTAAAAGATTCAGAACTAATTTTAAATGATGATGGTAGTATTTATCATTTAAACTTAAAACCAGAAAACATTTCTAATGATTTAATTTTTGTTGGAGATCCAGATCGAGTAGATAAAGTTACCAAACACTTTGACTCTATTGAGTTTTCAACTCATAAGAGAGAATTTAAAACTACAACAGGAACTTACAAAAACAAGAGAATATCTGTAATTTCAACAGGAATTGGTGCAGATAATATCGATATTGTTTTAAATGAATTAGATGCTTTAGTAAATATTAATTTAAAAACTAAAACAGTTAAGAAAAATCATACACCTCTTAATATCATAAGAATTGGTACATCTGGTTCTTTACAAAAAGATATCCCTATTGATAGCTTCTTGATGAGTACTTACGCCCTAGATATTAATGGAATGTTACGCTCTTACCAAACTCAAAATATATCTCATCCTGAAGTAGAAGACGCTTTTGTAAACCATACACAATGGGATGAAAAAAAATGTTATCCATTGGTAATTTCTAATAATAAATTACTAGAATCTAAAATCACTTCTGATATAATTTATAAAGGAATGACGGCAACAGCTGGAGGATTTTATGGTCCTCAGGGAAGAACACTACGTTTAGCAGTTAAAGACCCCTATCTAAATAGTAAAATAGATACTTTTGACTATAAAGGAATTAAAGTCACTAATTTAGAAATGGAAACATCAGCTATCTACGGATTGGCTAAACTATTAGGACATCGAGCATGTTCTATGAATGCAATTATTGCTAATAGAGCGTTAGGTAAATTTAGTAAAAACCCTGATCAGGTTATTGGAAATTTAATCCTTTACACGTTAGAAAAATTAGTGAATTAAGAGATGAATAGATTAAAATTCAAGAAAAAGATTAAAAATGTATTTAAAAAATAAGTACATTTAAATATAAAATTATAATTTATGAAAAGATATATTTATGTTTCCATCTGTGTACTTGGTTTAATCAGTTTTACATCTTGTAGAAGCACTTCAAAACCTTGTGGATTGGCTGATAAGTTTATGAAATCTTCAGAGGAATCTCAAAAGAAAGACTATATAAACCAGCCACTAAAATTGATAAAATCCTAGTTTTTTATTCATTAATATTTGAGTTTATTTATAAAGAAGCAAAATTACCAAACAATCTCTTTTAGAGTTTTGTTTTTAAGATATTCATTTGTTTTAGAAAAATGCTTACAACCAAACCAACCTCTCCATGCTCCTAGTGGTGAAGGATGTGGTGCAACTAAAACTTTATGTTTATTGAGATTTATAAGTTTAATCTTACTTTGTGCAAATTTCCCCCAAAGTAAAAAAACTAGATGTTCTTTCTGTTGGGAAACCTCATTAATAACAGCATCTGTAAATTGCTCCCAACCTTTATTTTGATGACTTCCTGCTTCACCTTCACGAACTGTCAACGTTGAATTTAACAACAAGACACCTTGCCTAGCCCAAGATGATAAATTTCCAGATGTGGGAATGGGTTTATCAAGATCTGATTGTAATTCTTTAAAAATATTTTTTAATGATGGTGGTTGTTTAATATTATCCATAACAGAAAAGCACAAACCGTTTGCTTGACCTTTACCATGATAAGGATCCTGACCAATAATTACTACTTTTAAATTTTTGAATGAACATGAATTAAAAGCTGAAAATATCTTATTTTCTTCAGGATAACAACGATTATTAACATATTCAAATTTTACAAATCTTGAGAGGTTTTTGAAAGACTCTCTCTCAAATTCTGGTTGTAAGATATTTTTCCAGTTTTCCTCAATATTAATAATCATTCTTTTGTTATTTTTGTATACTCCAAATATAAAGGTTTGAATATAAATATTTCTGAGAAAGCATTACAAGATTTAGAGTTTACAACGGTTATTCAACAAGTTGCAACCTTTAGTATTTCTGAATTAGGGAAAAAACAAGTTTTAGAAACCTTGCCCTATTCTAATAAAAAAAGACTACTACGAGAATTAGAATTCACAAACGAATACCTTTCATCATTTGAAAGCGACAATAGAATTCCTAATCACGGTTTTGATAATATTTATAAACAAATAAAACGATTGACTATCGAGGATAGTTATATTGAAACAGAAAGTTTTTTAAAAATTGCTACTACATCTGAAACCATTAAGGAATTAAAAAAATATTTTAAAAAATTTAACACTTACTTTCCACAGCTTTCAATTTTAAGTGAAAAAGTTGATTTTGTTCAAGAAATTATTGACGATATAAAAAAAGTAATTTCTCCATACGGTGAAGTTGTAGATAATGCTTCTCCTGAATTGAGAAAAATCAGAAGAAGTATCAGTGGCTTAAATGGTAAAATTGGACAAAGTTTTTCTTCAGCGTTAAGTAAAGCAAAGGCTTCAGGTTATTTAGATGATATAAAAGAATCTATTATTGATAATCATCGTGTCCTAGCTGTATTAGCCATGTATCGCAAAAAAGTATCAGGAAGTTTACTTGGCTCTTCAAAATCTGGTAACATTGTATATATTGCACCACAAGCTACGCTAACATATCAAAGAGAACTACAAAATCTAGAATATGAAGAAAAGCAAGAGGTTATTAGAATACTTAAAACTTTAAGTCATAAAATAAGACCTTATTCCACACTATTAGAATCGCATTTAGACTATTTGACACATTTAGATGTGATTAGTTCAAAAACTAAGTATGCATATTCTATTAATGGATTATTACCGAAAATTGACAAAAACAAAAGGGTGTATTTTAAAGATGCCTTCCATCCTATTCTTTTTGTAAATAATAAAGAAGAAAATTTAGAGGTTATTCCTCAAACCATAGAGTTAAATGAAAAACAGCAAATTATAGTCATCTCTGGACCAAATGCAGGTGGTAAAAGTATTACTTTAAAAACTATTGGTCTATTACAAATAATGTTACAAAGTGGTATTCTAATCCCTGTAAATGAACAGAGTGAAACAACAATATTTGATACTATTTTAACAGACATAGGAGATAATCAATCTATTGAAAATCAACTAAGTACTTACAGCTATAGATTAAAAAATATGCGATATTTCTTACGAAACTGTAATGAAAACACGTTGTTTTTAATAGATGAGTTTGGTACAGGTAGTGATCCTGAATTGGGAGGAGCCTTAGCAGAAATATTTTTAGAGGAATTTTATCACAAAAAAGCTTTTGGAATAATTACAACTCACTATTCAAATTTAAAAGTTTTAGCAAATGAATTAGACTATGTAACTAATGCTAACATGCAATTTAATGAACAAACTCTAGAGCCCCTATACAAATTATATTTAGGACAAGCTGGAAGCTCATTTACATTCGAAGTTGCACAAAAAAATGGAATCCCCTTTAGTTTAATCAATAAAGCTAAAAAACGAGTTGAAACTGAGAAAATTCGTTTAGACAAAACCATCTCAAAACTTCAAAAAGAAAGAAATCGTCTTCATAAAAATTCTGAAAATCTAGAAAAGCAAAAGTCTAAAGGATTAAAACATATTGAAAGTTTACAAGATAAAGAAGAGAAAATTCAAGCAAAATTAGCTGGGTTTCAAGAATTATATGACAAAAATCAAAAAATGTTGTCATTAGGAAGAAAAACCAACGAACTATTTAATAAATATTTACAGACAAATAATAAAAAAGAATTAACTCTAAATTTTAATAAATGGGTTGCTGATGAGAAAATAAAATATGCTAAGAAAAATCCTATAAAGCCAAAAACAAAATCACAAAAACAACAAGCTAAAATTGTCAAAAAACAACTACAAGAAGTTATTCAAAAAGTAGAAAATGAAGTAATGAAAAAGGTAGTTGAAATCAGAAAGGTTAAACATAAAGAAGCTGAAAAGTTGGCAAAATTAAAGTCTGAGTATATTTTTAAAATTAATGATAGTGTGAGGCTTATAGATGGAAACTCTGTTGGGACTATTGAAAAAATTGAAAAGAAAAAAGCTTTTATTAATTTCGGAAACTTTACAACTGAAGCCTCTCTAGAAAAACTAGAATTGGTAGAAAAAAGTAAAGGATAAAAAGAATTAAATCATAAAAATAATAGCATGACAAAATTTCTAAAAAATGTATTAGAAAAAATGCCTACCAGTTGGTTATCCAATACTACACATCGATTAGATATTTATAATGAAAAGTTAGCCAAAACTGAATTTCTACAACAGTTTGAATTGTTAAGCAAAAACAATAGCCATGACACTTTAGACTTAAGAAATTTACCTACCGCATATGATTACATTCGTTTAGGACACCCATTATCGTGTGTTTTAGAATGGGCAATAGCTCATTTACACGACGTAAATTCAAAAAACATCATTAGTTTTTCATCACAGTCGATTCCAATTCTTGCCATATTAAGAAAAAATTTATTAGCACATAAAAATACTCAAATCATCTATACCGATAACTTTTTGGATTTCTTTGATTATGAGACTGTTAAAAATACCTATGGTTATAATTTTGAACTAAAAAAAGTTAAAAAATTATCTGATATTCCTGCTTTTGAAGGGAGTACTATATTAGTTTCACAATCAGAAAAAATAGACATTAACAATCTAGGTTTAAATGTTGACTTTTTCATCAACACCTTCAAAAAGCTTGGGAGTATTCTAATTATTAATGGAAAACAAAACGAACATTATATCTCTGAAATCCAACATGTCAGGAGAAGAGAGACAATTGCTATGACCCCTTCAAATTGTCACAGTGTATTACTAGCTTTAATTAAAAATTCAAATTTCACTAATTCATTATCTAAAATAGAACTCAATAAAAAAATTGTTAGAGATGAAATTATCAATATTACTGGTGCGTTGACAATGCCTTTAATTGGATCTAGCGGTCTTTCTGTTCAATATGCTATAATGATGGGGCTTGTAGACTTTGCACAAGAAAATCACAAAGGAAAACCTATAAAATTTATAGTTCCACCTAATTGTTATGGTGGAACTAATGACCAAGCTAGACGGGTTGCTGCATGTATAAAAAATGTTGAAGTAATTGATTTACCTGTTGATGGAGAAAACGATATGACACAGAGTATAGATCTTATTTTAGATGAAATTGCAATTCAAAATGCTGTTCCATTTATTATAGCTGAAATTCCGACTAACCCAAGAGTTGAAGTTCCAGATTTAATACAATTAAAAACAATTTTAGAGAAAAAGCGTGAAACTACTTCAGGTGAACTTGCCATTAATCCTGTTTTTGTTTTAGATCAAACTTTTTGTCCTAATACTCCATTTTTAGATGGTGTTGAAATTTTTTCTAAAGTTAGTGCCATTTCTTATGTTAGTGGTTCTAAATTTCCAAGTGGTGGACTATGTACAGCAGGGTACTGCGTAGGAAATGAAAAAACAATTTCTTTGATGTGTAAAATTGAGAAACATCTTAGGATTTGCGATAATGAAGCCACGGACCTTCAATATGAAATTTTAGCAAAACAGTTACCATCAATGAACCAAAGAATAATTGATGCATATCAAAATACTCGAGATTTTGTGAACTTCATAACTAAAAATTTACCTAGCGCAAAAATAAACTTTGTCTCTAAAGACTTAGCTCATCAAGGTTTTACTCCATCAGTTTTTTCATTAGACCTTCCAACAAAAGGAAACACAAACACGGAAAAAGAAAATTACAAAAGGGCATTAAATCTTAAATTAATAAATTTAATGATTAAAAAAATACCTAATGAAAGTAAGTTTTGTGTTAGTTATGGTCAACTCAAGGGTAGCTATTGGACTATTCCTGCTACATCTACTCAAGGAACTACAAAAGAGGGAGACAAAGATTATATTGTACGTGTATCATTATCACCAAAGATAAATCTTACACTACATAAAAAAGTTTTTTTAGAGTTTACAGCAAACATTTAATCCTTAGGAAACTATTCATAACCCTCAATTTGTTGATCATAAAATAATGAGGCTGCTTCGATTAGATTAGAAACTTCATCTGCAATATCATCTTCTCTTTCTCCAGATAAATCCTCAAACCATTCAATTTCATCATCTTTTAAATTGATTAAAAATCGAGGAAATTCAGTATGAAGAACAAAAATATCTTCAGGGAAACTACTGTTATCAGCTAATAAAAATTTAGGTAGAACCATTTTTTTTTGTTTTTATCAATTTTAAGGTTAAATAATTAAAGCGAAGATATAATAAAATAGATGCAGATGATAATCCTGCTAATAACCCCATCCAAATACCTATGCTACCATAAACATCTTCTTTTCCCAAGAAAAAACTAACAGGAAATCCAATAATCCAATATGAAATAAAAGTAATTAAAGTTGGTATGTTTACATCTTGAAGTCCACGTAATGCCCCTAGAACAACTACCTGTATACTATCACTAATCTGAAAAATTGCAGCTATTAATAATAATTGTGAAGCTATACTAACAACTTCCATCGTATCAATTAAGTTATCAGGATCAGTTAAGTCTACATATAATCTAGGTAATTGAAATCTGAAAATTAAAAATAATACTGCAAAACCAGTAGCAAATATAACCGCAAAAAGGAAAATTGAAATGGCTATTCTTCTTAATTCTATAAATTTTAATAAACCTTTCTGATTTCCAACTCTTACCATAGCTGCGACTCCTAAACCCATTGCAATCATAAATGTCATTGAAGATAAGTTTAACGCAATTTGATTTGCCGCTTGAGGGTTTTTACCCAATAAACCACTTAGCCATATAGCAGCAGTGAAAATAGCTATTTCGAAAAACATTTGCATAGCACTAGGGGCTCCTAAACTAATTATTTTTCTAAGCATAAATTTTTCTAACACATAAATTTTAATATTAGTTACAAACCTCTTGGATCGTTCTTTGTTTGCCAACAACCACCATAAATAAGCAAGCATAATAAATCTAGATATAAGTGTACCATAAGCAGCTCCAATTATTCCCAAAGCAGGAAAGCCAAATTTTCCAAAAATTAAAATATAGTTTAAAACTATATTTATAATATTGGCTATAATTGTTGCATACATTGGATATTTAGTCATGGATAACCCATCACTAAATTGTTTAAATGCTTGAAAGACAATGAGAGGAATTAAGGAAAAAGCTACGAGATCTAAATATGGAATAGCTAAGTTCACAACTTCTTTTGGTTGATTTAAAAAATTACTATTAAGGAGCGATTTTGAAAGAAGTAAGAGTAAAAACATAGTAATACCCAAAACAGTACATAGAAATAAGCCATGTTTAAAAGTAGACTTAGCTTTTAGAAAAT
>CAJXSU010000017.1 GCA_913061465.1 uncultured Flavobacterium sp.
TAGATACTTCATCTTTCTTTTCAACTGAAGATCAGGTTCCTTCAAAGACCATGGTAATTCTTCATGGATATCCTACTTCATCCTATGATTATTATAAAGTATTACCTGAATTATCTAAAAACTACAGAGTTATTTTACACGATCACCTAGGTTTTGGTTTTTCTGACAAACCAAAAGATGTGTATTATTCATTAATCGAACAAGCAGATATGGCCTTAGAATTGTGGCGTCAATTAGGTTTAAAAAAAATATACTTATTTGCACATGACTACGGAACATCTGTGGCAACTGAAATTATAGCTCGCCACAATGCAAATGAATTGGACATAGAAATCGAAAAGTTAATTATATCAAATGGTAGTATTCATATTGAATTATCTCAATTAAGGACCATTCAAAAACTTCTAAAACATAAATTTTTAGGAAAGTATGTTGCTAAACTCACCAACTTTAAAATTTTCAAAAAAAATATGAAAAATATTTATTTTGATACTTCTAAAGTAACAGATAATGAGCTTAAAGAAATGTGGACATTAATTGAATTAAATGGTGGAAGAAAAATTATACATAAGTTAACTCAATACATTAATGAGCGATATTTATATTGGGATCGGTGGATTGGTGCGTTAAAAGAATCTCAAATACCAACGAAGATTATTTGGGCAAAAAACGATCCTATTGCCATTCCTGCTATTGCTGAATTACTCGCAGAAGAAATTCCAAACAACAAATTATTTTGGATAGAAAATACAGGTCATTTTCCGATGTTAGAGAACCCTGATGAATGGTTAAATTGCATCTTAAAAAACAACTAATAAGTAACACTCTTTCTAGTAAATAATGTGTTCTTGAGCAAGTTTAGCCCTGATTGAAGCAACTATTTGAGCTTTTTTGTATAAACAAAAAGAGAGTGCGAAAAGCAGGAAGTAACTCCTAAAAAAATTAATCCTCTGAGGTAACTTCAGTATTAGAACTTTCTTTATGTTCTTTAATTTTTCTAGTTCCCTCGTAAAGTTCATACTTCACAAACTTACAGTCTAAATCTGCATTCTTTAATTCTATTCGTTTAGAAGTTCGTAAACCCACATGTTTTAAAGCTTGCATGTCTGATGTAATCATCCATGCAGTAGAATTTGGATAGTTATTTTTTAAAGTATCCCCTATTTTGGTGTAAAATTCGTTTACATCTATATTTAAACGCTCTCCATAAGGCGGATTGAATAAAATGGTGGTATTCCCAAAAACTTCTTTGGTAGAATTGAAGAAATTTATATGATGAACGCCTATAAACTCATCTAAATTGGCATTAATAACATTTTGCTGTGCCTTAGATACTGCTGAAGGAGCTTTATCAAATCCCATTATTTTGAAATGAGAATTAGTAATTTTTTTTAAAAGTGCATCTTGTATCGTAAAATAAAGATCTTCATCATAATTTTTCCACCGCTCAAATGCAAATTGTTTTCTATTAATATTTGCAGGTATTTTACAAGCAATCATGCAAGCTTCTATTAAAATGGTTCCAGAACCACACATTGGATCTATGAAATTCTCATCACCTGAATAACCTGAAAGTAATACCAAACCAGCTGCTAAAACTTCATTAATTGGAGCAATATTAGTAGCACTTCTATATCCTCTTTTGTGTAATGAATCTCCAGAAGAATCTAAAGATATAGTACACCAATCTTTCTGAATGTGAACATGGATTTTAACATCAGGGTAGTCTAAATCTACATTAGGCCTTTTACTATATTTGTGCCTAAAATAATCTGCAACTGCATCTTTAGATTTTAAGGCAATATAATGAGAGTTACTAGTAAAATTTTTTGAATTAACTACAGCACCAATTGCAAATGTACCCTCAACATCTAAATATTTTTCCCATTTAATTTTTTGGATAGCCTCATACAAATCTTCTTCATCATAAACTTTACAAGTTCTAATAGGTTTTAAAATACGAATAGCTGTTCTTAAAGCAATATTAGCTTTGTATAAAAAACCTTGATCACCTCTAAAAGTAACACTTCTTATACCTTCTTTAATATCTTGGGCCCCAAGTTTCTTTAGCTCCTCGGATAAAACACCTTCCAAACCCTTTAGAGTTGTAGCTGTCATTTTAAAATTAGTATTCATGCATCAAAGATTAGGCTGCAAAAATACACTTTAATAACTCTTTTTTGATATAAGAAATTAGAAAAAATTAATTCATTTATATTACCAGCCTAAAACATTATTTCTAAAAGAATAGTTTATTTTTGTTGCCATATATTTTTATATGAATAAATCAGATTGGTTCACAGATTGGTTTAATACCTCCTATTATCATACACTCTACAAAGACAGAAATGATAAAGATGCCCAATTATTCATTAGAAATATTATTAATTTTTTAAAAATCCCATCATCCTCTCATTTACTTGACTTACCATGCGGTAAAGGCAGGCATTCAATTTATTTAAATTCTCTTGGCTATAAAGTAACTGGAGCAGATCTTTCTAAAAACAGTATACAAGCTGCAAAAAAACATGAAAACAGTACCCTTGATTTTAAGTTAAAAGATATGAGAAAATCATTTGATATTAAATATGATGCTGTCTTTAATCTTTTTACAAGTTTTGGATATTTTGAAAATGATATAGATGATATCTTAGTCCTAAAAAACATACATGATGGATTAAATGAAAATGGTTTATTAGTTCTTGATTTTTTAAATGTTATTAACCTTAAGAAAAAATTAGTAAAAAAAGAAATTAAAATTGTTGATAATATTACATTTAATTTAGAACGAGAAATTAAAGATGGTTTTATCATAAAACATATTAATTTTAAAGATAAAGGAGTAAACCATTCATACTCTGAAAGAGTTAAATATCTTGATCTTGAAAAATTCAAATCTTATTTTATTGAGGCTGGATTAAAAATTAATCATATTTTTGGAGATTATCATTTAACTAAATTTAATCCAATAACCTCTGAAAGACTAATATTTGTAGTATCATGACATATTTGTTTTTAATAGCTTCTGTATTGTTGGGTGTATTAGTGGTGGTAGTGTTGAAACCGTCAAAAAAAACTGTTCGTTTATTACTAGCCTTCAGCGGATCGTATCTATTATCTGTTGCTATTTTACATTTATTGCCTGAAGTTTATACTGATTCATCAAATAATAACATTATAGGTATTTGTATCCTAGCAGGTATTATTTTACAATCTATATTAGAATCTTTTTCAAAGGGAGCCGAACATGGTCATATCCATATTCATACCAACGGAAGAGCTTTTCCAAAATTATTATTTGTGAGTTTATGTGTACATGCTTTTTCTGAGGGTTTACCAATTTACCACTCAGGAGAAAATTTACTTTGGGCCATCATTGTTCATAAAATTCCAATAGCCATTATTTTAACTATATTTCTAGTAAATAGTAATTTTTCAAAAAAAACAATTGGATTTTTTTTAACCATATTTGCTTTAATGAGCCCGTTAGGAGTTTTAATCTCTGATAAAATTATATTTTTCGAACTTTATAGCTCTGAAATTACGGCAGTAATAATTGGAATCTTCTTACACATCTCAACAATAATTTTGTTTGAAAGTTCAGAAAATCATAATTTTAATTTACATAAGTTTTTAGCTATAATGGCTGGGATATTGTTGACAGTTTTTACACTTTAATTAGCAACTTCATTTATGAATTTAATTCTCATTAACCGAAGTTCTTCTTCATCATACTCTCCATCAAACTCATCTAAAGCCTCTTGTATTGTATCAGATTCCGCCTCCATGAAATACTCATAGATATCTTCTTGTTGCTCTTCATCTAAAAGATCATCTAAAGAATAATCTATATTTAATTTTGTCCCTGAGTAAATGATGACTTCCATTTCTTTAATTAATTGATCCATTTCTAATCCTTTAGATTTTGCAATATCAATTAAAGGTAATTTTCTATCTGTATTTTGAATAATATATAATTTTAATCCAGAATTGACACCTGTACTTTTTACGATTAGGTCGTCTGGTCTAACCACATCATTATCTTCAACATATTTAGATATTAAATTAATAAACTCTTCTCCAAATTTTCTTGCCTTACCTTCTCCTACTCCATGAACTTTAGATAATTCCTCTAGAGTTATAGGATATTTTAGAGCCATATCGTCTAATGAAGGATCTTGAAATACTGCAAATGGAGGAACACCATATTTTACTGCAACTTTTTTTCGTAAATCTTTTAAAAACCTAATAAGTTTCTCATCAGCTGAAACACCAGAACTAGGTTCATTAGTTATAATATCTTCAGTAGCTTCTTGCGAGTAAATATGATCTTCCGTCATCATAAATGAAGTAGGACTGGATAAAAAGCTTTCACCTTTTTTAGTGAGTTTTACAACGCCATATTGTTCAATTTCTTTCCGAATAAAATTCACAACTAAAACCTGCCTAAGAAGAGCCATCCAGTAGGAAGAGTCTTTCTCTTTACCACAACCAAAAAAAGGTTTTAAATTGGTTTTATGAGAGTTGAGCAATGCATTTTCTTTACCCACTATCGCATTTACAATATCTTTAGATTTGTATTTATCATTTGTATCTCTAACAACTGATAATAATTTAACTACGTTTTCTTTAGCTTCATTTTTTTTCTTCGGGTTCTTTGTGTTATCGTCCATTTCTGCACCATCTCCATTTATTTCATCATATTCTTCTCCAAAATAATGTAATAAATATTTTCTTCTAGACATAGAAGTTTCTGCATAACCAACCACTTCTTGAAGGAGTGCATGGCCAATTTCTTGCTCAGCGATGGGTTTGCTGGCCATAAATTTCTCTAACTTTTCAATATCTTTATAAGCATAAAAAGCTAAACAGTATCCCTCTCCATCGTCTCGACCTGCTCTACCTGTTTCTTGATAATAACTTTCCAAGCTTTTTGGAATGTCGTGATGAATTACAAAACGAACATCTGGTTTATCTATTCCCATCCCAAATGCTATTGTAGCAACTACAACATCACAGTCTTCCATTAAAAACATATCTTGGTGCCTAGCTCTAGTTTTAGCATCTAATCCTGCGTGATATGGAACAGCCTTAATATTATTAACCTGTAAAACTTGAGAAATTTCTTCTACTTTTTTTCTGCTTAAACAATATATAATTCCAGATTTACCTTGCCGTTGTTTTACAAACCTTATGATATCTTTTTCTACATCTTTTGTTTTAGGTCTGACCTCATAAAATAAATTTGGCCTATTAAAAGAGGCTTTAAAAGTTGTAGCATCACTTATTCCTAAAGTTTTTAAAATATCTTCTTGAACTTTTTCAGTAGCAGTAGCAGTCAAACCTATCACAGGAACATTATCAATTTGTCTTATGATATGTTTTAAATTTCTATATTCCGGTCTAAAATCATGACCCCATTCTGAGATACAATGGGCCTCATCAATAGCAACAAAAGAGATTGTTTGTTGTTTTAAAAAATTCACATATTCTTCTTTAATTAAGGATTCTGGAGCTAAATAGAGTAGTTTAGTAATGCCATTTTCTATATCACTTTTTACTTGGGAAATTTCAGATTTATTTAAAGAAGAGTTTAATACATGGGCTACGCCTTCATGATCAGATATGCCACGAATGGCGTCTACTTGATTTTTCATTAAGGCTATTAATGGAGAAATAACTATAGCAGTACCAGAATTCATTAATGCAGGTAACTGATAGCAGAGAGATTTACCTCCTCCTGTAGGCATTATCACAAAGGTGTTTTTTTTTTGCAGAATACTTTTTATAACTTCTTCTTGTAAGCCTTTGAATTGAGAAAAACCAAAATATTTTTTTAAAGGTGGGTATATATTCATTATATAGTATTGAGCATTATAAAGCTAGTGTATTTGGGAAACAATAAGAATAGAATAGTTGTAATATCTTATTTTTATAGTAAATTTGTCTTAGTATTATTTTACTTAAATATATGACTTTTTTTTATTTAGATAAAAATAAATTTCATTAATTAAAAAGATTTTTTTTCAATGACTCAAGAAAAAGAAATGTCGTTTTTAAATCACCTTGAAGAACTTCGTTGGCACTTGGTCAGAAGTTTTGCTTCAATTTTTATTATTGGAATCGGTCTTTTTTCTGTTCAAGAGTTTGTTTACAATGAGTTTCTTCTTGCTCACATCGATCCAAACTTTATAACCTACAGATTATTCTGTGATTTTTTCTCTTTTTTTGGGGTGGAAAGTAATTTTTGCTCTTTAGACTATCCAAACACACTTCAAGTTTTAAAACCAACTCAACAATTAATGAATTCTATATGGTCTTCATTCATTTTAGGGTTTATATTAGCTTTCCCATATATTTTATGGGAATTATGGAAGTTTATTTCACCAGGATTACATGTTAACGAAATAAAAAAATCAAGAGGATTTATATTAACTGCATCATTTTTATTTTTCATAGGAGTTTTATTTAGCTTTTATGTTATAGCTCCTATTTCTGTTAATTTTTTATACACTTATCAGATAAGTGATAAATTAGTTAATCAATTTACCATGGAGGCTCACATAAGTTTAATTACCAATATGCTTTTAGGTGTATCTATTATGTTTGAACTTCCTGTTCTTGTTTATTTCTTTACAAAAATTGGTCTTATATCTCCTGAATTTTTAAAACGCTATAGAAAACATGCTCTAGTTTTAGTATTGATATTGGCGGCGATTATTACACCTCCAGATGTTGCTAGCCAAATTATTGTTGCTATTCCTGTGTTAATTTTATATGAAATTAGTATCAAAGTATCCAAAAGAGTGATAAAAAACCAACAAAAAAATGCCAACAAATAAAGTTTCAGAATTTAATAATTATCGTTCCCTAATGAATGATAAAATATTAAGCGGTGATAATAAAATTATTAAACGAATTTTCAATTTAGACACCAATGCATTCAAAGAAGGACACCTACCTGTAAAGACTAAGGAATTATTAGGTTTAGTAGCTTCAACAGTTTTACGTTGTGATGATTGTATTGCCTATCACTTAGAAACCTGCTTTAAAGAAGGAGTATCAAAAGAGGAAATAATGGAGAGTCTATCTATTGCTACTCTTGTGGGTGGTACGATAGTAATTCCACATTTAAGAAGAGCTTATGAGTTTTGGGAAGCTTTGGAAGATAATAGTTAATGATATTTTATATCTTAACAATTATGAACATGTTAAGACTTTATGAAAATTCTAATTATTATTTTTACTATTTGATAAATAAATTAGTACAATACAAATAACTATATACTAAATAATGATTTTAAGAGCTGAAAATATTGCTAAAAGTTATAATGGTCGCCAAGTTGTTAAAGAAATTTCTTTAGAGGTAAAACAAGGAGAAATAATTGGATTACTAGGGCCAAATGGTGCAGGAAAAACTACTTCTTTCTACATGATAGTCGGAATGATTCAACCTAATGGTGGGAAAATATTTCTAAATGATGAAGAAATCACTAGCTACCCTATGTACAAAAGAGCTCAAAAGGGAATTGGTTATTTAGCACAGGAAGCATCTATTTTCAGAAAACTATCTGTAGAAGACAATATAATGTCTGTTCTTCAATTTACAGATTTATCCAAGAAACAACAAAAAATTAAGTTAGAGTCTTTGATTGAAGAGTTTAATATTAACCATGTTCGTAAAAACAGAGGTGATTTGTTATCTGGTGGAGAACGAAGAAGAACAGAAATTGCACGTTGTTTAGCATCTGACCCAAAATTTATTTTATTAGATGAACCTTTTGCAGGTGTAGATCCAATTGCAGTTGAAGACATTCAAAGTATTGTTGCGCATTTAAAAGACAGAAATATTGGAATACTTATTACAGATCATGATGTTCAGGCAACTCTAGCCATTACAGATAGAACGTATTTAATGTATCAAGGAGGGATATTA
Organism: uncultured Flavobacterium sp.; assembly: GCA_913061465.1. Taxonomy (GTDB): domain Bacteria; phylum Bacteroidota; class Bacteroidia; order Flavobacteriales; family Flavobacteriaceae; genus Polaribacter. The sequence continues at coordinate 7,937 of CAJXSU010000017.1, forward strand.
AAAGAGGGAGTTCCTGAAGAACTAGCTAAAGACGAATTAGTTCGGAAAGTGTATCTAGGAAAAGATTTTGAATTAAAAAGAAAAAAAGTATTTTAAGCTTTTTTCATATTCTTAATCATAGATAAAAGAACATAACACACAATTATTAAGGGTACTGCCAAATATTCAACAGACATCAATAGAATTATTGAAAGTACTATTAAAATATATTTAAATAAATTCTCTCTTACACCATAGTTTTTAAACTTTAATGAAAACAAGCGGAGTGCTGAGTTCATTAAAAAACTAAAAAAAATTGTAATTCCAATTAAAAAATAATTATTACCAATTAAATCTTTTACAAAGTCAATTTCAGAATACATTTGAACTAATGGTAATGATACGATAAACAAACTCATTGCTGGTGTTGGTAAACCGATAAAAGATTCAGATTGCCTAGTATCTAAATTGAATTTAGCCAATCGATAACAAGCTGATAATGTGACAAGCAGGCCTATTAAAGGAAGTCCCATTGAGATCTTAAATTCTGCATGTATATCATATGGCAATTGTTGATTATTCCTTAACAAAACAAAGAGTACAATACCTGGAACAACACCACTGGTTACCATATCCGCTAATGAATCTAGTTGCTTTCCTAATTCCCCTGAAACTTTTAAAATTCTAGCAAAAAAACCATCAAAAAAATCGAGAAATATACCTAAGGCAACAAATAATGCAGTCAATTCAAAATGACCACCTACAGCGAAAATAGTTGCTAATGTTCCACAAAAAAGGTTACCGAGGGTAACTATATTCGGAATGTGTTTTTTGATACTCATAAATCTTAAAATCTTTTGCTAAAATAGTAAAACCTTTTTGGTGATTTTAAATATCATGATTTTTTAAGCATATTTGCCAAATTAATTACTAAAAAAAGCTATGCCCGTCATTAAATCAAAATTCTCTCCTTCATTTCCATTTAAAAATGGTCATTTAAGTACTATGTATAGATCTATTTTCATGAAAGAGTCTCATAACTATAAACGAAAAAGAATTACAACTTGGGATAATGATTTCATTGATTTGGATTTTTCAAAAGTTAATTCATCGAAATTAGTTGTACTTATTCATGGTTTAGAAGGAAGCTCAACATCAAAATATATTTTAGCTGCAGCTTCAGAGCTAAACAAAGCTGGCTACGATACAGTTTCGTTTAATTTAAGAGGTTGTAGTGGAGAAGACAACCTATTACTCCCTACCTATCATAGTGGAAAAACAGAAGACTTAGATTTTGTAATTAGCTATTTGATTGAAAATTATTTCTATGATAAAATAATGGTTGTAGGGTATAGTCTCGGCGGAAATATTACTTTAAAATATTTTGGAGAACATGTAAAAACTATATCAGATAAAGTTTCTTGTGGAGTGGCTATTTCTGTTCCAGTTGACCTAGCAAGTTCAAGTAAAACAATGGGGACCTCAAAAAACAAAATATACATGTATAAATTTTTAAGATCCTTGAGAAAAAAAATCCTCATAAAAACTCAAAAACATCCAGATTATAAGTTAAACATTAACAAACTATTGAAATCTAAAACATTTAAAGAATTCGATGGTTTATATACAGCTCCAGTATCTGGTTTTTCTGGTCCTGAAGATTATTGGGAAAAAGCAAGTTCCAAACCCTATTTGACTTCAATTAAAAAACCAGTTTTATTAATTACTTCCAAAGATGACCCCTTCTTAGCTGAAGAATGTTATCCATTTGAAGAAGCAAAAAAATCTAATTATTTTTATTTGGAAGTAACAAAACATGGTGGACATGTGGGGTTTATTTCTAGTTTTTTTATTAAAAAAAATAGATGGCTGGAAAACAGAATACTACAATTTATAAAAGACAATGGCTAATTGATACAATATCTACAGAAATGTAAAGTTATTTTAATAATATATTAAGATATTTGTCTGTATAATTTCTATATCCATTGAAAAAAAAATATTTTTTACTTTTTCTTTTATTTCCTTTTGTAATTAATGCTCAAGCATTAAGAAACTACTCTAATGAATTTTTAACTATAGGGGTAGATGCAGCTGCATTGGGAATGAGTAAATCTGTTGTGGCCTCTACAAACGATGTGAATTCTGGATATTGGAACCCGGCAGGTTTGGTAAATATCAAAGATTATCAAGGATCACTTATGCATTCCTCCTATTTTGCTGGTATTGCAAATTATAATTATGCTGCATTTGCTATGCCAATTGACAAACGAAGTGCTTTAGGGATTTCAATTATTAGGTTTGGAGTAGATGATATTTTAAATACTACAGAATTAATAGATAGTCAAGGTAATATCGATTTTAATAGAATTAGTTTATTTTCAGCAGCAGATTATGCCTTAAACATCTCTTATGCTAGGAATCTAATTTTTAAAGGTGTTTATTTTGGAATGAATGCCAAAATAGTGAGAAGAACTATTGGTGATTTTGCAAACTCATGGGGTGTTGGATTAGATGCAGGAATTCAATATGAGAGAAAGAATTGGAAATTTGGTTTAATGATTAGAGATATTTCTACAACCTTCAATATTTGGACTATTGATACAGATGCCTTTGCAACAATTCAAAATGCAATTCCTGGGCAAAATCAAGAATTACCTGAAGCTACAGAAATAACTAAACCTAAAGTTCAATTTGGTGTAGCGCGATCATTTAGCTTAGGTCGATTTTTTCATCTCTTAACTGAAGCTGATTTAAATATGAGGTTTACTAAAACTAATGATTTAATCTCAACAAGCTTAGCTAGTATAGATCCTGCTTTAGGTTTTCAATTAGATTATGATGATTTTGTTTTTTTAAGAGCAGGTATTGGAAATTTTCAAAATACAACAGAATTTGACGGAAGTAAAAACTTAACACTACAACCCAATTTTGGGGTTGGCTTTTTATACAATGGGATCCAAATAGATTACGCACTAACTAATATTGGTAGTCTTGGAAATGCATTGTTCTCTAATATTTTTTCAGTAAAATTTGATTATAGTTTTTTTAGACGATAAGCCATGAATAGAACCTGTTTTTTTATTTTATTACTTATTTGTTCGCTCCAAAACATTCAATCTCAAGAATTAAAATTATCAAAGCAATCTGAAATAAGTATTATCACTGTAGGTCCAGGAGATGTTCTGTATGAGGCTTTTGGTCACAGTGCCATAAGAGTTAGCGACCCAGTTATTGGAATGGACAATATATTTAATTATGGATTGTTTGATTTTAATCAACCAAATTTTAAACTCAATTTTACCAAGGGAAAGTTATTGTATAAACTAGGAAAAAGACCATTTCAAAATTTTGTAACTAATAACTACTATCAAAAAAGGTGGATGAAGGGACAAGTCCTAAATTTATCTCAATTAGAAAAACAAAGTATGTATGCATTATTGGAGGAAAATGCCTTACCTAAAAACGCAGAATATTTATACGATCCTTACTTTAATAATTGTGCCACCAAATTGAGAGATATTACAAAAGAGATTCTTGGTAATAAGGTTCATTTTCCATCATCATTTTCTGACGAAAACTATACCTTAAGACAACTTATGAACAAAGAACTTTCATGGAACACTTGGGGTAATTTTGGTATTAATCTGGCTCTTGGTAATACTTTGGATAAAACAACTACTGCTGAGGAGTATATGTATTTACCAGATTATGTCTATCAAGCATTTAAAATTGCTAAAAAATCAAAAAATAATATCGACGTTCCATTGGTACTTAAAGAAAATGTAATTTTAAATTTTAAAGAGAATAAAATTCAACCCAAATGGTATAGCCCATTTTTTGTTTTTTCAATCCTTCTTTTACTTTCAATAGTCATTACTTATAGAGATCAAAAAAGGAATAAAAGGTCTAAACTCCTTGACTTTTTATTGTTTTTTTTGACAGGTTTTTTAGGAATAATTATCTGTTTTTTATGGTTTTTCACCGATCATTCTACAACACCAAATAACTTTAATTTTTTATGGGCATTTTTTCCTAACATTTTTATGGCTTTTATTCTTTTACAAAAGAATATACCCGATTGGGTAGTTAAGTACATAAAATTCTACTTATTATTACTCGCTGTTACTCTTTTCGTTTTTATATTAGGAAGAATGAATGGAATTAATGGATATTTCTTTGGTATACAAGAGTTTTCTTTTGTGTTAATACCCATTGTTTTAATGTTATTTATGAGATCTTTTTACCTTCACAAAATATTGAATACAAAAAAATAAAATATAGAATTGTTTTTATTAGATTTAACGATTAATGTATAATTACATAATATGTGATTAATCCTGTTATTTTTACATAAAAATCAAAGACATTAAAATGAAGCAGCAAATTATTGAGTGTGTTCCAAATATTAGTGAAGGACGAGATCTAAAAAAAATTAAAACAATTGCAAATGTTGTTACAGAAGTTGAGGGGGTAAAACTGCTTGATATAGATCCAGGAAAAGCTACAAACAGAACAGTAATCACATTTGTTGGAGAACCCTCACAAGTAATAGAAGCTGCATTTAAGCTTATTAAAAAAGCTAGTGAGCTCATAGATATGAGCAAACAAACTGGCGAACATCCTAGATTTGGTGCAACCGATGTGTGTCCATTAGTCCCAATAGCTAATATATCTATGGAAGAAACGGCAAATTATGCACATTTATTAGGAAAAAGAGTTGGTGACGAATTAGGAATATCAGGTTATTATTATGAAAATGCAGCTACTAAAGATGACCGCAGGAATTTAGCTACAGTTAGATCTGGTGAATATGAAGGTCTTGAAAATAAACTATCTGATGCAAACTGGAAACCAGATTTTGGCCCAATAACTTATTCTATAAAAACAAAAAAAACAGGCGTAACTGCAATCTCTGCAAGAGACTTTTTAGTAGCCTACAATATAAATTTGAACTCCACCTCTACCAGACGAGCCAATGCAATTGCTTTTGATATTAGAGAGGCTGGAAGAGTAAAACGAGAAGGAAACCCTATTACCGGAAAAAAAGTAGTAGATGCAAATGGAGAACCCATAAGAATTCCAGGAAAATTAAAGGCTGTAAAGGGGATTGGCTGGTATATAGAAGAATACGATATTGCTCAAATTTCATACAATCTTACCAACATTTCCATTACCTCAATGCATGAGGCTTTTGATGAAACATGTAAAGCTGCAGATAAAAGAGGTATAAGAGTCACAGGTTCTGAGTTGGTAGGATTGGTTCCATTACAAGCCATGCTAGATGCTGCTGATTATTTTTTATTAAAACAAAGGCGATCTCTTGGAATAAGCGAAGCTGATAAAATTAAAATAGCAATAAAGTCTCTTGGTTTAGATGATTTAAAACCATTTAATCCAAATGAAAGAATTATTGAATATGTAATGGGCGTAAACCTTAGCAAAAAGTTAGTTGATTTTACTGTAAAAGAATTTGCTGATGAAACTGCATCTGAATCAATGGCTCCTGGTGGAGGGTCTATTGCAGCCTATGTTGGAGCACTTGGAGTTTCACTAGGAACTATGGTTGCAAATTTATCAGCACATAAACCCGGATGGGATGAACAATGGGAATTTTTTTCCAAATGGGCAGAAAAAGGACAACAGTATAAAAAAGATTTACTTTTTTTAGTAGATGAAGACACCAATGCTTTTAATAAAATAATTGATGGTTTTCGTATGCCTAAATCAACAACAGAGGAAATTGAATTGAGAAAAGCAGCTATTGAGAACGCCACTAAGTATGCTACAGAAATTCCTTTTAAAGTTATGGAAACTGCTTATAATTCAATGGAAGTAATGATGGCTATGGCTAAAGAGGGAATACAAAACTCATTATCAGATGCAGGTGTTGGAGCATTATGTGCTAGAACAGCTGTAATAGGTGCCTATTTCAATGTTAGAATCAATGCAAAAGATATTAAGGATCGTTCATTTGCTGAAGGAATTCTCTCTAAAGCTAAGGAAATTTATAACAAAACCAATAGTTTAGAAAATGAAATGATTCAACTTATAGATTCTAAAATATAAATGACATCTTCATTAAAAATAATTTCGTTTGAAGAAATCTATTCAAAAGCATTCTATCAATTAAATATAGAATGGTTAGAAACCTTTTTCTATGTTGAAAATTTTGATAGAGAAGTTTTGAGTAATCCCAATAAATATATTATTGAAAAAGGTGGATATATCTTTTTTTTATTAGAAAACACAAAAGTTATTGGAACTGTAGCCTTGATGAAAAAAAAAGAAAAGGTTTATGAACTTACAAAAATGGCTATAATCCCTGAAAAAAGAGGTAATAAAATGGGTCAATATTTAATGGAATATTGTATTGATTTTGCAAAAAATAAAAAGTTAAATAAATTAATTTTATATTCAAATACGTTACTTAAAAATGCAATTCATATTTATATTAAAAAAGGATTTAAAGAAATTCCGGTAGAAAAAAATTGTCCATATAAGCGAAGTAATATAAAAATGGAATTGCTATTAATTGACAAAAATTAGCTTCTAAATAAAAGTTTTATCATGAAAAAAAAGATTTTTTTACTATTTTCTTTATTTGTTACTTTAAATATTTTATCACAACAAAAAATAGCTCTAAAAGGTATTATTCTTGACCAAGACAACCTTCCTGTACCCTACGCAAGCATAGGTATTATTAGTAAAAATATTGGAACAACATCAACAGAAGAGGGCACATTTAATTTTAGAATTACCAACGAAGAAATAAATGATATTTTAGAAATTTCATCTATTGGTTATCAAACTTTTAAGATTATAGTTGCCGATTTTTTATCTCAGAAGAATAAAACAATTATTCTTAAAGAAAAAACAACAGAACTTTCTGAAATTTCTATAATGAATACTGAGGATTATGTTAAAATGGCATTAAAAAACTTAAAAATTAATTCTATAAGTAAAAATCACCAATTAAAAATTTTATATAGACGCTGGTCTGTTGAAGATAATATTTGCCGCTTCTACATTGAACATTTTATGAATGTAATTGACAGAGGACCTTCTTCATATATCACTAAATATTCTATAGAGGAAAGTAGAAAATCCTCGGAATATAGATTTATTAAAAACTTACAAAATAGACATGCAATTGAATATATGGAATTGAATAATCCTTTAAGAAAAGGAATTTATTATGGCGATTATAAATGGAAAAAAATTAAAAACTCTAATTATGATGGTGAAGATATTAATATTATTGAAGGAATAAATAATACAAGTACTCTAAAATTATACATTGGTTATGACACATTTAAGATCTACAAATTAGAAATTACAAGAAATCCTCCAAAAATAGGAAAGTACTTATACTCATTATATTTATATAAAAAAAATAAAGAGGGGAAGTTATATCTTAGCTATCATAATAGAGAATGGAAGGGTTCAGGTAAGGTCACTGAAAATGTGAAACGAATTTTATTAAAACAAAAAAAAATAACTGGAAATTATATTCCTTTAGCCTATAGGCATGAGGTTTTTGTTTTAGAATTAGAAGAAGACAAAAAGAGGTTTGAAAAATATAAAACAATAGAGGAATTGGATATGACGCTTTATGATATTCCTTACAATAAGTATTTTTGGGACAATGTAAGTTTACCTCCAGAAACACTATTTTATAAAAAGAACATTGGTGAACTCGAATCTTTATTTAATGTACCTATTGAAGATCAGTTTAAGTATTCTAATCAATAAATTAGCAGGTCTAGATAATAGATAGATTACAGATTATAAAAAGCTTTCTGTAGCTAAATCATAACTTTTTAGACCAAAACCAAAAATCACGCCTTTAGCACTGGCTGCAATATAACTTTTGTGTCGAAATTCTTCTCTAGCATGAACATTTGAAATATGAACTTCAATAACCGGAGTGTTAATTGCTTTTACAGCGTCTCCAATACCAACAGAGGTATGGGTATAAGCGGCAGCATTTAAAATTATCCCATCATAACTGAAGCCAACTTCGTGAAGTTTATCTATAATTTCTCCTTCAATATTGGATTGAAAATATTCTAGATCTATAGAACTAAACTTTAATTTTAGATTAGAAAAGTAATCCTCAAAAGAATGTGATCCGTAAATATCTGGCTCTCTTTTACCTAATAAATTTAAGTTAGGACCATTGATAATAATTATTTTCATAACGCTAAAATACAATTAAATTCACAAAAAAATAGTGGACTAAAAGTCCACTATTTAAAATATAGTATTTTAAAAAATTTTAAAATTTATAAAGCAAAGCTGCTCCAAAAGAATTTGAACTAACACTAATTCCTTCTAAATCTGAAGGATCTGATAATGAAGTTGCATAGGATGCTATTAAAGTAAAATTATCAGAAAGATCAATACCTAAACCAATAGATCCAGAAAATATTGAACTGCTTAAACCCTCTACCTCTTCAGCTAGACTAAATCCTAAACCAATACCTGGTTGAATAAAGAAATTCCCATCTTTTCCAGTAGGGTAATATTGAAGACCTAAGCCAATTGCTAATATATTATTAGACTCATCTTCAACTTTCTCTCCTATTCCAAAAGCAATAGACGGTAATAAGTCAAAGTTGTCTGATAATTCAGCATCATAAAACAATCCAATTGAGAAAGCGCCAGATGCATCACCAGTAATGTCATCAAAGCCGTCAATTTCAGCAGTTGTTTTTCCACTTCCATATCCTACAGAAGCACCAAATTGAGCATTAGCAGAAAAACAAAAAGAAACTAATGCAATCGATAATAATAATTTTTTCATAATAAAAAGTATTTAAATTTAGTTAATTGTTAATAAATATAATGAAAAAAAATGAATTTCAAAAAAAAAGTAATAATAAGAATAATGGTTGATTTTTAAAATTATTAATTATCAACATTAGTGTCAAAAAAAAGTGGACTATAAAGTCCACTTTTTAACATATTTAGAATATTGTTATTTCTAAAACTGGTAGGCTAAACCTAAACCAAAACTAGAAAAACTTCCGTCGTCTGAAATCGAAGAATAATTTAAATTAAAAGATGTTTTATCGCCAACTGCATAAGTTATATTTGGTCTTAAATAAAAACCACCTCCTAAACCTTCTGGTGATAAACCTACACCATATCCTACATCAGACCCAACACTAAGTTTATCTGATACACTGTAATTTAAAACAGTTGCTATTGGAAGCCAAGCATAGTTTCCAAAATCTACCTCTCCTAATTCTACTCCAGCAACTTGACCTAAATCAATAGTTTTTCCAGAAAAAACTAAATAACTAGCAGATAAACCAAATTTAAAATCTGATTCAGCTCCAAACATATAAGTTGCGCTTAAATTATATGATGTAGAAGTAAATTCTCCAGCATCACCTGAAGGGATTCCTACCCCCGCACCTAATGAAAACTGGGCATTAGCTGTTAAACAAAAAGTTACTAAAGCAATTGATAATAATAATTTTTTCATTTTAAAAAATTTTAGTTAATATTTTTATAAATATAGTAAAAAAAATAATTTGAATAACTAACTTAAGTTTGAATTACTTAAGTTTTAAATTTAAAATTATCTTATCTTCATAATATGAAATGGAATGATTCAATTATTGATTATAGTCACTTTTTAAAAATTGAAAGAGGGCTTTCTTTTCATACCATACAAAACTACCTCAGAGACGTAAAAAAACTTATTTCGTTCTTAGAAAAAGAGTATAAACATAGCTCGCCAATAGAAATAAACGAAGAAGTAATTCAGAAATTTGTTTACGAAATAGCAAAAGAAATAAGCCCAAGAAGTCAAGCTAGAATTATATCTGGATTGCGAAGTTATTTTGATTATCTAATTTTTGAAAACTATAGGGAATCAAATCCTACAGACTTAATTGAAGCTCCAAAAATTGGGGTAAAATTACCTGACACCTTATCGGAACAAGAAATTAATAGCTTAATTTCTGCAATTGACCTTAGCAAAGGAGAAGGAGAAAGAAATAAAGCAATGCTAGAAACTATGTATAGCTGCGGACTAAGAGTAAGCGAGTTAATTCATTTAAAAATTTCAGATTTATTCTTTGATGAAGGTTTTATTAAAATTGTAGGTAAAGGAAATAAAGAACGTTTTGTGCCTATTCATTTTAGAGCTCAAAAATATATTATTATGTATATGAACGAAATTCGAACACTACTATCTATTAAAAAGGGGTTTGAAGATACTTTATTTTTAAATAGACGCGGTAAATCATTATCAAGGCAAATGATTTTTATGATCTTAAAAGATCTTGCTATCAAAATAAATTTAAATAAAAAAATTAGCCCTCATACATTCAGACACTCATTTGCAACACATCTTTTAAAGAACGGAGCAGATTTAAGAGCCATACAGCAAATGTTAGGTCATGAAAGTATTACTACTACAGAGGTTTATGTTCATTTAGATACTAGTTATTTAAAGAAAATAGTAGAAAAATATCACCCAATTAAATCTTAAACAAAAAATCCTGCTATTAGACTTTTTTAAGTTAATAACAGGAAAATATTTTTAAAGAAGAAATTATTTGGCTACGTTTACAGCTCTAGTTTCTCTAATTACTGTAACTTTTACTTGACCCGGGTAAGTCATGTCATTTTGTATTTTTTGACTAATACTAAATGATAATTCAGCTGCTTTAGTGTCATTAACTTTTCCACTTTCAACCATTACACGTAATTCTCGACCTGCTTGTATGGCGTATGCTTTTTGAACACCTGAAAAACCAAAAGCTATATCTTCCAAGTCTTTCAATCGTTGAATGTAGGAATCTAATACCTGTCTTCTTGCACCAGGTCTTGCTCCAGAGATCGCATCACATACCTGAACTATAGGTGCAAATAATGTTTTCATTTCTATTTCATCATGGTGTGCACCGATAGCATTACAAACGTCTTTTTTCTCTCCGTATTTTTCTGCCCATTCCATACCTAATAGAGCATGAGGTAATTCACTTTCAGCATCTGGTACCTTACCAATATCATGAAGTAATCCAGCTCTTTTTGCTATTTTTGGATTTAATCCTAATTCAGATGCCATAATACCACATAAATTGGCAACCTCTCTTGAGTGTTGAAGTAAATTCTGACCATAAGATGATCTGTATTTCATTCTTCCTACGGTTTTAATAAGTTCAGGATGTAATCCATGAATCCCTAAATCTATGACCGTACGTTTTCCAACCTCTATAATCTCTTGAGTAATTTGCTTTTCTGTTTTGGCGACTACTTCTTCAATTCTTGCAGGATGAATCCTTCCATCAGTAACTAATTTGTGCATAGACAACCTAGCTATCTCTCTTCTCACAGGATCAAAACATGAAAGAATAATAGCTTCCGGAGTATCATCAACAATGATTTCTACACCAGTGGCAGCTTCTAAAGCTCTAATATTCCTTCCCTCTCTTCCAATAATTCTTCCTTTAACATCATCAGACTCTAAGTTGAAAACAGATACACAATTTTCAACAGCTTGTTCAACACCTACTCTTTGTATAGTACTTAGCACTACTTTTCTAGCTTCTTGTTCTGCGGTTAACTTAGCTTCTTCAAGTGTGTTTTGCACAAAACCCATAGCATCAGACTTAGCCTCATCTTTCAAAGAATTTACTAATTCTTTTTTTGCCTCTTCAGCAGAAAAACCAGAAATCTGTTCCAAAAGATCTACGTGTCTTTTATGAAGTTTTGATACTTCATCATCTTTTTTCTCTAAATATGTTAGTTTATTATTGTAATCGTTTTCTTTTTGTTCTAAAGAGTTATTTAAACGTTTGGTTTTATCAACTTCAGATTGTATTTGAGATTCTTTATCTCTTGTCCTTTTTTCTATATCTGAAATTTTCTTTTCTCTGTTTAATATGACTTTTTCATGCTCAGATTTTAATTCTATGAATTTCTCTTTTGCTTGTAATATTTTGTCTTTTTTTAATGCCTCTGCTTCAATTTTAGCTTCCTTAAGAAGAGAATTTGTCTCTTTTTTTGTCGCATCTAAAATTTTATTTGCTTTAGATTTTTCTGAAAATTTTGCTATTATTAATCCTATTATTATTCCTACTAGTCCTGCTAATGCAGGAAATATCATCTGGTCCATAATTTTGATTCGTTTGTATAAAAAGCCTACAGTAGTGAGGTTTATATAAACTCCATTATGACATGTATAGAACTAACTAGCTGATCAAGGATCCTCCTGGCAAAGAAAAAAAATTCAATACCTAAGGCTTGCTTTAGCAACTAAGACTTGTCCTTCATAATAGTTTAGCGTTGAGTTTATCAAACAAATAACTAATGTAGGCAGTGTATTATTGTATTGAAAGAGTACTTATTCTAAATAATGGCTAACCATTTTGGTGAGTTCATTAATTTTATCAAACGCTTCATTGTTGATTTCCTTTGTATCTAAGGAGGATATTTCAAGTTTAGATGCAAATTGCAATGCACACATGGCTAAAACATCTTGCTTGTCACTCACAGCATAATTATTTTCATAATTACTGATAAGTTGATTAATATTTGTAGCAGCTTTTCGCATACCTTCTTCTTCGATCGTGTTATTAACACTCAAAGGATATGATCTTCCGGCTATAACTAAATTAATCTTTAATTTTCCCACAATACAAATAAATTATATTATTCGTTCAATTGAACGATACATTTATCGATTTCTCGAATTAAAGCATTTATTTTAAATTTCGTATCTCTTGTACTATTATTACTACCTTCTATAGTTTTAGCAATTTTCAACAACTTAAATTCTTTTTCTCGTTGCTCTAATAATTGCTTGTTCTCCAAAAGTTCATGATGTAATTTTGATGTATTTTGAAGTAGTAATTGATTTTCTTTTAATAAAAAATCATAATTAGAAAGTAAATTTTTTAATTTTTTCTCTAATAAATTAACTGCTTCTGTAGTATTAGTCATTAAACTTTTAAATAAAAACTATACTTCAAAGTTAACATTCTGTTTTTTAACAAACAACTATTTATAGATTTAATAAAAAAACACAAAAAAATAATTAAAATTCATAGTTAAATGATTTAAATAGTTTTCTTAATTTGGTAGAAAAATTATTGTAATTTGAAGAAGATCATTTTTTTATTCTTTTTGGCGAGTATTACCTCATTTGCTCAAAACAACTATCCATCAGACTATTTCAGAAGTCCTTTAGATATCCCTTTACGCCTTGCTGGAACTTTTGGAGAATTGAGAAATAACCATTTTCATGCTGGAATAGACATAAAAACAAATCGTAGAACAGGTTTGCCTGTTTATGCAACAGCAGACGGGTACATATCAAGAATAAAGGTCGCTATCTGGGGGTATGGAAAAGTGATATACATAAATCATTCTAACGGCTTTACTACAGTGTACGCACACTTAAATAAATTTGGTAATGGTATCCAAGAGTATGTTAAAAGTATCCAATATGAGAAAAAGAGCTATGAAACAGGTAATATTTTTCTGAAAGAAAACCAAATTAAAGTAACCAAAGGCCAAATAATTGGCTATTCAGGCAGAACTGGTGGTTTTGTTGCGCCACATTTACATTACGAAATAAGAAATACCAAAACAGAGAAAATTATAAATCCGTTGTTGCTTGGAATAAAAATTCAAGATTCAATCGCTCCAAAAATAAAAAAACTGATTGCTTATCCAATGGGTTCTGACTCTAGAATCAATAGAAGTTTGAAAAATCAGAGTTTATCCATAAAAAAAGATTCTCTAAACAACTATATTGCAAATAGATTAAGTGCTTCAGGAAAAATTGGTTTTGGGGTTAATGTTTATGATTTATTAGGAAAAGAGTTAAATAAAAATGGTATTTATAGCCTCGAAATGAAAATTAATGGGATTAGACATTATTACCATGATGTAGAAACGTTTTCTTTTTCTGAAAGTAAATTTATAAACCTTCTAATAGACTATGAATATTACTCAAAATATAAAAGTAGAATACAAAAAACCTTTAGAGAGAAAGAAAATAAACTTAGCATATACAAGGATTTAATTGAAGAAGGTGGTATCACTATTAATGAAGGGTTAAATTATCAAGTTGAAATAATAGCTAAAGATTTTATAGGTAATAGTTCGTCTCTCAAAATTCCTGTGGTAGGACTAAAAAGTGAATCTATATTGAACCAAGAAAGAGATACCACTGCTTATAAAATTGTAAAAAAGGAATTTCAAAAGTTTTCTAAAAATGGTGTAACCATAGCCTTTCCTAAAAATACTTTTTATAAGGATCTTTTTTTAAATTTTTCTGTTAATGATAGAATTGCGACTATTCACAAACCTATAATTCCACTGGATAAAAAGTTTACAATTACATTTGATAGTATCATGTACAAAAAATCTGAAGTAAATCACATCTATATTGCTAATATGAACAATAAAAAGTACCCATACTATATGGATACTAGGAAAAAAAGTGATAAATTATTTACAACAACCAAAACTTTAGGAAAGTATGGATTACTAATTGATAATCAGATACCTAAAATTTATAATTCTAATTTTAAAGACAATGATTGGATGAGTCGTTTGAGATATTTAACTATTAAAATTTCAGATTCACAATCTGGAATAAAATCTTATGAAGCTTCCATAGATAATGAGTGGATATTAATGGAGTATGATGTTAAAAAGAAAAGATTATCTTATGATTTTAGAGATAAAAAATTGGTAGGAAGCAAACATATCTTTAAACTTGTAGTCTCTGATAACGTTGGGAATACGAATACCTATAAATCTACGTTCTACAGAAAGTAAAAACTTAATTTGTGAAAAAAATATTACTAATATTATTTTTATTTCCCACAATTGTATGGGGTCAAAAGACCTCAATTATTAAAGGTTTTGTTAAAGACTCCAACAATAATTCTATTGAAAATGTTTCTGTTCAATATGGAGGTACAGGAACTACTACTAATGCTAGTGGCTATTATCAAATTCGTATTCCATTAAATATTAAAATTACATTAGAATTTAGTCATGTAGGTTTTAAATCACTCAACAAAGAGTTCTTCACCAAAAAAAGAAATATAATTCGATTTTCCCCAGTTTTAATCTCAGAAAATGAAGTTTTAGAAGAAGTTGTTATAAAAAATGAAATAAAAGATGCACAAGGAGTAACAACTTTTAAAGCCAAAGATATTCAAAGAATTCCTGGGGCTAATTCAGGAATAGAGACACTTTTAATGACATTACCAGGAGTAAGCAATAATAATGAGTTAAGTACTCAGTATAATGTTCGTGGGGGGAATTTTGACGAAAACCTAGTATATGTTAACGGAATAGAAATTTACCGCCCATTTTTAGTGAGATCTGGTCAACAAGAGGGATTAAGTTTTGTGAATTCAACCATGGTTCAAAATATTAACTTTTCTGCTGGTGGATTTCAAGCTAAATATGGTGATAAACTTTCATCGGTATTAGATATAACTTATAGAAAACCAACAGAATTTTCTGCTTCAGTAAAAGCTAGTCTTCTAGGAAGTAGCATTACTGTTGAAGATGTTTTTTTAGATAATAAATTAACTGCTATTGTTGGAGTTAGATATAGAGATAATAGTTTATTTGTAAACGCTAAACAGATAGAAACAAATTTTAAACCTCGTTTTACAGATGTTCAAACTTTTTTGTCTTATGAGAAAAATAAAAAACTTAGCTTAAATTTCTTAGGTAATTTTTCTTTAAATAAATATGATTATCAGCCTGTAACAAGAAGAACAAGGTTTGGAACTGTTTCTGATCCTTTAGAATTAATTGTATTTTACGATGGTCAAGAAAAAGACACATATCTAACTGCATTTGGTGCTTTGAGCGCTAATTATCAAGTTAATGACAATTTTGAACTAACAGGTACTGTTAGCGCTTTTAATACTCAAGAAGAAGAATATTTTGATATTGCTGCATCCTATAATCTTGGTGAAGTAGATTCAAATATTGGATCAGAAACATTTGGTGATGTAACCTTTTCTGAAGGAATAGGCTCTCAATTAAACCATTCTAGAAATGATTTAGATGCTCTAATTACTAACGTACAAATAAAGGGAACTTACAAGAAAAATGAAAACCAAATCGATTTTGGAATTAAATATCAATCAGAAAACATTAAAGATCGAATTAGAGAATGGGAAATTATTGACTCTGTTGGATTTTCAGTTAGACCTCTAAACCTAGGGTTTATTAATGATCAACCTTATAATCCATACACAGGACCAATTGAGCCATTTCAAAATATAAGATCGGAAAACAAATTAAATATAAATCGATTTTCTGGATTTTTTCAATACAGTAAAAAAGGATTTATTGGAGATCATAAAATTTGGTGGAATCTTGGAGTTCGAGGCCATCTTTGGTCTGTAAATGCTAATCAAAATAATAGTACAAGTCAGTTTATTTTTAGTCCAAGGGCTCAGTTTGCTATTAAACCTAATTGGGAAAAAGACATGTTGTTTAGAGTTTCAGGAGGTGTTTATTCTCAACCACCTTTTTACAAAGAACTACGTAATTTTAAAGGAGAAATTATTCCAAACATAAAAGCTCAAAAATCTATTCATATGGTTTTAGGAGGCGATTACAGCTTTATAATGTGGGATAGACCATTTAAATTAACTACAGAATTATATTATAAAAACTTATCTAATATAAATCCTTACAGTGTAGATAATGTTAGAATTAGATATCAGGCTAACAACAATGCAAAAGGATATGCAACTGGTATAGATGTTAGACTTAACGGTGAGTTTGTTCCTGGAAACGAAAGTTGGGTTAGTTTAGGTATACTAAAAACTGAAGAAAACATTGACAATCGTGGATACATCGCTAGACCTTCTGATCAAAGGTTTAAACTAGGGATCTTATTTCAAGATTATGTACCAAACCTACCCGATTTGAAAGCCTATTTAAATTTGGTGTATAATTCTGGTGTTCCTGGTGGAGCACCCTCCTATGCCGACCCCTATAATTTTCAAAATAGATTAAGAGATTATAGACGTGCAGATTTAGGAGTATTATATATTTTTACAGATGCAAATAAGAAGTTTTTAACAGGATTTCTAAGTAAGTTCAAAGAATTTACAGTAGGTTTAGAGCTATTCAATATGTTTGATATTCAAAATTCAATTACCAATACTTGGGTAAGAGATGTCGCAACAAAGAATCAATTTGGAGTTCCTAATTACTTGTCTGGTAGAATTTTAAATCTTAGGATAGGTCTAAAATTCTAAATAATTAAATCTAAATTACAATATTTGTGAAGCGTGATCCTTAGTTTTCACCTTAGAAATCACATTTTCAATTATTCCATTACCATTAATAACGAAAGTAGTTCTATGAATTCCATCATACTCTCTACCCATAAATTTTTTAGGACCCCAAACTCCAAATCCATTTATAACGTCATGATTTTCATCAGCTAGTAAGGGAAAAGGTAATTCGTGTTTTTGAACAAAATTTTGTTGTCTTTTCTCTGAATCTGCACTTACCCCTATTATTTCATAGCCTTTAGATTGAAATGTCTGATAATGATCTCTAAGATTACAAGCTTCAGCAGTACATCCTGGGGTACTTGCTTTGGGATAAAAGAAAACTACTAATTTTTTACCACTATAATCGCTTAACCTCCTTGTAATTCCTTGGTTATCTTTTGTTTCAAAATATGGAGCTTTGTCTCCTATTTTTAATGTATTCATATTTATTTGTATTTATTTCAAAGATACAAAAGAGTAATAATATTTTAAATGCTACTTTGTAACTTTGTGATTACTAATATTTTTAAAATATAAAAAATGACTAAGGCTGAAAAGGTGCAGTTTGTAATTGACACATTGCAGAAAACATATCCTGAAATTCCTATTCCATTAGATCATAAAGACCCATACACTTTATTAATCGCGGTATTACTTTCTGCTCAATGTACAGATATTCGTGTTAATAAAATTACTCCTTTATTATTTGCTAAGGCAGATAACCCGTTTGATATGGTAAAAATGACCGTAGAGGAAATAAAACAAATAATAAGACCATGTGGATTATCTCCCATGAAGTCTAAAGGGATCTATGGGTTATCAAAAATTTTGATAGAAAAATACAATGGTGAAGTACCTAAATCTTTTGAAGGTCTTGAGGAGCTCCCTGCAGTAGGGCACAAAACAGCCAGTGTTGTTATGAGTCAAGCATTTGGAGTTCCGGCTTTTCCTGTTGATACGCATATACATCGCTTACTATATCGTTGGAATTTTACTAATGGAAAAAACGTAGTCCAAACAGAAAAGGATGCTAAAAGGTTATTTCCAAAAGAGCTATGGAATGATTTACATTTACAAATTATTTGGTATGGAAGAGAATTTTCTCCAGCAAGAGGTTGGGATTTAAAAAAGGATATAATTACAAGTAAAATTGGAAGAAGAACAGTTATAAATGAATATTATAAAAACAAATAGGTGCTAAAAAAAACCTTGACTCGTGTCAAGGCTTTTTAAACTTAATTCAAATTCAATTCAATTTTGATATTTGATATTGTTTTTACAACTGAAAGTGACTTGGAAAAATTAATCAAATATTGAACTGTTTCTTTTTTTGGTTGCTCCTGAAATTCAGAAGACTTTTTAGAGTAAAGTTGCTTCATACAGTATATAATTATAGTATTTAATGTATAAACGGAAGCATTTTATAATTATTGTTAATCCAATAAAATTATTTTATTTTCTTCTATAATTTTTCTTAAATTTATTAAAGCATAACGCATTCTCCCTAAAGCAGTATTAATACTAACACCTGTATTTTCACTAATTTCTTTAAAACTCATATCCTTGTAAATTCTCATCACTAAAACTTCCTTTTGCTCACTAGGGAGTTCTTCAATTAATTCTTTAACATCAGATAAAACCTGATCTTTAATTAATTGTTTTTCAGCATTTAAAGAACCGTCACTTATCACTGAAAAAATATCAAAATCAGCTGTGTTTTTAAATGAACGCATCCTGTTAGATTTCCTAAAATGATCAATAATTAAGTTGTGTGAGATTCGCATAACCCAAGGAAGAAACTTTCCTTGTTCGTTGTAGTTTCCGAGCTTTAAGGTTCTAATTACCTTAATAAAGGTATCTTGAAAAACATCTTCTGTTATTTCTCTGTCTTGAACTTTACTATAAATAAAACTGTAAAGGCGTTGTTTATGTTTCTTAATCAATAGTTCAAGGCTTGCTTCGCACCCTTGAATATAGTTTGTAACTAAAGTACTGTCTGGGGTAAGATTTTTATACATTATAGGATTACTTTATGGATGAAAAATATATCTGTCCGTTAATTTCAATAAATTAAAAAAAGTAATTTTATCCTATAAATGTATTATTTGAAGTTATATATACAAATATAGAAAATATTTTTTAATTACATTTTTTTTAAATAATAATTAAATTAAAATCAAAAAAAGTGAAAAATTGATTATTTTTATAACTTGCTTTCAAAACATATGAATAAAGATTTATCGAGTGTAAGTCCAAGAGAAAATATCATTATTAAAGGAGCTAAGCTTCACAATCTAAAGAACATTGATGTTGTTATTCCAAGAAATAAACTAGTTGTTATTACAGGTTTATCAGGTTCAGGAAAATCTTCACTTGCCTTTGATACTCTGTATGCTGAAGGTCAAAGAAGATATGTAGAAAGTTTATCCTCTTATGCACGTCAATTTTTAGGAAAATTACACAAGCCAAAAGTAGATTATATCAAAGGAATTTCACCAGCTATAGCTATAGAACAAAAGGTAAATTCTACTAATCCCCGTTCTACCGTGGGTACCTCCACTGAAATTTACGATTACATAAAACTATTATTTGCAAGAATTGGTGAAACCTACTCGCCTATCTCAGGGAAAATCGTTAAAAAAAATACAGTCACAGATGTAACAACTTTTGTGAAGACTTTTAAGGAAGAAACAAAACTACTACTGCTATGTCCAATAATTATCAATGAAGATAGAGATCTAAAGACAGTTTTAAAAGTTTTATCTCAACAAGGATACGCACGTATTAAATACGAAGATAAAATTTATCGTATAGATGATTTGCCCACTGATAAAAAACATTACAATGACTTAAAACTAGTCATTGATAGGGTAGTTGTTAGAGATGATGAAGATTTTTACAATCGTTTGTCTGATGCAATTCAAACTGCTTTTTTTGAAGGAAATGGTGTTTGTATTATTCAGGATGTGTCTAACAATACTTTAACTGAATTTAATAACAAATTTGAATTAGACGGTGTTTTATTTTATGAGCCAAATACTCATTTTTTCAGCTTCAATAATCCTTATGGGGCATGTAGTACCTGTGAAGGTTATGGAGATGTTGTTGGAATTGATGAAGATTTAGTAATTCCTAACACAGGACTTTCGATTTACAATGATGCTATTTACCCATTCAGAACCGACGCCTATAGACACTATAAAGACGAATTAATTACTCATGCTTACAAATATGACATTCCAATTCATAAACCTTGGTTTGAGCTTACTGAAGAGCAAAAAAAAATAGTTTGGAAAGGCAATAAAAGTTTTTATGGGATACATCATTTTTTCTCAGCACTTGAAGAAAAAAGCTATAAAATACAAAACAGAGTAATGTTATCTAGATACAGAGGAAAAACAGTTTGTTCAACCTGTGACGGTAAGAGGTTACGGAAAGAGGCTAATTATGTCAAAGTTGGAAACAAAACAATCTCAGATTTAGTAACCTTACCATTAGATGAATTATCTATTTTTTTTAAGCAGTTAAAATTAAATAAATACGAAGAAAAAATAGGAAAACGTTTGTTAACTGAGATTAATAATCGTCTAGATTTCCTTCAAAATGTTGGTTTAAATTATCTGACGCTGAATAGAACTTCAAATTCACTTTCAGGAGGTGAAAGCCAACGTATTAACCTTGCTACTTCGTTAGGAAGTAGTCTTGTAGGCTCTATGTATATTTTAGATGAACCCAGTATTGGATTACATCCAAAAGACACTAAAAGACTTATAAATGTATTACTAGATTTAAGAAATCTAGGAAATACAGTCATTGTTGTTGAACATGATGAAGATATTATGAAAGCTGCAGATTACATCATTGATATAGGACCTGAGGCAGGTACTTTTGGGGGAAAAGTAGTAGCAGAGGGCAACTTTGATGAAATCTTAAAATCTGATTCATTAACTGCTAAATATTTAACCAAAGAATTTGAAATTGAAATTCCAACAAAAAGAAGAAGTTTTAAAAATTATATTCAAATTATAGGTGCTAGAGAAAATAATTTAAAAAATATTAATGCAACGTTTCCTCTAGAAAGTTTAACTGTGATTACTGGAGTTTCTGGAAGTGGAAAAAGTACGTTAGTCAAAAAAATATTATATCCTGCCATGCAAAAAAAAATGATAGGATATGGGGAGAAAATTGGACAACATACTGATATTACTGGCAGTTTTGGGCAAATAAAACACATTGAATTTATTGATCAGAACCCTATTGGTCGTTCTTCTAGATCAAATCCTGTAACTTATATTAAGGCGTACGACGATATAAGAGCGCTCCTTTCCTCTCAAAAAATTTCAAAAATCAGAAATTACAAACCAAAACATTTTTCATTTAATGTCGATGGTGGTAGATGCGAAGTTTGTAAAGGTGAAGGAGTTGTGACTATTGAAATGCAGTTTATGGCTGATGTTCACTTGCAATGTGATGACTGTAACGGTAAACGATTTAAAAAAGAAGTTCTTGAAGTTAATTTTGAAGGCAAAAATATTGATGACATATTAAATTCTACTATAGATGATGCAGTAGCCTTTTTCATCAATCATCAACAAACAAAAATTGCAAATAAATTAAAACCTCTTCAAGATGTTGGATTGGGATATGTTCAATTAGGTCAGTCCTCCTCCACTTTATCTGGTGGAGAAGCTCAAAGAATAAAGTTAGCTTCTTTCTTAGTAAAAGGAAACACTAAAGACAAGGCATTATTTATCTTTGATGAACCCACTACAGGTTTACATTTTCATGACATTAAAAAACTTTTAGCCTCTTTTAATGCATTATTAGATAAAGGACATTCTATAATCGTAATTGAACACAATATAGAATTGATTAAATGTGCAGATTATATTGTAGACTTGGGTTTAGAAGGCGGAAAAAATGGAGGTCAATTAATTTTTGAGGGAACACCTGAAGAGTTAATAAAAAACAATAAATCATTCACATCAGAGAGTTTAAAAGAAAAACTGCTGCCCAATAAAAAATAAAAACAAAAAAAGTCTTCTCATTACTGAGAAGACTTTGTATTTCTGGGTAGAAGATGGGGCTCGAACCCACGACCCTCGGTACCACAAACCGATGCTCTAACCAACTGAGCTACAACTACCATAACGCTTGTACAATGAAAATAAATAAAAATACTACTGTTGCAAGCGGTTGCAAATATAATTTTTTTTTAAATCTATAGAAAGAAAAAATTATATTAATTTATCTAAAGATGTAATAGCAATAAGGCGCTCTACTGTAAAACCTTCTGCATGTTCAACACCAATTAATCTTCCCAACTCTTTCGCTCTGTATTGTACACTTTCTGTAAAGTTTTTAGAACTAATCGGTGTTTCTTCCTCTTTAGTATTAGAATCATAAAATTGAGAGCTATATGCTAATACTGCATCCATTTTTATATCCATAAAACCGCTTACATCTACAACAAAATCTGGAGAAGTATTTTTCCATTGAAGATAATGGTAGACCAATTTAGGCCTCCACTTTTTTTGAATTTCACCATCAAATGTTGTTTCGATTTTTTGGAGACCACTTAAAAAACAAGCGTCAGATACTAATTTGCTTCCTTTACCATGATCGATATGTCTGTCGTCAACTGCATTACACAACACAATTTCTGGTTTGTATTTTCGAATCAATTTCACAACCTCTATTTGATGTTCTTTGTCGTTTACAAAAAAACCATCTGCGAATTTTAAATTTTCTCTCAGGGATACTCCTAAAACTTTAGCAGCTTTAGAGGCTTCAACTTTTCTTAATTCTTTGGATCCTCGAGTACCTAATTCACCTTGAGTAAGATCAATGATGCCGACTTTTTTTCCTAAAGAAATTTCTTTAGCAATTGTAGCTGCAGCACCTAATTCTACATCATCTGGATGTGCTCCGAAAGCTAAAATATCTAATTTCATAAGTGTACTTTATTTATTTTTAAAAGCGCTTGTTCAATATCCGCAATTAAATCTTTTGGTTCTTCTATACCTACTGAAAAACGTATTAACCTGTCGGATATCCCTCGATCAAGTCTTTCTTCTTCACTTAATAAAGCATGGGTAGTTTGAGCAGGACTCAATATTGTACTTTCTACTCCTGCTAAACTTAATGAGGGTTTAATGAATTGTAATGAATTCTGGAATTCCATAGCATCAATGCCTTCCTTTAATTCAAAAGACATCATTGCACCAAAGCCATGCATTTGGGAAGCTGCAAGAGTATGTTTTGGATGACTTTTTAATCCTGGATAATGAACTTTTTTAATCGATAAATTACCCTCTAAATATTCTGCTAATACTTGTGCATTTTTTGTTTGCTCTTTAACCCTTAAGTTTAAAGTTTTTAGACTTCGTTCTAACATCCAAACAGTAAAATCACTTAAATTTCCTCCTAAATTAATTCCAGTTTCCCAAATTATCTCTATATATTCTTTTGAAGTTGCTACTGCACCAGCTGATATATCAGAATGTCCTCCCATGTATTTAGTTGCAGAATGAATCATAATATCTATTCCAAAATCAGCAGGGGTTTGGTTAATTGGTGAGGCAAATGTGTTATCAATCATGGTTATAATACCCTTCTTTTTTGCTAGATCTGATACAGCTTTTATATCTGTAATTCCCAGTAAAGGATTAGAAGGGGTTTCTATATAAATAATTTTAGTATTTGATCTAATAAGAGGTTCAAAATCTTCAAATTGATCAGATTCTGTATAAGAATATTCTATTCCATATTTTTCAAATTCTTTAGCAATAAAATTATAAGTACCGCCATAGATTACTTGTTGAATTAAAACATGATCTCCTTTTTTCAAAAAAGCTAACAATGTTGTGCTAATAGCTGCCATTCCGGAACTAAAAATTAAAGCATCTTCAGTATGCTCTAACGCTGCAATTTTTCTTCGTAATGCTTCTTGATTAGGAGTATTAAAATAACGAGGATATCGTTTAATATCTACTTGATCAAAAGCATATGAGGTAGACATATACATTGGTGAAATAGCCCCTTTAAATTGTTCATCCTTTACTTCACCAATATGAACACATGTAGAATTAACACCAAGTTTTTTTGAATCTATCATTTTTATTAAATTATGAATAACGAATTTACAAAAGAAACTACTAAAAAGAAACATAATTATAAATCGCTTTTGGAAACCAAAGAAATCAATCATAGCAATTAATAATTTCAATATCTTCGTAACATGATTTCAGTTGTTATTATAGGAAGTGGCAATGTTGCCAAACATTTAATTCATGCTTTTTCAAAGATTGACAATATCAATCTAAAACAAGTATACGCAAGAAAATTAGGAGATGAAGCCCTAATGAAAAGCAATATTCCAATTACTAACGATTTATCATTATTAGTAGATGCAGACATAACAATTATAGCTGTAAGTGACGATGCTGTAGCAGCTATTTCTTGTAACATTAAGAATTCTCTTGTTGTTCACACTTCAGGTAGTGTAGAAATGAATGCTTTAAAAAACCCAAAAAATAAAGGTGTATTTTATCTTCTTCAATCTTTTTCAAAAGAAAAAGAAGTAAATTTCTCAAATATTCCTATTTGTTTGGAAGCGGAAAATGAAAGTGACCTTAAGAAACTAGAAAAATTAGCTTCTTTATTACAGGGCAATATTTATCATCTTACTTCTCAACAAAGAAAAAAAATTCATGTCGCAGCAGTTTTTGTAAATAATTTCACAAATCATATGTATACAGTTGCACACGACATTTGTGAAGAACATAATGTTCCATTTAATATTTTACAACCACTAATTGAAGAAACATCTCAAAAAATTAAAAATTTAACTCCAAGCGAATCACAAACTGGACCAGCAAAAAGAAAAGATGCTGAAACAATAAAAAATCATCTAAATTTGTTATCTAAGTCACATCAAGAACTTTATTTAAAAATTACACAATCTATTCAAAATCATGGAAAAGAGCTATAAACAATACCTATCTCAAATTAATACACTAATTTTTGATGTTGATGGTGTTTTAACTAATGGAATGGTAACTGTCTTTCCGAATGGTGAATTAATTCGTCAGATGAATATTAAAGATGGTTATGCACTCCGTGCTGCTGTTAATGCTGGTTTAAGAATTTGTATTATCACTGGAGGAAAACATGAGGGTGTTAAAATTAGATTAGAAAATTTAGGAATTAAAGATGTGTATATGGGTGCACACAATAAAATTGAACAATACAATGAGTTTATTGACATGTATAATTTACAGCCTAATAACATATTATATATGGGTGATGATGTGCCAGATTATCCAATCATGAAACTTGTTGGTTTAGCGTGCTGTCCAAACGATGCCGCAATAGAGATTCAGAAAATATCAAAGTATATTTCTGATAAAAAAGGTGGTGAAGGTTGTGTGCGAGACATTATTGAACAAGTCTTACGAGTTCAAGGGAAATGGGATTCAAATTTTGATGCTACCTATGACTAGATTAAATTATAAACAATAAAAATTATTTAATTATTACAATTTTCTAAGATTATGAGAAATTTTTTGATCCTTATTTTTAGTGTTTTTATTACAATTTCAGGTTTTTCGCAAACTATTTTTGGTAACTGGAATTCTTATGATGAAAAAACAAATAAAATTGAGTCTGTTATTGAAGTTTATGAGAAAGACTCGAAAGCATATGCAAAGATAATATCAATTAGTGATTCTAGTAGAAGTTCAGCAAAGTGTATTGAGTGTAATGGTAAAAGAAAAAATGCACCTATTTTAGGTATGAATATTTTGACAGGATTAAAAAAAGATGGCAATGAGTGGTCTGGTGGAAAAATTTTAGACCCAAAAAACGGAAAAGAATATAAGTGTTACATCCAATTATTAGATAACAACACCCTAAAGCTAAGAGGTTATATTGGTTTTTCTATGTTTGGAAGAACTGCAATTTGGAAAAGAGCAAAGAATAATTAGATTTTCTAAGCATCATGTTTGATTTTTAAATTACAAACAAGAGCTTTTATTAAATAACCAGTATTATACTTTTTTCTGAAGCATAGGGACAAAAGCAAAATCTCCGAGCTCTTTTTTTTCAAATTCTTTGGGGGATTTTCTATAAAACATTGTCATAATTTGTTTTTTATCACCCACTGGTATTAACAACATCCCTCCTACTTTTAATTGAGCTAATAATGGTTTAGGAACAATAGGTGCACCAGCAGTTACAATTATTTTATCAAAAGGTGCTTTTTCTTTAAAACCTTTATATCCATCTCCAAAAATAAACTTCTTTGGTTTATAGCCCAACTTTGGTAAAAATAAAGAAGTTTTTTTGAACAACTCATGTTGGCGTTCTATGGTATAAACTTCAGCCCCTAACTCAATTAAAACAGCAGTCTGATACCCTGAACCAGTTCCTATTTCCAAAATAATATCTCCTGGATTAACTGCTAAGGTTTGAGATTGAAAAGCTACAGTATAAGGTTGAGAAATCGTTTGTTCTGCAGCTATCGGGAACGCCTTATCTTGATATGCGTGATCTGAAAAAGAAGAGTCAATAAACAAATGTCTGGGAATTATTTTAATTGCATTTAACACCATCTCGTTGGTAATTCCTTTCTTTTTTAGCACGTTTGCTAACTGATTTCTAAGGCC
>CAJXSU010000018.1 GCA_913061465.1 uncultured Flavobacterium sp.
AGGCTATGGCCCTGATAGAATTTTATTAATGGTTTCTACCAGTGAATCTCACCATCTAAAAAATTCTGGCTTGTCATTAAAAGACTACTGGAAAATGGCTGAAGCTCAAATTAAAAAAGCCCATGATGCCGGTATTAAAGTAAATGGTACGGTGAGTACTATTTGGGGATGCCCAATAGAAGGCCCAACAGATCTCAACAAAGCTATAGACTATACTCAACGTTGGTTTGATATTGGTGCAGATGATGTAGAACATGCAGATCATGATGGTTCTGCTTCACCAGATAGAGTATTTAAATATTACAGTATGCTTCAAGAAAAGGTAGGAATGACAGACAAACAAATTGTTCATTTTCATACTACTAGAGGCTGGGGCATGGCCAATGTACTGGCAGCACTTCAAGCCGGGATGACGCATTTTGAAGCTACCATGGGAGGTATTGGTGGCCAGCCTGCAAACTTTGTAGACGGAATACCAGTTGCAGGTACAGGTTCTTATTATTATAAAGATCCAAACTTAGTAGGCCTTGTCTCTACGGAAGATTTAGTAGTTATGCTAGATGAGATGGGAATTGATACTAATTTAGATGTTGATAAAGTGCTAGAAATAGGTACTATGAATGAACGAATTGTTGGAAGACGCTTGCGTTCAGAAGCTATTAAAAACGGCCGAGTTCCAAAGTCTTTAACAGGGAGGTAATTTGCAGTGCTCTGAGAATAAGGGTATCATTGCACAACTAAAAAAGCAGAAATGTCATTAGAACTAGACTTACAAAACAGAAGCGGAAATACCTGCGAACTATGTGTATCTTCAGAGAACTTAGCAATCTATGAGGTAAAACCAACCTCAACAGGAGGTGGAGGTATTGATGGAAGCTTGTTAGGGTGTGCTATCTGTATAGAGCAAATAGAAAACCCTGAAACTACAGATGCTAATCATTGGCGTTGTTTAAATGATAGTATGTGGTCAGAATTTAGGGCCGTAAAAGTGATTGCCTGGAGAATATTATCTCGCTTAAGAAAAGAAGGGTGGCCTCAAGATTTATTAGACATGCTGTATCTAGAAGACGATGATTTGCGCTTTGCAAAAGAAACAGGAGAACATTTAGAAGAGGTAGATAAGATTATACATAGAGATGCCAACGGTGCTATTCTTCAAGCAGGAGATTCTGTTGTTTTAATTAAAGACTTAAAAGTAAAAGGATCTAGCTTGGTTGCCAAACAAGGAACGGCTGTTCGAAGAATTTCTTTAGATCATGAAAACGCAAAATATATTGAAGGGAAGGTAGGCCCCACACAGATTGTTATTATTACAGATTATGTGAAAAAAATGTCAGAAAAGGAGTAATCATAAATAATAGTATTGATATTAATATGAAAAAAATAACAGCATTTATAATTTTAATTTCTTTTTTATCATGTAGCCCAAAACTCTTTAAGGAAAAATGGACTAAAGAAGAAGCACCAGCATATTTTAAAGCGAGGTTTGAAACTACTCAGGGAAATTTTGATATTGAGGCAAAAAGAGCTTGGTCTCCAGAAGGTGTAGACAGATTGTTTCAATTAATTAAGAATGAATTTTACACAGATATTGCTGTTTTTAGAGTTGTGCCTGGTTTTGTAGCTCAGTTTGGAATTCACAACGATAGCCTTGTAAATGCTAGTTGGAGACGTTTTAAAATTGCTGATGAAGAAGTTGTTGAAAGTAACGATTTCATGACAATCTCTTTTGCTAGAGGAGGAGTAAAGACAAGAACAACTCAAATATTTATCAATTTAAAAAACAACAAACGCTTAGATGCGTTAGCATATTCTGGAGTTAAAGGTTTTCCTGTTATTGCAAAATTAATTGCTGGGAAAGACAATATTTTAAAGTTTTATGATGGGTATGGAGATCGATTGGGTATGCGACAAGATTCTTTAAATAGATACGGTAATACATTTATCAGAACCAACTATCCCGAAATAGACTTTATAAAAAAAGCTTATATACTTAAATAAAAAAGCCGCTATAAGCGGCTTTTTTTATTTAGATAGCTCTGTAAAATATTTATAGAAATAAGGAATGGTTTCAATTCCTTTTAAATAATTAAAAATACCAAAATGCTCGTTTGGAGAATGGATGGCGTCACTGTCTAGACCAAAGCCCATTAGAATTGTTTTGCTTCTTAGTTCATCTTCAAAAAGAGAAACTATAGGAATACTTCCACCACTTCTTTGTGGTATGGGAGTTTTTCCAAAAGTTGCTTCATAAGCTTTACTTGCAGCTTTATAGCCAATGGTATTTATAGGAGTTACATAACCTTGTCCACCATGATGCGGTGTTACTTTAACAGTAACAGCTTCTGGAGCAATACATTCAAAATGTTTCGTAAATAACTCAGTAATTTCATGCCATTCTTGGTTTGGTACCAAACGCATCGATATTTTTGCATAGGCCTTAGAAGCAATCACTGTTTTTGCTCCCTCTCCGGTATATCCACCCCAAATTCCATTAACATCTAAAGTTGGGCGTATAGAGTTTCTTTCATTGGTTGTATATCCTTTTTCTCCATAGACGGCATCAATAGCTAATGCTTTTTTGTAATTCTCTAAAGAAAAGGGAGCTTTAGCCATTTCATCTCTTTCTGCTCTAGATAATTCTTCTACTTTTTCATAAAAACCAGGAATGGTAATATGGTTATTTTCATCATGCAATGAAGCAATCATCTTTGTTAAAATATTAATGGGGTTGGCTACTGCACCACCATACAATCCAGAATGTAAATCTCTATTGGGCCCAGTAATTTCTACTTCAACATAACTTAAACCTCTTAACCCAGTTGTTATTGAAGGAATGTCATTGGCTATCATTCCTGTATCAGAAATTAAAATGATATCATTGGCTAATTTTTCATGGTTGTTTTTTACAAACCAACCCAAACTCTCAGATCCTACTTCTTCCTCACCTTCAATCATAAATTTTACATTACAAGGTAGATTTCCTGTGGTGGTCATATATTCCATAGCTTTTATATGCATGTACATTTGACCTTTATCATCACAGGCTCCTCGAGCAAAAATAGCTCCCTCAGGATGAAGAGCTGTTTTTTTAATAACAGGTTCAAATGCCGGAGAATCCCATAAATCTAGTGGGTCTGCGGGTTGAACATCGTAATGACCATACACTAAAATAGTAGGTAAATTATTATCAATTATTTTTTCTCCGTAAACAATAGGGTACCCTGGAGTTTCACATATTTCTACAAAATCACAACCTGCTTTTTCTAGCCGATCTTTTACAGCTTCAGCAGTATTTAATACATCTTGTTGGTAAGCTGGATCTGCACTAACAGAAGGGATTTTTAGGAGCTCAATAAGTTCATTGATAAAACGATTTTTATTTGCTTTTATATAGTTTTTGATGTCTGACATGTATATTTTTTTGCGCATTCAAAAATACTAAAATTCCTTCGATTCCGCTTTGCAAATTCAGACGAATGCTTATATTTGCAATCCGATAGCTGAAAAAGTATTTCAGCTTTAGTTGCAGGCGTGGTGGAATTGGTAGACACGCTAGACTTAGGATCTAGTGCCGCAAGGTGTGAGAGTTCGAGTCTCTCCGCCTGTACAGATAAAAACCTCATCCTATTGAATTTTCAATAAGTTGAGGTTTTTTTAGTATGTAGGTCTAGAATCCTTAAATTACCTCTAGTGAAGTGTTTTTCCTATTCCTTTATTTAATTCTTTATAATTCTCTTTGTAGTTAGTTTAACGCCATCAGAAAGCTTCAGTATATAAACTCCTTTTTCTAATTGACTTATGTCTATACTATTTGTGACGGATTCTTTCATTAGTTGTTTGCCAAGAATATCATAAACAACAACGTTTAAATTAGTATAATTACCATCAATGTATACCAAATCTGAGGTAGGATTAGGATAGATTGAGATGTCTAATTGATTTAGGTCATCTACACCAGCTGTTGCACATTCTAATTGGTCTCCAGTAAATCCCCATCCTTTGTCATCTATTAAACTTTGTCTAGCATTCTCTCCAACACAATAGGTTAAGTTAACAGCACCAAATAAAACATTAGGCTTAACATTTTGTTCTGCCCAATCTATTAATAATGCATCATAATTAGTTTTAGATAGGCCAGAGTTGTCAAACATATTTTCCATATCAGTAACACTAATTATATTCCATTCACTAATATCTTGGTTAAAAGCGGTTGCTTCAAAAAACATAGAATTCATGGTAGGAACATTAATAGTATTCCAATTACTTATATCTTGATTGAAAGATATTGCATTAGAAAACATAGAACTCATATCTGAAACACTAATTGTGCTCCAATCGCTTATATCTTGATTAAAGCTCGTTGCACCTGAAAACATAGAACTCATATCATTAACACCAATAGTATTCCATCCATTTATTTCTCCATTGAAAGATATTGCATTAGAAAACATAGAACTCATGTCAGTAACACTAACGGTGTTCCAATCATTTAAACTTTTATTAAAAGATGATGCACCAGAAAACATAAAACTCATATTTGTTACTCCTAATACATTCCAATTATTGATATTTTTGTTAAAAGAAATAGCGTCTTCAAACATGTTTTCCATAGTATCTACAGAAAACACCTCCCATTCGCTTATATCCTGATTGAAAGACGATGCACCTTTAAACATGAAACTCATATCTGTAACATTAATTGTATTCCAATCACCTATATCTTGGTTAAATAATGATGCGCCAGAAAACATATATTGCATGTATTCAACATTACCGGTATCCCATCCACTTATGTCTCTATTGAAAGAGAGTGCGCCAGAAAACATATATTGCATGTATTCAACATTACCAGTATCCCATCCGCTTATGTCTCCATTGAAAGATATTGCTCCATCAAACATTTTAAATGTACTTCTAACTTCGGATGTATTCCAATTACTAACATCCTTATTAAAGGAAGATGCATTATTAAACATAAAATACATAGAATTTACATTACTCACATTCCAATCTCCAATTTCTTGGTTGAAAGAAACCGCGCCTGAAAACAGTCCAACTGTAGAGGTAACATTACTTGTATCCCAATCACCAATCTCTTGATTAAAGGAGATTGCACCATCAAACATATAACTCATATCATTTACATTACTGGTATCCCAACCACTTATGTCTCCATTAAAAGATATTGCTTCACTAAACATTCGGTCCATTTCAGTAACATTACTTGTATTCCAATCCGTGAGGGATTGGTTAAAACTATCTGCCCCAAAAAACATATACTCCATAGAAGTAACATTGCTTGTATTCCATTCACTTATGTCTTGATTGAAAGATGTAGCTTCAACGAACATCCAACTCATATCAGTTACATTACTAACATCCCAACTATTTAAAGGTTTGTTAAATGATTTTGCATTATAAAACATAAAATTCATATTCGATACTTTACTAACATCCCAAGAACTTAAATCTTGATTAAATGATGCTGCATCTCTAAACATATCTTTCATATTTGTAACGTTACTAGTATTCCAATCGCCAATATCTTGATTAAAATCTTTCGTTCCACTAAACATGTTTTCCATATCAATTACCCTACTAACATCCCAATTACCAATATTTTGATTAAAAACCATATCAGCAGGAACATGGCTAGATTTCCCAAACATCTCCCTCATGATGATAACATCACCTGTGTCCCAATCATCTATTGGTTGATTAAAATCATCTGCTTCATAAAACATTTTACTCATAAGTCTAACATTGGAAACATCCCAATTACTTATATCTGCATTAAAAGTACTTCTATTTTTGAAAGTGCCTGACATATCATCTATATTACTGACATCCCAATCTGGCATTATTCCATGAGGACTATTGGTACACAGACCATCAATTGGGTTTGTAGCTAAACATTGGATTACAGCAGCAGACCAATTATCATCTGAAAGTTGAGAATACGATGCGGTAGAAAGTGTAATTGCTAAAATAAGTAGTGTTTTTTTCATAGGAGTATATTAATATTATATTAATAAAGTGAATAAATTTTAAAAAGGTTGCGTGGAAATTAAAATATTAATAATAGCTGGTTAAAGCTTAACTAATCTTCTTTTAGATTTGCAAAGATTAGATTATTTAAAATAGTAAATTCATAGCAATGTAAAATTAAAAAATTAATTATGTTCATGAAAAAAAAGATTCACAAAAAAATCTTAAAAACTAGTTTTAATTTTTTTAATGTATGAATATTGATGAGATTAAAACACCAGGCTAGATTAATTTTGAATAAAACTATAATCAATTTCTTTTACAGAAATTTTTTGATATTCTTTTGCAGATTTATTGTTAAATAATTTTTTTAATTCGTCTATTTCTTGTTGATTAAATAATAAAACCAAATTTCCTTGTAGTGTTGGTATTGGGATGTTCTTTTTTACTTTAGGGCAAGGATAGTTTTCATTCCAATATGTAGTATCTAAATGTAAAATATATTTTTTAAATTGAATGTATTCTTTTTCTGTAAACTCAAAAAAAATGTTATTGAAGGTAAGATGGTAATGATCACAGTTAGTGCAAATAGTTAACTCTCCACTTTTTACTTTTCCTATTGTTTTTATATAATTACACATAACATCATTTGTTTATTTAGATTTAATAAAAATTATTTATATTTGTAAATATAAAATAGAATCATTCTAAATAAAAATATTATTAACTATTTTTTAGATTATATTTTATATACGAGTGAATACTATTAATTCTTACAGATGAAATTAATTCTACTCTCTTTACTATTTAATTTGAATTTAGCTCCTCAGAAATGAGGAGTTTTTTTTATTGAAGATTATTAATTTTTTACATCTAATGCATCCCTTAGGGCATTTCCTATTAACATAAAAGCCATAACCAAACTCATAATTGCTAGTCCAGGAATAACCGCTAAGTAAGGTTTTCCTAGAATAATATAATTGTAGTGATTTTTTATAATTGCTCCCCAAGATGGAGTAGGAGGTTGAGCTCCTATTCCTAAGAAACTTAACCCGCTTTCTATTAATATCGCTGCAGCGAAATTTGCTGCAGAAATTACAATGATTGGTGCAATAATATTAGGTAAAATATGTCTAAAAATAATTCTAATACTAGAAAACCCTAAAACATAAGCAGCCTCTACATATTGTTGTTGTTTGGTTGTTAATACTTGTCCTCGAACAACTCTAGCGACCTCAACCCACATGGTTAGCCCAACAGCTATAAACACTTGCCAATACCCCTTACCTAAAGCTAAAGTTATTGCGATTACCAATAGCAAAGTAGGAATAGACCATGTAATATTAATCAACCACATAATAAATGCATCTATTTTACCACCATAATATCCAGCAACTGCTCCAATCCCAATACCAATAAATAAAGATATAAATACAGTAATAAATCCTATAAAAAAAGAGATTCTAGTACCTATTAATAATCTGCTCAAAAGATCTCGACCGTATTTGTCTGTTCCAAAATAGAAAGTTTTCTTCTTTATGTATTTTTTTGGTGAGTTATCTAGTAATGTTAATTTTATTGTTTTTGGTAATCCATCACCATACCCAATGTATTCTAACTCTTCTTTAAGAATGCTATAGGATTGAATGGGAATTTCTGTATTGATCTGTGTACTTCCCATAAAAAGTTTATTAAAAAAAGATTGTGATCTTTTTTCTTTTAATGGAATGGTTAACATTTCTACTGTGAAACCTGGTTTTTTTGAATGAATTTCTACATGCATTTGGTTTGCATTCTGACTATTGTCTGGAGCAATTAAGTAACCAAACACAGCAATAAACCCACAAAAAACAACAAACCAAAAACTAAATAAGCCGATTTTGTTTTGCTTAAATTTTTGAAGAGCAACTTTGGAAAGTGATTTTGATTGGTTCATCATTGATTCAAAAATAAAAACCTGATAGTTTTTATAAACATATCAGGTCCTTAAAGTTTTAATTTATTTCAGGCTAATTTTTAACAATCTTTTGATTGTTCACTAACTTTAATTGACTTAGGACATTTAATGCCTCTGAAATATACAGATCTTTTGATAGATTTTTGTGCCAAGTATCTCTTTTTTCTTTTAAATCTTTATTTTCTTTTAAGAGAGGTACTTCATAACCAGGGGAATTGAAAGCTAATCCTGATTTATACTTGAATACTGATTTAAATTTTTCGGCAAAGTTTTCTTTTTCTTTTGATTCTTTTTGATTTTGTTTGTAGTTTAAAGCGTAAGAATAATCATCTTGCTCTTTTTTTAACCACTTTGCATATTCGTCAATCAGCTGAAATTTAGGATCTTTATTAATTCTTTCTATACTTGACGTAACAACATCAGAAAAGTTACTATAAGAGTTCACTTGAGTATAGGATGCTTGAGGTACTTTATCCCAAGGTAATGCTCCTTCAAGATCGCGCTCTCCATATTTCATATAACTAAAACGGGTTGGCATTGCAATATCTGAATAAACTCCCTCAACCTGAGTAGAACCTCCATTAATTCTATAAAATTTTTGAATCGTCATTTTTAAGTATCCCAAATCATCCTTATAATTAGGATAAAATTTATTAACAGGTAAAATATTTTGTACAGTACCTTTACCATAGGTTTGATTACCTCCTAGGATAACAGCTCTATTATAATCTTGCATAGCTGCTGCAAAAATTTCTGATGCTGATGCAGACAATTCATTAACCAATAAAACCAGAGACCCTGTCCATTGAGTTCTAGTATCGATATCTTGTTTAACTACAGCAGTTTCATTTCTATATTTTACTTGAACAATTGGTCCTTTGTCAACAAATAAACCTGCTATTTTTATAGCTGTATCTAAAGATCCTCCTCCGTTATTTCTTAAATCAATTAATAAACCTTCAACATTTTCCTCTTTAAGACGTTCAATTTCTTTTTCCATGTCTTTAGCGGAATCTCTAAAGTTTCTATCATCAAAATTGATATAGAATTTTGGTAAATCTATTATTCCATATTTTTTTCCATCTTTTTCTACTGTAGATGACTTTACAAATGTTTCGTCTAATTGAACTATATCTCTAGTAATTGTAATTACTTGAGTAGAACCGTCAATTTTT
Organism: uncultured Flavobacterium sp.; assembly: GCA_913061465.1. Lineage (GTDB taxonomy): Bacteria > Bacteroidota > Bacteroidia > Flavobacteriales > Flavobacteriaceae > Polaribacter. The sequence continues at coordinate 9,124 of CAJXSU010000018.1, forward strand.
TTCTTGACTGTTAATACTACTTTAGTATCCTTTGGTCCTTTAATAAATTTTATGGCATCATCTAAACGCATACCTACAATATCGACAGGGTCCTCATTTTCTTGAGCTACTTTTAAAATAATATCTCCATCTTCTAGATCACCTTGTTTCCAAGCTGGCCCTCCAGAAACCAATTCTACGATATGTGTGTAAATACCCTTCTTTTGAAGACGAGCACCAATTCCTTCAACTTTACCAGACATATCTTGATCAAAACTTTCTTTAATATTTGGAGGCATATAAATGGTATGAGGTCCAAAAGCTTCGGTAATACTATTTAAAAAAGTCGAAAACCAATCACGATGCTCCAATTCATCTATCCTAATGTATAAATTTTCCATAGAAATCATAACTTCTGCTCTTGCCTTTTTTTCTAGTGTAGAAAAAGATCTCTTTTTATAAGACTTGTCTTTTTTAAACTTTTCTTTATCTAGCTCTTCTTGTTCTTGAATTTTCCCTATGGTTTGTAATTTGAGCTGTTTTCTCCAATAATTTAGAAGCTCTTTCTCAGAATTAGCATACTCTATTTTTGTATAGTCTAAATCAATAATTTCATCTTTTTTGTAATTAAAAGGCTTTTCTAAAATAGTACTGTAATAATTTTTTGCATTTTTTATTTTATTCAAAAATCTACCGTATACAAGTTTATAAAAAGCGATGTCAGATTCCTTTAGCTGATTGTCTATTTGAAATTTATATTTAGAAAATTCCTTAATATCATTTTTTGTAAAATATCTTTTAGATTGGTCTAAATCAGTGATAAAATTATTGAATACTATTTCAGAAAAATCATCATTCAATTCTTTTTCAATATAATGACCTCGCGTGAGCATGTAGTTCAATACAGAAATTAAAACCTTGTCTTTTTCTGGATCTTGTTGGTTGGTAATTTTAGAATTAGCAAAACTAATACTGCTTACTAATAAAAAAAGAGTTAGAAAAGTGGTGATAAGTTTGTTTCTCATGAAGATTTCTATTGTTGAGTGATTTTTTATAGAGTATTTAATGCTGATAATTATTGAATATAGTTTTAGATTCAAAACCAAATTTAAATTATTAGTTATACAAAAATAATTAAAAACCAAATTAGACCCTCTTTACAAAATGTTAAAAAATATTCTTATTTAATTGGCTTACATTTGTATGAAATCTTGTTAAAAATGACAAATAAAAGACCTCTAATATTAGTAACAAATGATGACGGTATCACTGCACCTGGAATAAGAGCATTAATTCAAATTATGAATACAATAGGCGATGTTATTGTTGTTGCTCCAGATAGACCCCAAAGTGGAATGGGACATGCTATCACAGTAGATAATGTATTACACTGTAATCCTATTACTATAGATGATGGTCCTCAAATTGAATATAGTTGTTCTGGTACACCCGCAGATTGCGTAAAAATGGCTGTTAATGAAATTCTAAATCGTAAGCCAGATTTATGTGTTTCTGGAATAAATCATGGAGCAAATTCATCTATAAATGTTATCTACTCAGGAACAATGAGTGCCGCCGTTGAAGCAGGTATAGAAGGTGTTCCGGCTATTGGATTTTCATTGTTAGATTTTAACTACAAAGCAGATTTCAAACAAGGTAAAGAATTTGTAAAAAGAATTACATTGAATGCTTTAAAAAATGGTATTCCAGAAGCAACTGTTTTAAATGTAAATATTCCAAAATTAAAAAAGGAGCATATAAAAGGGATTAAAATTTGTAGACAAGCGAATGGGTATTGGCGAGAAGACTTCGATAAACGAAAAAGCCCATTTGGAAAAGAATACTATTGGTTGTCTGGAGAATTTGTGAATAAAGACAAAGGAGAAGATACCGACATATGGGCATTAGAAAATGGTTATGTTTCTATTGTACCGGTTCAATTTGATTTAACAGCACATCACATGATTCAAAAACTAAATTCATGGGATTTATAAAAAAAGAAATTTCTATAGGTTTTATAATTTCTGTTATAGCAACTTTCTGTGGTATTTTTTTGTACCTGCAATATTTTTCTAAATATGGATTTGAGGAAACTATTCTTATGATTAAAGAAGGAAATTTATATGCCCAAGTATTATCATTATCAGCTCTACCCAATCTCTTTGTGTTTTTTATTTTTATCAAGAAAAAACAAGATTACAGAGCAAGAGGTGTTTTAATGGCTTCTATTTTAACTGCTTTGGTTACCTTTGTATTAAAATTCATGTAGTTTAAAAGTTAACATGACTTCAAGTAGATTTGGCAATTTATTTTTTAGATTAATTTCACTTGACCTAACAATTTCATTCATATGAAATACTATATCATAGCAGGAGAAGCTTCCGGAGACCTTCACGGTTCAAACTTAATGAAAGCTTTGTATAAACAAGAAGACAAAGCAGATATAAGGTTTTGGGGTGGAGACCTTATGAGTACAGTTGGAGGAACTCTCGTAAAGCACTTTAAAGAGAGAGCATTTATGGGGTTTGTTGAGGTTTTTATGAATCTTAATAAGATACTTAGAATGATTTCTTTTTGTAAAAAAGACATCCTAAATTTTCAGCCAGATGTTCTTATTTTTATTGATAATTCAGGATTTAATTTGCGCGTAGCTAAATGGGCAAAATCACAAGGATTTAGGACTACTTATTATATTTCTCCTCAAGTTTGGGCTTCAAGAGCCAATAGAGTAGAAAAAATTAAAAAATACATCGATGAGATGTATGTAATTCTCCCTTTCGAAAAAGAATTCTATAAGAAATATAATTTCGATGTTACATTCGTTGGTCATCCATTAATTGATGCCATTGCTGACAGAAAGCAAGTTGAAGAAATTAAATTTAGAAATGAACATCAGCTAGGAGATAAGCCAATAGTAGCTCTTCTTCCAGGAAGTAGAAAACAAGAAATTACAAAAATGCTATCTGTCATGCTATCATTGGTTGATGATTTTTCCGATTATCAATTTGTAATCGCAGGAGCCCCTAGTCAGAACTTTTCTTTTTACAATACAATTATTGGATCTAAAAATATCTGTTTTGTAGATAATCGAACTTATGATTTATTAAGTATTTCTCATGCTGCCCTTGTTACCTCTGGTACAGCTACATTAGAAACCGCTTTATTTAAGGTACCTCAGGTAGTTTGTTACAAGGCAAGTCTAATCTCCTACCAAATCGCTAAAAGGATTATTACACTTCGCTTTATTTCTTTAGTTAATCTGATTATGGATAAAGAAGTTGTTAAAGAATTAATTCAACATGATTTCACAAAGAAAAATCTAATTAAAGAATTAAATATTATTCTAGATGTTAATCATAGAGCATCACTTTTTGAAACTTATAATGAGTTAGAACAAATATTGGGAGGAAAGGGCGCTTCTGAAAATACAGCTCTATCTATTCTGTCAAATTTTAAATAATTTTTTTTTTAGTAACTTTAACCTGCTATGAAAAAGTTGCTAGGTTATAAACCCTTTCACTTTTTACTATTTCTTGTTTTAGGTATTGGTTTTCAGTTTTACACTGATTGCTGGGATTTTGGAATAGTAACTTCTCTATGTGCACTTTTGTTTCTATTACTCTTTTCTTATTTTCTCAGAAAGTCTAGATTTTTTGGTTTATTTATTGGATTTGTATTTTTTTTGATAGGTATATGTATTCTAAACAATAGTGATGCAACAAAAAATTACAATTATTTTGAAAAACACCTAACTAATACCTCAAATGCAATTTTAGCAATAGACAAAGTCCTAAAACCAGGAAATTTTCATTACAAATATGTAGCTGAGGTACTTCAAATAGACCATAAAAAAACTACTGGTAGCGTACTTGTAAATATTGAAAAAGATAGTGTTACATCGTTCTTTGAAATTGGAGATCATATCCTTATAAAAAATAAATTTATTGCAATTAAAGAATCATTAAATCCTTACCAGTTTAATTATAAAAACTATTTAGTAAAACAAGGAATTCACCAACAAACTTATGTTACAAAAGAAGAATTGTTGTTGTTAGATCAAACATCAACATCCTTTTTGGGATTTATAGCTGCCTTTCGGTTAAAAATTCAGCAATCATTGCAACATTGTGGCTTTTCAGAAGATGAATTGGCTATTATGAATGCTTTATTGTTAGGGCAACGGCAAGACATTTCTAAAGAATTAACAGCCAACTATTCTAAAGCAGGTGCCATTCATATTTTGGCAGTATCTGGCTTACATGTAGGTATTATTTTATGGATGTTTTCCTTTGTGTTAAAACCCTTAGAAAGATATAAAAGAGGAAAAGGCATAAAGCTAGCCTTGGTACTATTATTTCTATGGTTTTTTGCTTTATTAGCAGGAATGTCTGCATCGGTAACAAGAGCTGTAACTATGTTTTCAGCCATAGCCATAGGCCAATTTTTCAACAAAAGAAATGCTATAGAACAATCATTAATTTTCTCGATGTTCCTATTGTTGCTATTGAAACCTCTATTTTTATTTGATGTAGGTTTTCAATTAAGTTATTTAGCTGTGTTTGGAATTATTTGGGTGCAACCGGTATTTTATCAATTATGGAAACCCAAATACTACATTATAGATAAAGGGTGGCAATTGTTTACGGTTTCTTTGGCGGCTCAGATAGGAGTTTTACCACTAAGCCTATTTTATTTCCATCAATTCCCAGGATTATTTTTTGTCTCAAATTTACTGATTATCCCTTTTCTAGGTATTATTTTAAGTACAGGAATTATTGTTTTAGTTCTTTCATACTATTCACCACTCCCTGCTTTTATGGTTACTATTTATGGCGGTATTATTTCTGTTCTTAATAAGACAGTTGTTTTCATAGCCAAGCAAGAAGCTTTTTTATTTTCTGATATTTCCTTTTCTGCCGTAAAAATGTTTTTATTGTATTTACTCATAATAGCTTATTTTCAGTTTATTTTAAAAAAAAATACAAAAAGATTTATGCTTTTTTTATGTCTTATTTTAGTTTTTCAATCGGTTAGTTTTTACGAGAAATATAGAACAGAAATTGCTAATCAATTTATAGTATTTCATAAAAGTAGAAATTCAATTGTAGGAAATAGGATAGGAGCTAGTTTAAAAGTTTACCACAATATGGATACTTTAATTCACAATCAAAACGTATTAAAAAATTATAAAGTAGGAGAGAATATTAAAGATTTAAAATATGAAAAAATCCCAAATTTTTTACAGATAAATAATCAGGTTGTTTTATTTATAGATACCAATGGAAATTATAATATTAAAGGCTTACAAAAACCAATTTTGGTATTACGCCAATCTCCAAAAATTAATCTGGAACGCCTTATTAAAACGCTTAATCCAAGAATGATTATTGCAGACGGATCTAACTATAAAAGTTACGTAAGTCTTTGGAAAGCTTCATGTTTAGAGTTGCACACATCCTTTTGGTCTACTGGTGAAAAAGGAGCATATGTTTTGAATAATTGAAATTCTATAACTTAATTTAAGTTACTTACGAAGCTTTTAACGAAGTCTTGCCAGGTTTCAGTTTTATATTTTTTATCGGCAAAATAGGTGATCACTTGTTCCATAATATCTGGAGAAAGATAACCTGGAACTCTATCCAATATGCCCAGCTCCTCATCCATAAAAACAGTTGTAGGATAACTTAGTTTTCCATTTAGTAATGCAGCAGCAAACTCGTGATATCCACTTCTTCCAGAGGATTTATATGTAAAGGTATAGTCTTTATAAATTAGGTCTTCCCTTTGCTCACCATCTAATTTTACAGGATAAAAATTTTCATTGATATATGATGAGATAAATTTATTATTGTAGGTAATTCTGTCCATTTTTTTACAGTAACCACACCAATCTGTATACACATCTATTAACATAGGTTTTGGGTTCTCTTTTGTTAATTTAACGGCTTCATCAAAAGATATCCAGTTTACTTTTTGGCCATATAGATGACTTGTTAAAAAAAATAAAAACATGATGGCAACTAATTTCTTCATGGGTATCAAAATGTAATTTCAGTTAGCAAATTTAAACAAAAAAAAAGCATCAAAAATGATGCCTTCTTTTATTTTTTTTTAATTCTGATTATCGAACTCCATGCATAAGTTTTTTAAGTAATGGATGCAGTGCAAATGACACTAGACCTAAAACTATTGGAACTATTGTGAAAATTAAGAAGAAATAAGAAAGTCCACTTTCCTGAGATATTTTTTCAATATCACCACCAATATAATGTGCTAATTTATTCCCTATGGCGATGGCTAGATAGTAAACTCCAAACATGAATGCTACCATTCTTGCAGGAACTAATTTACTCAAGTAGGATAGCCCCATTGGAGACAAACATAATTCACCTAACGTATGAAATAAATAAGCTAATACTAGCCAAATCATACTTAGTTTAGCAGTTTTGGCTCCTAAAGGAATATCATTTGTAGCAAATGCTAAAAAACCAAAACCTATAGCCATAATAATTAAACCTAATCCATACTTTACTGAAGCTGGAGGATTGTATTTACTGTCCCACCATTTGGTAAACAGTGGAGCAAAGATGATAATAAATAAAGAATTTAAAATGGCAAACCAAGTAATTGGCACTTCTGTTTCAGTAGCTTGAAATTCTATATATAATTTATAAATGATAATCGCCCAAACAATTAAGAAACTAATCCCTAAAATAACATTGGACAGACTAATTTTACTGAATGTTTTATTAAATAATTTCACAAGTACATAGGTGATTACCAACATAGGAATTACAGTTACTAACAAATCAATAACTTTGAATATAGTTCCAGCAGTACCCTCTAAAATTCTATCTGTAAAATCTCTGGTATATATTGGTAAAGAACCTGCCGCTTGCTCAAAAGCAGCCCAAAAGAAGATTGTAAACAAACAAAAAATTGTAAAGGCAATCATTCTATCGCGTTCTATTCTTGTGTATCTAGGAATTCTTACAAATAATAAAATAATAAATGTAATAGCGGCTACAAGTGCAAAAAATAACGAATCAGACATTCCTGCAATTGTAAAGTTCAAAGTATTAATATTTCCTATTTTACTCAAAGGGTCATTGATAATAAATATTAATGCTGAAACAATAAAAACAACAATCAATGAATAATCAAGCATTGAAAATGGATTCAATTTCTCCTCAGTTTTATCCTTACTAGTTGTGGTGGAAGTATTTGACTCTATTTTTTTTGGTTTATCACCTAGGCTACCAAAAATAGACTGCGCATAATAAAACTGTAACATTCCTAAAAACATAAAGATTCCTGCTAAACCAAAACCGTAGCTCCATCCAATTTTTTCTCCAACCCAACCACATAGCATGATCCCTATGAAAGCACCTGCATTTACACCCATATAAAATATGTTGTATGCACCATCTTTCTTTTCGTCTTTACCTGCATACATCTTCGAAATGATAGAGGTCATATTAGGTTTAAAAAAACCATTACCAACAATTAGTAATGCAATACCTATATATAAAAATGTTGGGGTTTCAATTGCCATGGAAGCATGGCCTAAAGTCATTAATAGTGCACCAATAACAACAGCCATTCTATAGCCTATTTTATTGTCTGCAAGCCAACCTCCAACAATAGGGGTTAAGTAGACAAATAAAGCGTAGGTTCCCAACAGAGACAAGGCAGTGGATGTATCCCATCCCCACCCTGGATTATTCCCAGAGATGGCCCCTGTTAAAAATATTACTAATATAGCACGCATTCCATAATAAGAAAAACGCTCCCACATTTCAGTAAAAAATAACACAAAAAGTCCGGCAGGGTGCCCAAGAACTTTGTCTTTAAACATATTTTCGATATCTGTTGTCATAATTTTTATTTTAATTAATGATAAAAATTTATCTAATCATTACTAATTTAATTCTAATTCTTCGGCACCGTGAGTTAACCTTTTGAGAGGTTTTAATATGGCAATAATTAGTAGACCAAAAATTGTACAAAAAATTGCAATTCCTGTAAATACTTCAAATTCTCCAGCATCTTTAGATAATTCACCAACTAATCCCGCTACTTTATTCCCTAGTCCAGTTGCTGCAAAGTAGGCTCCCATCATAAAAGATGCATATTTTAAAGGTGCTAACTTCGTTATAAAAGACAATGCAACTGGTGAGGCACACAATTCACCTATAGTATGAAATAAGTATGCCAATACTAACCAAATCATAGCTGATTTTTCAACAATTTTATCACCATCCATTACTACTTCAGTACTAGCTTTACTCATAAAGAAAAATCCAAAAGCCATAATAATTACTCCGATAGCCATTTTAAATAAAGATGAAGATTCCTTCCCTTTTTTTGCCCACTTGTACCAAAAATTCGCTATCAAAGTTGCAAAAATTATTATAAAAAAAGCATTGATTGATTGAAATACTGCTGCTGGAACTTCATTACCTATAAGAGGTAATGAGAAAGTCAACATTCTGTCGGTTTTTTGTTCAGTATATAAACTCATTAAGCCACCAGCTTGTTCAAAAGCACCCCAAAAAACAATTATAATTAGAAAAGATAAAAACATTACCAGCATTCTATCTTTTTCCTTTTTGTTTAAAGGCTTTTTCATTACATCTTTATTCAAAGAATCTTTAGCACCAAGAAAATCTCCAACACCTATCAGGTATTTTAAACCATAAAAGTACATAACCTGTCCTAAAGCCATACCAATACCAGCCAATCCAAAACCATAATGCCACCCCCATTTAGCAGCAACAATTCCAACGATTAAAGCTCCCAAAAAAGCTCCTAAATTAATACCCATGTAAAATATATAAAAACCTATATCTCTTTTGTCATCTCCTTGTTTATACAAACCACCAACCATAGTGGATATGTTGGGTTTTAATAGTCCAACACCAAGTACAATAAAAACTAATCCACTAAAAAAGGCCCATTGCGCGTCAACTGCAAGGATTCCATGACCAATACAAAGTAAAAGCCCTCCTACCATTACTGCTTTTTTCTGACCTATAAATTTATCAGCAATCCATCCTCCAGGAATGGAGGTTAAATAAACAAACATAGTATAGGTTCCGTAAAAAGATAGAGTTTCAGTATTTGACCAACCATATCCAGATTGCGGATCACCCATAATAACAGGTGCAGCTAAAAATAATGTAAGTATTGCTCTCATTCCATAGTAGGAAAATCGTTCCCACATTTCTACAAAAAATAATACATACAAGCCAGCAGGATGTCCAAAGATTTCTTTTTCGTGTGGTTGTTTCATTGTTGTATTCATCAGTTTATTTGTTTACGTTTTATTGTTGGATTCTAATTTTTTATTAAATGTTGAGCTATGAAGTTAGTCATTTTATGATACAAATGTAGGCGAGTGTTCTCACCTTTTCTAATTCCGTGTGCTCTGTCTGGATACATTGCTATCTCAAAAGGCTTATTAGCCGCTACTAATGCATTAATCATTCTCCTAGAGTTTTGTACATGCACATTGTCATCACCTGTTCCATGAACTAATAAATAATTGCCTTTAAGTTTATTTGCATAATTAATAGGAGAATTATCATCATAACCACTGGCATTTTCTTGAGGTGTTTGCATATAACGTTCTGTATATACCGTATCGTAAAATCGCCATGAAGTTACAGGAGCAACTGCAATGGCAGTGGTAAAAATATCATTTCCTTTTAAAAGACAATTTGTACTCATAAAACCACCATAGCTCCAACCCCATATACCAATTTTTTCTTTATCTATGTAGTTGCGTTCTGCTAATTTTTTGGCAGCAGTAATTTGATCCTCTACTTCATATTTACCTAATTCTTTTTGAGTTATTTTTTCAAAATCTCTCCCTTTTAGACCTGTTCCTCTTCCATCTACACAAACAATAATCATTCCTTGCTGTGCTAATAGTTGATGCCAATAATCATTGGTGCCATTCCATTTATTAGCAACCTGTTGAGAGCCAGGACCTGAATATTGAAACATTAATAATGGGTATTCTTTTTGTACATCAAAATCAAGAGGCTTTATCATCCACATATTTAGATCATTTCCATTAATATTGATGGTTGAAAATTCTTTTGGACTAATTTTATAATTTAACAATTTATCTTCCAAGCTTGAATTGTCTTTAATCACTTTAATCATATTTCCTTCAGCAGCGTAAAGTGAATAAATTGGAGGTGTTTCTGTAGTTGAATATGTATTGATGAAATAATTTAAATTTCTGCTAAAAGCAGCAGTATTTGTTCCAGCGTTATTACTTAATAATTTTTTATTAGTTCCATCTAAATTAATGCTGTAAACTCCTCTATTGATAGTTCCGTTTTCTACAGATTGATAGTAGATAGCTTTCTTTTCTTTATTGAAACCATAATATTTGGTTACTTCCCAAGTTCCATTGGTTATTTGATTGATGAGTCTTCCATTAAAATCATAATGATAAACGTGATTGTAACCGTCTTTTTCACTGGTCCAAATAAAACTATTGTCTTCTAAAAATGTAAGATCATTTTTAACACTTACATACGCGTCATCTTTTTCATTTAGCAAAAGAGTTGAACTACTTTTAAGCGCATTTACTTTGTGAAGTTTTAAATCATTTTGGTGTCGATTTAAAGTAGTAGCAATTAGAATAGGGTTGGTATTAGACCATTGTATTCTTGGAATGTATTCATAGCTTCCTAAAGCTATTTTCTTTGATTTTTTAGTTTTTAAATTATAGGTGTGCAGCGAAACTTTAGCATTGTCTTCTCCTGCTTTGGGATATTTAAACACATGTTGGCTGGGGTATAACTGATTCCCAGTAACTCCCATAGAAAATTCTTTTACCTTAGTTTCGTTAAATCTTAAAAAAGCAATAAACTTACTGTCCTTGCTCCATTCAAAAGCTCTAACAAAACCAAATTCTTCCTCATAAACCCAATCTGTAGTTCCATTGATTACATGATTGTATTTCCCATCTTTGGTAATTTGCTTGGTGGTATTTGTGGTTAAGTCTAAAATAAATAGATTGTTATTTTTAGCGTAGGCTACTTTTTTACTATCAGGAGAAAAGGTAGGCTCTTGAATCTGTTTTCCAATTAAGTGTATTTTTTTTGAGTTTACAGTGTATACGTAGTAGGTTCCTTTTGTTGATCTTCTGTAAACCTTTTGGATGTTTTTTCCTAAAATTAATTTTGATTCATCATTATTAAATGAATACGATTCAAATTTTTGTAAATTATTGAGGGTTTTACCGTCTACAATAGTGGCTACCTTTTCTAAATTTAAGTAACTATATTGATCTACTGTGGAAACCCCATTTTCATCTTTATTTAAAAGAGAATAATAATCTCCATTCATAGAATTTAAAGAATTCATTCTGTTCGTGGAGAAAGTAGACCCCCAAATATCTTCTAGTGTTATTTTTTGTGTTCTTGAGACCTTGTTTGAATTATTTGAGGTGTGTTGATTACAACTAAAAAGAAGTGTGATGACAGCTAAAATGAATAATTTCTTCATTCTATAATTACATATTTAGGAATTGATTGCCAAGTTTACGGAAAAATCGTCAAAAAAACTTTAAAAACAGTATAAATATTGAATTCATCTTACTGTTTTCATTGTTTCATTTATCTTTGCTTTACACTATAAAATGACATCGATGTCTAAAATGATTTCCGGATTTTCTAAACTAACCAAAGAAGAAAAAATTAATTGGTTAGTTACTAATTATTTTACAGATAAAACAGAAATAATTTCTACGATAAAAAAATATTGGAACTCAGATGAATTATTGCAACAATTACATGATGATTTCATAGAAAATACCATTTCTAATTTTTATTTACCCTATGGTGTAGCGCCTAACTTTCTTATCAACAATATCTCTTATGCAATTCCTATGGTTATTGAAGAAAGTTCAGTAGTCGCAGCAGCCTCATTAGTAGCTAAATTTTGGAGCACAAGAGGAGGTTTTAGAGCTGAAGTGCTATCTACCACTAAAATAGGTCAGGTACATTTTATGTATGATGGTGATAAAAATGAATTGATACAGTATTTCAATTCTAAAAAAGAGCTATTTAAAATAGTTACAGCGTCCATTACAAAAAATATGGAAAAACGTGGTGGAGGTATTTTAGATATTCAATTGATAGATAAAACTGAGAAGCTACACAACTACTATCAAATTCATGTCACTTTTGAAACCGTAGATTCTATGGGGGCAAATTTTATTAATTCTTGTTTAGAGGCTATCGCCAAAGAATTTAGAAGTGATGCGATAGACATAGTGATGAGTATTCTATCTAATTATGTTCCAGAATGTTTAGTGAGAGCTGAAGTAAGTTGTAACATTGAAGAATTAGGTGGAGATGATCCCCAACAATTTGCTAAGAAATTTCATCAAGCAGTTCAGATTGCTGGTGCAGAACCCCACAGAGCCGTTACACACAATAAAGGGATCATGAATGGTATTGATGCAGTTGTATTGGCTACCGGTAATGATTTTAGAGCTATTGAAGCAGGAGTGCATGCCTATGCTTCAAAATCTGGCCATTATACGAGTTTAACACATTGTGAAATTACCAATGGTGTTTTTCGTTTTTGGATAGAAGTTCCATTGGCTGTAGGAACAGTAGGAGGCTTAACTTCTTTACATCCTTTAGCAAAATTATCTTTAGGGATGTTACAACAACCCTCTGCAAAAGAACTAATGATGATTATGGCAACTGCAGGTTTAGCTCAAAATTTTGCAGCTTTACGAGCTTTAACCACCAAAGGAATTCAGCACGGACACATGAAAATGCATCTAATGAACATCTTAAACCAATTAGGCGCAAATGATCAAGAGAAAACAGCAATAACTAATTATTTTGATGGAAAAACAGTGACTCACAGTGCTGTGGTTGATATGTTTAAAGAATTAAGAAATACCCAATAATTTTGAATACACTCTACTCTAATGGAAAATTATTGCTCACAGGAGAATATCTTGTTTTAGAAGGAGCAACAGCTTTGGCAGTTCCTACTAAATTTGGACAAGACTTAGCAGTAGAAAAAATTAAGGAATCACAACTCATATGGGGGAGTTTTACCCATACTGGAGACTGCTGGTTTGAGGCTGTTTTTGAACTACCTAAACTTAGATTAGTAAATGCAACATTTAATTCTGAAAAAGAGGGAAATGCAGACTTTATTGCTGAAACACTTCAAGATATTTTATCAGAAACCAGAAAATTGAATCCAGAATTTTTACAATCTGAACAAGGGTTTTTAGTAAAAACCAATCTTACGTTTCCCAGAGATTGGGGTTTAGGAACTTCTTCTACATTAATCAATAATATTGCGCAATGGGCAAAAGTTGATGCTTTTCAATTGTTGTGGAATTCATTTTCAGGAAGTGGATACGATATTGCCAATGCAAAACACAATACCCCAATTCTATATGAGGTTAATAACCAACAACCAGTTGTAAAAAAAGTAGATTTTATGCCTAGTTTTAGTGATCAGCTATTTTTTGTTCATTTAAATAAAAAACAAGATAGCAAGCATGGAATTGCTAGGTTTAAAGAAAAGCGGCAGAATATAAATAACGAAATACAACTTGTTTCAGAAATTTCTAAACAACTCATTTTAGAACAAAAGCTTTCAGAATTTGAAAAACTGATACAAGAACATGAAAAAATTATTTCCTCGATTATTGAGTTACCTACAGTGAAAGAACGCTTATTTTCTGACTATTTTGGAACTCTAAAAAGTCTTGGTGCATGGGGTGGAGATTTTATTTTAGCAACTGGAGATAAAAACACTCCTCAATATTTTAAAACTAAAGGATACACCACAATTCTTAGCTATTCAGATATGGTGTTATGAAAAAAGTAATGATTATAGGTGGAGGTGCTGCAGGATTTTTCACAGCAATTAATGCTAAGGAAATGAATCCTGAATTAGACATTACCATCCTAGAAAAAGGTAAAGAAGTACTGCAAAAAGTAAAAATTTCTGGGGGTGGACGTTGCAATGTTACCCACGCTTGTTTTGAACCCAAAGAATTGGTGCAATTTTATCCAAGAGGTGAAAAAGAATTGTTAGGTCCGTTCCATCAATTTATGACAGGTGATACTTTTGAATGGTTTGAGAATAATGGTATTCCTCTAAAAATAGAAAAAGATAATCGTGTTTTTCCTGAATCCAATTCATCACAAACTATTATAGATTGTTTTCTAAATAAAACAAAGCGTTTAGGAATTCCTGTGCTGAAAAATCATGGAGTGACCACCATACAAAAACAAGCCAATTCTTGGCTAGTAATTACCAAAGAAAAGCAATTTGTTTGTGATGCTGTGGTAATGGCAGCAGGAAGTAGTAAAAAGGTTTGGGAGTTGTCAAAATCACTAGATCATTCAATTATTTCTCCTGTGCCTTCATTGTTTACATTTAATATTAAAGATGCCAGAATTAAAGATTTGTTGGGAATATCGGTTCCCAATGCTACTGTTCAATTAGTAGACACTAATTTGGAAGCTTCAGGACCATTATTAATTACACATTGGGGTATGAGTGGTCCTGCCATTTTAAAACTATCTGCATTTGGAGCTCGAGTGTTGGCAAAAAAAAATTACGAGTATAAAGTGCAAGTAGATTGGCTTTCTAGACCTACTCATAAAATTGTAAATGTGTTGTTAAATTTAAAAAAGAAACACTCCAAAAAACAAGTAATTGTTAGATCTCCTTTTGAAGAGATTCCAAAAAGATTATGGGAGCGCTTTGTATTAGCTTCAAAGATTAAAACTACTTTTAATTGGGCAGATGTAAGTCATGATCAAATAGATGCCCTGGCTAATCAATTGACTAAAAGTGTTTTTACTGCTAAGGGAAAAAGTACGTTTAAAGAAGAGTTTGTAACAGCCGGTGGAGTAGATTTAAAAGAGATTAACTTTAAAAACTTTGAAAGCAAATTACAAAAAAACTTATTTTTTGTTGGTGAAGTTTTAAATATAGACGCAGTTACTGGAGGCTTTAATTTTCAGAATGCTTGGACTGGGGGCTGGTTGTGTGCGAAGGCACTTGCTAGCAGATAAATCTTGATTGGTAATTAAAATGCTACTATTTTTTAGTTGTTAAGTTACTTAATAAACCATCTAAATGTTCCCTGTTAAAATATTTTCCTTGTTTTATAACTGCATTAATTTGTTTGGTATTGTTAATGTCATCTAAAGGATTTGCATCAAGTATTACTAAATCCGCCCAATTATTTATTGCAATTTTCCCTAACTCGTTATCTAAATTAAAGTATGCTGCAGGGTTTGTGGTGGCACTTTTTAACGCCTCTAATGGTGATAAGCCAGCTTCTACTAAAACTGCTAATTCTTCATGTAAGCTAAGCCCTGGTGTTAAGAAGAAAATTGGGGTATCTGTTCCCGCCATTATTTTAATTTTCTTTTTATGAACTCTTTTGGTCATATCAAACATCCATTTAGCATATTTTTTATCAAATGGTTTTACCTCAGTTTTTACAAGATTATTGATATAGTTTAACCACTGCTCTTTGATATTTTTAGGTAAATAGGAAAAACTTTTTTGCCAATCTTTTGCAGCAAAGGGTCTTCTTGCAAAAGCGGTATTTAATGTGAGTGTTGGAATTTGCCAAGTATCATTTTTTTTCAAGACTTCTAAAACTTCATCAGCTTTACCTTCATTAAAGTTATGTAGAGCGATCTCTCTTTGTTTTTTGTGTATTCTTGAACGCAAAATACCTCCTTTATCGTCTTTTCCAGAGGCTAACAATTGTTGTCTTTGTAGTAATAATTCGTCTGAATTAGAGGCACAAGATAATTCTAAGTTTCTAAAATGCTCCATGCTGTTTAATCCTGCATTAGAAGCACCAATTACATCCATACTTAATGGTACATGGCCAGTTACCTTAAGTCCTTTTTCTTTAGCAAGTTTTGTAACCTCTTTAAATTGTTCTGGAGTTAACATTTCATAAGCTTTAAGAAAATCTACTTTTAAGCTATCTAATTCGTTAATTTTATTCTTTACATCATCAACAGTTTTCAACCCAACTGAAAGTGGAGGATGACTATGATCACTACCATCATATACATTTGGGTTGCCATCAAGAAGTGGACCTGCTACCATTACTCTTGGAGCATTTGTAGGGTTGGCTAGAGATATTTCTTTCCAAGTATTTACAAAATTAATATCTCCCCCTGTATCTCTCAAACTAGTAATACCATAAGCTAAAAATAAATCCAACATATTAGGAGCCATTTCTTTGATAAAAGAAAAGTGAATATGAGCATCCCATAACCCAGGAATCATGAATTTATCGGTACCATCTATAATGGTATTTTGTTTAGATAATTGAAGGTCTTGAGAAGGAGAAACCTGAATTATTTTTCCTGCTTTAATAATAATTGTTTGGTTTTCTAACAATCCAATTTCAGGGTCAATTGTAGAAATATTTTCAATACACAGTGCGTCTTCAAAAAATACTTCAGAATTCTGACAACTAAAAAGTGTACAAAATAAAATTAAGAGTAGCCTGTAGGATATTTTACGTATCATCTTTTATTGAATAAATAGATCATTGAAACTTTAATATAAGAATTTATTTCTTATTTTATATAATATTTTACCATTTGAAAAACTTTTTACTTCAACAGGGTTATTTTTGTGGTCATACAAATATTTGAATTCTGAAATATTAGTTGTCGTTGTATCTTTTTCTTTGATAACTTTTATAGTCCAGCTAACAATATCATTGTATTTATTATATTTTTTTTCAGTAATTCTTCTTTTTTTGGTTTTATAATCGAAACTTACATTTAAGATTGGATTGCCTTTTTTATCATATTTAAGTTCTCTTTTTCTTCTAATGCTTCCATCTGAGTCATAATATGTGTGACCAATTTCATTCCATTTTTTATCATAGAAAGTTGTTATTCTACCAATGTTTTTTTCTTTGACAGACCCATCTTTATTATATACGAAATCTGAGGCTCTTGAGCTTTTATCTATTGTATTATAGGTATAATTATTTGATTTATTTCCATCTTTATTGATGGTTGTAGAACTAATAATTTTTCCATTTTTGTTATAGGTGTAAGTTTTATTTCTATGAATAACACTATCTTTTACGTAATGGATATACTCTATAATATTTCCTTTTTTATCATAGATGAATTTTTTTTCACCTTCCACGATGTTTCCAGCCCTATTGATATTAGGTTGTTTTAAAATACGGCCTTTAGAATCATAATAAATCAACTGTTTACCATACCAAAATTCTTTTTCAATATTATAATAAGATATTTCAACCATTTTCGGTTTTCCTTTCCATCCATCATAGGCATTTAAATATTTTAAATTTGAGCATTTAGTAAATAATAGAACTATTAGGATTGGGGCTATTTTTTTCATGGGGTATTGTTAAAATAATTCTCCTCTATGAGGTTTCAAAGCATCTCTATATACTTTCATGTCAGATTCATTAACTACTATAAAGGCAGCACACAGCATAGGGTTCAACTCTTTAATATCTATCTCATGAAATTGGAGATTTTCGATTGCAGCAAATTCTTTTAAATGAATGGTGTGGTGTTTTGCAGTTTCTAGGGCGTCAGGTCCTCTAAAATCCCATAATAGTTTTACTTTTCTTTCCAACAGAATACAATTTTAAAACAAAAATACTCTTTTCTAACTATATTTAGGTATTGCATTAATTATGAAAATATCCTTTAAAAAGTTAACTGATGCATAAGTCAAAAACTGCTATATTTGCAGTAAATTTTAACACTTGGAAACACATCAATTTATTCCAAAATCTCTTGTAAATAATACTACAAAACTATCATTTACCTGGAAAACACCTAGCAATATTGCTTTGGTAAAATATTGGGGAAAAACAGAACCACAAATCCCAAAAAATGCCTCGATAAGTTTTACGTTGAGTAATAGTCATACCATTACAACAATAAATTTTACCAAAAAAAGTAATTCTGAAGCCGGTAATAGTGAAATCAACTTTGAGTTGTTTTTTGAAGGGAAAAAGAAAGAAGATTTTAAACCTAAAATTGCAAAGTTTTTTGAAAGAATTCTAGAATATTGCCCATACTTAACAACTTATAATATGGTAATACATTCAGAGAATTCCTTCCCTCATAGCAGTGGTATAGCTTCTTCAGCTAGCGGTATGAGTGCTATAGCCATGTGTTTAATGAGTTTAGAAAAATCGTTAAGTTCTGTTGAGTTAACAGATAAATTTATATACAAAAAAGCTTCTTTTTTGGCGCGTCTGGGGTCTGGAAGTGCCAGTAGGAGTATAGAAGGTCCTTTGGTGGTTTGGGGACAACATCCAGCTATTAAAGGGAGTTCAGATGTATTTGGGATACCATTTCCTTATGAAGTTCACGAAGTTTTTAACAACTATCAAGATGCTATTTTATTGGTAGATAAAGGAGAAAAGCAAGTAAGTAGCACTGTTGGTCATGATTTAATGCACAATCATCCATTTGCAGAGGAAAGATTTAATCAAGCCAATGAAAATTTAGCGACCATTTCTGAAATTTTACAAAACGGTGAGATAGATTCTTTTATTAACTTGGTAGAAAGTGAAGCTTTAAGTTTACATGCTATGATGCTAACAAGTAATCCGTATTTTATTTTAATGAAACCCAATACCTTAGAAATAATCAATGCCATTTGGAGGTATAGAAATAACACTGGAAGTAAGGTGTGTTTCACTCTAGATGCTGGTGCTAATGTTCATGTTTTATATCCAGCTAATGAAACTGAAACTGTAGCTCAATTTATTGATAATGAGCTTTCTAAGTTCTGCCAAAAAAATCATTATATTTGTGATGTTGTTGGTTTAGGGGCCGTTAATTTATAGTCAATATGAAAATATTTCTTTCTAGAATCTCAGTTTTCACTCTCTTTACATTCGTCTCATTTCTTTTTTTATCATTTACTCAAGTTGTAGTTTGGTTTGATGAAAACCATGATGAGGTTGCTGAAGCTAATGGAGTTTTTTATAGACCAATTCCAAATAAAAAGCGGAGTACGTATTTAATTGTAGACTATTATAAGGGTGGTGCTAAATACCGTGAAGGTAAAGCCACTTCTTTAATCATCAAAAAAGAAAATTTCAAAGGTTTAGTAACTTATTTTTATAAGGATGGTTCAGTTTTAAAAACAGAAAAATACAAAAATGGAGCTTTGGATGGACCCTACAAGGAATATTATCCTACAGGAGAATTAAAAGTAGACGGAGTTTTTGGTAAAGGAGTTAAGGAAAGAGTTTGGAAAATATATTATAAGACAGGAAAGATTAAAACTAAAGGAAAATATAGAAATGGAGAAAAAGTAGGCGAATGGACTACCTTTTATCGAGATGTATATTATCCTAACGAAGAGTAATTTTTTGTATATTTGAATTATATTTATACCCTATGAAAGGTCCATTATTTTACGCAAAGATTTTACTATTTGGAGAATATGGTATCATCAAAGACTCAAAAGGTCTAGCCATACCATACAATTCATATAATGGAGCCTTAAAATCTTCTTCTAATCTTTCAGGAGAAGCAAAAAAATCAAATGAAAACTTAGCTAAATTTTATCACTATTTAAAAAATACATCAACAGATTTAGTATCATTTAATTTTGAAAATTTTAAAAAAGATATTGATTCAGGTATGTATTTTGATTCCTCCATTCCTCAGGGGTATGGGGTAGGAAGTTCTGGTGCGTTAGTTGCCTCGATTTATGATCAATATGCAGAAGATAAAATTACAATACTTGAAAATTTAACAAGGGATAAGTTGTTAAATTTAAAAGCCATTTTTTCTTTAATGGAGTCTTTTTTTCATGGTAAAAGTTCGGGTTTAGATCCACTAAACAGTTATTTAAGTTTACCTATTTTAATTAATTCAAAGACCAATATTGAACCTGCTGGAATACCATCTCAAAAAGAAGGAAAAGGAGCTGTTTTTTTGTTAGACTCTGAACAAGTTGGAGAGACTGAACCTATGGTAAATATTTTCATGAACAAGATGAAGAATGAAGGATTCAGAAAGATGCTTAATGAAGAATTTTCCATATATACAGACGCATGTATAGATAACTTTTTGCACGGAAATGTATCGTCCCTGTTTGGTAATGTTAAAAAACTATCTAAACTGGTTCTTGCAAATTTTAAACCTATGATTCCTAGTGCTTTTCATAAAGTATGGGAACAAGGTATTCAAACAAACGATTATTATCTTAAATTATGTGGTTCTGGCGGTGGCGGTTATATTTTAGGTTTTGCCCAAGACTATGAAAAAGCCAAAACCTCTTTGCAAGATTATAAATTAGAACTAGTGTATAGATTTTAACTTCTTCACTTATGGAGAATGGTAAAAAAACTTCTTTATTTTATAAAATATTCAGTTTATTATCTGTTGTTAGAGGTTATAATATTTTAGTTCTTGTAATCGCTCAATATTTAGCATCTATTTACATTTTTTCTCCAAAAAAATCAATTCCATCCGTACTATTTGACTTACACCTTTTCTTTGTTGTATTTGCTACTGTCTGTGTAGTAGCTGGAGGCTATATTATAAATAATTTTTATGATATTAAAGCCGATAAAATAAATAGACCCTATAAATCAGGTTTGGACAGTTATGTTAAACAAGAAACAATATTATCTATTTACTTTTTTTTAAATATTGTTGGAGTTCTTTCAGGGTTTTTAGTTTCTTGGAAAGCGGCCTTATTTTTTGTAGTATACATATTTAGTATTTGGTTTTACTCCCATAAACTAAAAAGATATCCTTTAACGGGTTTGATGTCAGCGTCCCTGCTAACAATTTTGCCATTTTTTGTCATTTTTGTGTACTTTAAAAATTTTTCTAACATAATTTTTGTCCACGCTGTGTTTTTATTTTTAGTCATTATGGTTAGAGAACTCATAAAAGATTTAGAAAATATGCGAGGCGCAGTGGCGAGTAATTATAAAACTTTTCCAGTAGCCTATGGTGAAAGAAATACTAAATTACTATCTATTGTAATTTTGTTTTTAGCCCTATTTACAGTGATTATTCTTTTAAACCACCCAGCAATTTCATTTATGAAATATTATTTTTATTTGGTGGCTGTTTCTTTAGTTATTATTGGTGTAGTTTTACTTAAATCATCAAAAAAGCAAGAATATACGATCTTACATACTACCCTTAAAATACTACTTTTAATAGGTGTTTTTAGTTTAGTATTTATTGATACTTCCCTAATCATAGATAAGGTAATTAATACCCTCAAATTAGTAAATTGAGTTTTTGTGCTAAATTTCTTTATTGGTTATTTAAAACGATATTGGAAGTTCAAATCACCAATTTTTAGACACTAATTGATGTGAGTTTGTTGTAAAATAATTAATGATTACATTTGCCGAAAATTTTTAAAATGAATTCAAATCATAAATCGTCGGGAGGACGACAAGCAAGAAAAGGCAGCTCTCCACAAAGAAAAAACAGCTTTCGTAAAGACTTTAAAAAACCACTATCTACTCCGAAAAAAGTAGATATTGGAGGTATAAGGTTAAATAAGTTTATATCTAACTCTGGAATTTGCTCAAGAAGAGAGGCAGATACATACATAGAGCACGGGAGTGTTACAGTTAACGGTAATTTAGTTACTGAAATGGGTTACAAGGTTCAACCAAATGATGATGTTCGTTTTGATGGAACCTCTATTTCTCCTGAAAAAAAGAAATATGTTTTATTGAATAAGCCCAAGAACTATATTACCACTATGGATGATGATCGTGGAAGAAAAACAGTTATGGAATTAGTTTCTAATGCGGCAAATGAAAGAATTTATCCTGTAGGAAGACTAGATAGAATGACTACAGGTCTTCTTCTATTTACTAATGATGGTGAGTTGGCAAAAAAATTAACGCACCCCAAACATGATGTTAAAAAATTATATCATGCTTCTCTCGATAGAAAGTTAGATTTGAAAGATTTACAAAAACTAAGAGGTGAGGTTGTTATAGAGGGTAAAAAAGTTTTTATTGATGCAATTTCCTATGTAGAAGGTCAAACTAAAACTGAAGTGGGTATCGAAATTCATTCCGGTAGAAATAGAATTGTTCGTAAAATATTTGAACATGTTGGTTACAAGGTTGTAAAATTAGACAGAGTTCTTTTTGCTGGTTTAACAAAAAAGAATCTTCCTAGGGGAAGATGGAGAGAACTAACCAAGCAAGAATTAGCCAACCTGCAAATGATTTAATATATACAAACAAAAAATCCGAACAATATGTTCGGATTTTTTTGTGGTACCTCCAGGAAGAATTTACTTTATTTCATTTAATCTTAAAAACACCTAAATCATTAATAATTAATGATATAACATCATTTTTATTATAAAGATATAAAATGAAATAAAGAGAAATAAACTACAAATAACTAAACTGCGCACACCTTTGAGCACACCCTTTATGCGCTGTATATTAGCTGTATGAAGAAAATAATTAAACCACAATTAGGAACTGTAAGGTACAATTTGAAGGAATCCAAAGAGTCATTAAGACAAAGTAGAAAAGAAAGTCCAATTTCATTATGGTTTTCTTATGGTAAACGACAAAGATTAAGATATTCAATTGGAATATCAGTAGGTTATGCAGATTGGGATTTTGAAAGACAAAGAGTTAGAAGAAATCGAAGTCTTATAATTAATTCAGCAACAGTTAATAGATACCTTGACAAGTTACAGAATGAACTCATTCATGATCATTCGGAATTAGTATTGGAGGGAAAAGAAGTTAACAATGAAGTTTTAAGATCTATTCTCGATAGGTTGACAAATCGAAATATTGAATCAGAAGTAAAAGTAATTCAAGATGATTTTTTTGTTTTTGCAGATGAGTTCATCGAGGAGAAGAGGGGTAGTATTGAAAATGTTACTTTACTACTATATAAACAGTCCTTAAAGAAACTTAAATTGTTTTCAGATTCCACAACATCAATTGATTTCACATCTTTCACAAGACCTATTTTAAACGACTTTAAGAGGTTTTTGGAGGTTGAACAAGGGTTTAAATTAAACACCATTTCAAAACATTTCAAATCAATAAAAACAATTGTGTTGGAGGGGAAGAGGCGGGGTTTAATTGGAGATGTAGATCTCAGATTGTTTTCAATTCCAACGGAGGAGCCAACAAAGATTTATTTAAGTGAGAATGAACTACGTAAGATGAAGGATTTAGATCTTTCAAATGACATGACTATGCAATTGGCAAGAGATATCTTCTTAGTGGGTTGTTATACAGGACAACGTATTAGTGACTATAATCGATTATCAGGTATAGATATTGTAGAAAAAGACGGGGTTCATTTTTTTGAAATTCTTCAAAAGAAAAGTGGTGTTAAAGTTAACTGTCCAATAACAATAGAACTTAGAGAAATAATGGCGAGATACAATAACCAGCCCCCTCCAAAACTATCAGACCAAAAGATAAACAAGTACCTCAAGTTAATTGGAAGAAAATTAAATATGAATGAAGATATTTTATGTCATGATACAAAGGGAGGAGTTAAAAGAACTTATACACGTCCAAAGTGGGAAATGTTGGAGTCACATACTGCACGTAGAAGTTTCTGTACAAATTATTATTTAAAAAGAATGTCAATTCAAGATATCATGCATATTTCAGGTCATAAAACTGAAAAGGAGTTTCTCAAGTACATTAGGATCACATCAGATGAGCGCACCCGACACATATTGGATCAAGGATTTTTTAATATGTAAACTATAAAGTTATAAGGTGCTTTAGTTACAGGGAACTTTAGTTAACTTCTTTAAAACCTTTGAAAAATCCAATTGTAAAATCTACAATCCATTTAATGGATAAAAAACCAAACCATAAAATAGAGATGAAAATGTGCCAAAATACTTTAATGAAATTAACAAAGAGAATGATCAACATGTAGATCATTTGAAACGTAGCAGCGTTTTTTCCTCTTACTTGAACACCTCCTAATTTGAAACTGGAGTAATTGGGTTTAAAGATGTTATAGGAACCTCGTTTATTTTTGAGGGAAGTACTAACTCCATTTTTTGAAATATTGAAGTTAAAAGGACCACTTTTATACCTTCCAATAAACTGAAAGTTTCCGTTTTGGAAACCCATTCGAGTTCCCTTAAACAATCGTTTGTGTAGCCGAAGTCCGTGTTTGGTGTTAATGGTTGCTCCAACTCCATCTCCTTTAAATGTTTTCGTTGCAGAAACACCTCCTGTTCTTGAAACTCGGACATTTTCACCTCTGTATTCTATTCTTTTTGAAGGGTTGTTTTTATCTTTTGGATTAGTACTTGACATAAAAAATTATATTTTTTTTTCAATCACAGGATTAATATCCTTCAGGTAATTCTATTTTCTCTCCATTAATACGTCTCTCCATTAAATTAATAAGAGTCTTTTCAGACATTCTATAGTCAGTCCACCCGCACTGAACTATATCCATTTCTCCTCCCTCAAGAACATTAAGGTAATGTTTGTAGACTTCCTTAAGTTTCGAATTTTCGGACTCAATTAACCCTTCTTTCTGATTTTTATATTCAAATTCTGAATATTCGCCATACCACTCTTCCAAAGTCCACTTCCCTTTTTTAAAATTGAATGTATATCCATCATCCTGTCTCTTATACACATCTCCGAGCCCACGAGAC
>CAJXSU010000019.1 GCA_913061465.1 uncultured Flavobacterium sp.
CTGAAACATTGAAAGCATTTACATAACCATTCCAAGATTGAGAAGTTGCTACAGTTACACTATTCCCTGATGGAGGAGGAGTATTTGAATACGTTCCAATTGGAAAAGGAGAGGTTGATTCAGAATTCGTTGCACCATCTAATTCGGCAGATCCACCAAATGTCCAATTTGCTAAAACAAAGCTAGACCCGTCTGGACCAGTATCATCAACTCTATAACCCCAGCTATCAACTGTATCCCAAGGTTCACCTGTACCATTAACATTAATGTCTCCATGAACATCAATAACAACTCCGTTTTCAAATAATTCTATAGCATCATCTCCATTAATAAACATAGCTCCAGATTCATAATCTGGTGTAAATCCAAAGAATGTATTGAATTGAGCTGATTGGTTACTTCCAACTAGATAAATAAATTGCCCAGCGGTAGCCGAAACAGCAGGAAATGTAAATTCTTGACCATCAGTTCCACCTCCGTTGTTAGCACTTCCAACACCATATAAACTAAGGTCATCTATATTGTTTAAAACATACATTTCAACACCTTTTGGGCTTGAGCCATTCTTGGCATCAAATACACCTGTAATGATTAATGAGTTTGTTGCAGGGCCATATGCGTTTCCGTTAACCTCTATAAGTTCATCTGTTACACCAGTTGAGGAAACAGTTATATTTCCGTCATAAGTACCTGCGGAAAGACCTGCAACTAATCTTACAAAAACAGCTGTTGAAGCCACAGTTCCAGCCTGATCTGGAGTAATACTTACTGAACTAGCAAATCCTGTAGCTGTAGTTAAAGACACCTCGTAATTTGCTGGAGCTGTTACAGAAATATCATCTTGTAAAAATAACCCTTCAACTGAAAAACTATCTTCTGGTGATGGACCACCATCGCTTGCGATATAAGTAAAATCATCTAAAAATGCAGTAACTGTGATTTGCGGATCTGCAGCTGTAACTGTACCAGTTAAACTTACTGTTTGACTGTCTGCACCAGCAGACGATACAGTAGCATTATCGGTATATGTGTTTGGTAATAATCCAGAAACTAGTCTAACATAAACGGCACCAGAAGCTGTACCACTAGACTGTGTTAAAGATACTGACGAAGTAAATGTACCTCCTGAGGTCAGTGAAACTTCAAAATTTGAAGGCGCAGTAACTGAAACATCTGCAGTCAAATTGATTCCATTTATTTGAAAAACACCTTCTGCGGAAGGCCCAGAACCTTCAAAATAATCTAAACCTGTTACGGCCGACCCAACAGACAATGATGGCTCTGTTGCAGTACCAATCCATGCTCCAGGATCATATCCGTCAGGTGCATTTTGAGCACCACTACCATAGCCTTGGTCATTATCAGTATTCCATTCACTAGCATCCCAAACTGGATTAGAACTACTCACTGATGCTGCTCTCTCAGCTCTTCCATCTTCAAAGTTATCAGCTGAATTCGAATTGTTTGAACTTACTCCAGGTGTTCCATATATATCAATTGTAGTATCTGAAGCATCAAAAATAGCAATCTTATCATCACCATTACTATCTACAGCACCACCTGTTCCGGCAATTATATCTGCGTTAATTCCATAAACAGAAGAAAATGTAGTACCATTAGCTGCAATAATTGCAAATGAACCAGAGGTTAAAGTACCTAATGGAGTTAAATCAATCCCAGTACCTTGTGGTTCAGTGTTAGCATTGGTCCATCTTCTTAATTCCCAATCAGTTAAATCAACATCAGAATCACTAACATTATAGATTTCAACAAAACGGGCACCAGCATTATTGGTTGGATCAGCTAATTCGGTAATTATAACCTGACCAAAAGAAAGTCCAGATATAAATAGTGTTAATATTAACGTTAAAAAGTAATTTTTTTTCATATTATATAGTTTGTATAATTTCTAATACTATAAAGATATAAAATATCTACAGATATACTTATTTATAATGAATTAAAAAATCGTTAATAAAAAAGCAGACTTAAAAAGTCTGCTTTTAAATTCAAATTCAAAAATACTAGTTCATTAAAAACGTGTCCAACCTGTTGCCCAATCTGGAACATCTGCTCCATTTCCTGCACCAGTTGTAGTTCCTTCAGTAACAAAACTTTGATTTGCTCCTGTATAATCTGTAATAACAAAACCTGTTGCACTGTTTGCAAATTCAACATTTGTCATCACTAAATTTCCTGCTTCAATTCTTACAGCAGCTTCAGCATCTGTACTTTTAACTTTTACTCCTAAGTTAATCCCATCCGTGTAGAAATTATCAATCGTAAAGTTTCCTCCACCTTCTTTGAAGTATAGTGCTCCTTCTGTGACAGGACCTACTACAGTAATATTACTTAAAGTAGCATTTGTTACAGGGGCTGCATCTCCATTATCTCCATTGTTAGAACCTTCAATACCGGCTTTAGCTCCTCCAGAGATATACCAGTACTCTCCTGTACCTGACCAACCATCTGCAAAGTCTATAGAATCGTCTCCTGAATTGGTAGATACCAAATATTTTCCATTTACAGTTCCTCCAAAGAATTCTATACCGTCATCTCCTCCTTCAAAAGATTGAACGTATTCTACAGTGGTTCCCGAACCTACCCCAAATAGTGAAAGTCCATTAAATTCTTTTGAGCTGTTAAATGTTGCTCCAGTATATTCTAATCTTAGGTAACGAATAGATCCTGAATTGTCATCAGAAACGTTTCCTCCATAGGTTAAATCTGCAACTTCAGAGGTTGCAATGCTTCCTACATTTGTTGGTGCTTTCCCACAGACTACCAATCCTCCCCAGTCTGCAGCTGCTGGAGAACTAGACCCTGAAGTCATAATTACAGGCTCAGTGTCAGAGCCATTAACAAAAATTTGACCTCCTTGAGCAACTGCAATATAAGAAGCTGTCCCTCCAGTAGCTTTAATAACAGTTCCTGCAGGAATGGTTAAACTTCCTCCATCTTTTACCACAAAAGAACTTGTTAATAAATATTCTATTGATGCATCCAATGTTACAGCTCCAGAAATCTCTCCAGCTAAATTTTCAGTATCTACTCCACTGTTACTCAAGCCTCTTGTCCAACCAGAAGTCCAATTGGGAGCAGCAGCACCGTTTCCAGCTCCTGAAGCCACACCTTCTTCAATAAATGATTGATTTGCTCCAGTGTAATCTGTTTGCACAAAACCAGAGGCATTGTCTGCGAATTGAACATTTGTCATCACTAAATCTCCATTTTCTATTCTTACAGCTGCTTCTGCATCTGAGTCTTTAACTTTAACTCCTTTATCAGAACTTGCAATATAGAAGTTGTCTATTGTAAAGTTTCCTCCACCTTCTTTGTAATATAATGCTCCTTCTGTGACAGGACCTACTACAGTAATATTACTTAAAGTAGCATTTGTTACAGGGGCTGCATCTCCATTATCTCCATTGTTAGAACCTTCAATACCGGCTTTAGCTCCTCCAGAGATATACCAGTACTCTCCTGTACCTGACCAACCATCTGCAAAGTCTATAGAATCGTCTCCTGAATTGGTAGATACCAAATATTTTCCATTTACAGTTCCTCCAAAGAATTCTATACCGTCATCTCCTCCTTCAAAAGATTGAACGTATTCTACAGTGGTTCCCGAACCTACCCCAAATAGTGAAAGTCCATTAAATTCTTTTGAGCTGTTAAATGTTGCTCCAGTATATTCTAATCTTAGGTAACGAATAGATCCTGAATTGTCATCAGAAACGTTTCCTCCATAGGTTAAATCTGCAACTTCAGAGGTTGCAATGCTTCCTACATTTGTTGGTGCTTTCCCACAGACTACCAATCCTCCCCAGTCTGCAGCTGCTGGATTATCTGATCCTGAAGTTAACACTACTGGACTACTAGAAGTTCCGTTGATGAAAATTTGACCTCCTTGGGCAACAGCAATATAAGAGGCAGTACCTCCGGTTGCTTTTATTACAGTTCCAGCTGGTATGGTAAGACTAGCTCCGTCCATAATTGTATAAGCACCCGTTAATTCATATTCTAAAGAAGCATCTAAAGTAATGTTGTCAAAAACATCTCCAGATAATGTAGTAGTTACACAATCCTGACATGAAGATCCTCCACAATCTACTCCAGTTTCATCACCATTTTGAATTCCATCAAAACAGGTTGGTTGTGTAGTATTAACGTCATCATCATCTTTACATGAGACCACAAATACAATGGTAAGTGCTGTAATTAATACTGTAAATAATTGTTTTTTCATTTTATTATATTTTATTATATTTATTTAATACAAATTAACTGACAACATGTTAATTAGATATTGCTTAAAAATTATTGCTTGGTTAATGCTATGTTAATTAAAAGTTATAGGATAACGATAATTTAATATTTGACCCAACTTTAAAAGATGAGACAATAACATCCTGAACTTCCTGAGTTCTTTTAATAGTAGGGTTTAAAATATTTTTCGCAGACAATCCTATACCAAGATGTTTGTTAAGTTTTGCTTTTAGTATAAAATCTAAAGTTGGAATACCAGAATCCATAATATTTCCTCTTCCTGCTTCAGTTGCTAACGCAAAAATTCTATCTGAAAAGTAATTAAATGATAGCGTTCCTTGAATACTTTTATGCTCCTTGTATTCTTTTAAATATGAAATATCTGCATTTAATAACAACTCTGACGCACCTGTTAAGGCACTCTCTGAGAAAGAAAAATCTACACTTAATGGAAACCCAGCGGCTGATGTTTCATTAATAACCTTCTCTTTGCTCAAGTCTTGATTTGTATTTAAATATGAGATATTTAGCCCCCCAGAAAGTTTAGTTTTTAACACTTTATCTTCAGTATCTAGCTCTCTTACAAAGAAATTTTTTCTTAGTTCTAACTCTGCTCCAAAAGCAGTGGCTTGATCTCCAGAGTTTACCCAACTAACATCGTTAGAAGCAGAGTTTATGGTTATTTTATTAATTGGATCGTTAATGAATCTAGAAAAAACTCCAACTGAAATTATTTCTTCTGATTTAGGAAAGAAATCCCATTTGAAATCAAAATTATAGTTTGTTGATGTATATAAAGCAGGGTTACCTATAGTTGATAAGGTTGGCGTTTCATCATATTGAAAAGGTGCTCTTTCTTTAAACTGAGGTAAGGTGTAGGTTTTACTTAATGCTAACTTTAAATTTTGTTGTTCATTAAGTTCATATTTAAATGATGCTGAGGGAAGTACCTCTGTTTGATCAAGTTCATTAAACCCAGAAGTAAGCGAGGTATTAAAATTTAATGTTTGATTAATTTGCTCAACTCTAAGCCCAAAAATTGCAGTAAATTTTGACGAAAAAGCATACTCAAGTGTTGTAAAACCCGCATGAATATCTTGACGTCCACCATAAGATTGTGGCAATAAAACATCAATTCCTGTTCCTAATCCTCCTCTAAAAGTTCTAATATCAAATAATCCATTGGTGAAGTTATCTTGATTAAAATAACTATCTAAATCGTAAATATCTGAAATGATGGGTTGAACAGCAGCACTTCCACCACTGTTGTTTATTCTAAAATTAAATTGAGTAGCTTCAAAGTCTACACTTTTATACCTTCCGCTGTATCCTAGAGTTAATTTCCCTAAATAATCATCATCAGCATTCTTTTTGAATTTATACCTTGCAGAAAAATTAGCCGCTAACTCCTCCTCTTCTATATCAAGAAATAATTTATGGTTGTCTGAATCATTTAAGGTTTCTTTAAATGACTTCGGTCCTTCGGGGATATTCCAATCGTCTGGTGTTAATAAATATTGTCTTCTATTAGGCGTTGAACTTTTAACATAATTATATGCTCCTCCCCAGTTTATATCTATTTTTTGAGCTAGTTTATGAGTACCTAATAATTGATGTACAAAAAGTTCTGTTCTATCAAAAACAGCTCTTTGTAAAAAGGCTCCTCCTTCTGGAGCGTAATCAAAAACATCGTGAATCCCTGAATACTCTTCTTGCTTTTGACTTGAAGTATTAATCATTAAAGCATTGTACTTTATCTCATGAGCTTTGTGCTTTAATATTAGATTCCCCATAGCGGTAGTATTGGTTTCGTATGCATACCTTAGAAAATCATAATCTCTCCTTGCTACTCCAGATGTATTAACACTTCCGCGAGAAATTCCTTCATTAAATTTAAATCCACTATCAAATGATGCCACACCAAATACACTTAATTTAGTTTCTTCCCCTAATTCATATGAATCTCCTAATTTTATTGATATACTCTTATTGATAGGAGCATTAGACTCTGTTCTATTCCAACTTGTGTTAAAATTGTAGTTATTTAAAGGGAAAGAAGGAATTCCAATATCATAAAACCCTGACGTGTTTGGTCCATCATTTAAATAAAATGTATCTTGAGAATTTGCTTCTGAATTTATACCGGAACCAATTGCTATTTCAAAAAGCCCTTTTCCTGTATATTTTTTTGATGAAATGTCTATGTTTGCCCCGCTAAAATCACCAAAGTTTTTTGGATTAAACGTTTTATCTATTGAAATGAACTCAATGATATCTGTTGAAAAAATATTTAAATCAATATTTTTATTTGAAGGATTGTTTGAGGGAAGTGGCAATCCATTTAACGTGGTAACATTATATCGATCTCCAAGACCTCTAACAAAAATTACTCCAGATCCTTGTTGCTTTGAGATTCCTGTGGTTTTAGTTAAGGCGGTGGCTACATTACTTACCCCTTTTTTACTTAACTCTTCTACTCCAATTTTTTGATCTATTGTAACCGCCTTTCTTTGGTCCATTAGCAGAGCACTTTCTTTTTGCTTACTTGTGTTTGCTTTTAGTTTGACCTCTTCAAGAGCAACTCCTTCCGCAGCTTCCAAAGTTCTATTAATAATTACTATTTCTCCGGACTTTACTAATACAGGAACTTCTAATGTATTGTATCCTAAAAAGTCAAATACTAAAATATAGTCTCCAGAATCAACCGATAATAGGAAGTTTCCATCTAAATCTGTTTCTGTACCAATAATAGTTCCTTTTAGAAAAACACTAGCAAAAGAGAGAGGCTCATTATCCATTTCCTTGTCTAACAATTGACCTTTAATTACACCTTTACCTTGTGCAAACATCATTTGACAAATGAATAGAGCAAAAACAATTAAAAAATTTTTCATTGAATGTTTTTATTATAATTTTATGCAAAAATGACGCTATTTTGTAAAGTAAAGGTTAGAGGTTTATTACTGTTAGGTTAGAGCAATGTTAATTGAATGTTATAGGGATTAAATGATTGTTAAGCAACTGGCATTTAGTTTAGATTCGCTATTTTTGGTGTAACCTTATTTATAAAATAATGATGAACAAACGTGATGTTAAAATTCTTTTAGTTGACGACGAACCTGATATATTAGAAATTGTAGGGTACAATTTAAAAAATGAAGGATATCAAGTTTACACAGCAAACAATGGCCTTGAAGCTCTAAAGTCAGCAAAAAAAATCACTCCAAATTTAATTTTACTAGACATTATGATGCCAGAAATGGATGGCATTGAAACTTGTGAAAAAATAAGAGCGATAAAAAGTCTAGAAAATACTTTAATAGCCTTTCTAACAGCCAGAAATGAAGACTACTCAAAAGTTGCTGGTTTTGATGCAGGTGCTGATGATTATATTACTAAACCTATAAAACCAAAAGTTTTAATTAGCAAAGTAAAATCACTTTTAAGAAGGTTAAAAGCTGAAAGTCAAGAAGATTCTTCTGTTAAAATAGGTGATATTACCATTAACAGAGACGAGTATTTGATTTTTAAAGGTGATAAAAAAATATTTTTGCCTAGAAAAGAATTTGAGTTGTTCTCTTTATTAACCTCTAAACCAGGAAAAGTCTTTAAAAGAGAAACTATTTTAGACCGGGTTTGGGGAAATGAGGTGGTAGTTGGTGGAAGGACTATTGATGTTCATATCAGAAAATTGAGAGAAAAAATTGGAGATAATCATTTTAAAACTGTTAAGGGAGTTGGTTATAAGTTTGTAATTGATGCTGAAGATAAATAAGTTGAACTACTTATGAAACTAAAAAAGACATACTCTTTTTCTATATTATCATCTGTATACTTAACTGTTTCATTTATTCTAATAAGTGCACTCATTTATTTTCTTTTACCGGAAGAAAAAAAGTTACTTAGTCTTCTTATATCTTTCCCTGCAATATTTATAATTTCTTTTTTCATTACACAATATAGAACTGAACGATTTATTTATGATCGAATAAGAAAAATATATGACGAAGTTTCTGTTCTGAATGAAGATGAATTTATAAGAGCATCGGCAACTACAGATATCGATTCTTTATCTAATAGTGTTACAAATTATGTTCAAGGTAAAAGAATTGAAATTAAAAACTTAACCGAAAGGGATTCATTTAGAAAAGATTTTTTAGGAAATGTATCTCATGAACTAAAAACACCTCTTTTTACAGTTCAAGGTTATATTCTAACGTTAATAGAAGGTGCTATAAATGACAAAATGATAAGAGATAAATACCTAGGAAGAGCCAACAAAGGGGTTGAAAGGTTAGTTGCCATAGTTAAGGATTTGGATATGATTGCAAAATTAGAAACTGAGGGTTTAAAAATAAATTATGAAGTTTTTAATATTATTGATCTTATACAAAATGTTTTTGATTTAGTTGAAATGAGGGCTAAAAAAAGAAATATCACCTTACAATTCAACAAATTTTATGATTATCCTGTATTTGTAAGTGCAGATAAAGAACGTATTGAACAAGTTCTTATCAATTTAATTGTGAATTCTATCAAGTATGGAAAGACAAATGGCATTACATCAATAGGAATCGAATCTTATAATGAAAATAAATTCATTATTAAAGTTATAGATAACGGAGAAGGGATTAAAGAAGAACACATTTCTCGATTATTTGAGCGTTTTTACAGGGTTGATCAAAGTAGGTCAAGAGAGCAAGGGGGGTCTGGATTAGGTTTATCTATTGTAAAACATATGGTTGAGGCCCATAACGAAACGGTACTTATAAATAGCACTTTTTCGGTAGGCTCAGAATTTTCTTTTACTCTAAAAAAGGCTAAATAATAATTAGTTTTATTCTACTAAGTCAAATCCAATATCTTTCCTATAATTCATTTTATTAAAATGAATTTCATCAATACTTTTATACGATAGTTCTAATGCTTCTTCAATTGATGCTGCTAAAGAAGTAACTGCAATAACTCTTCCTCCATTTGTAACAACAGTATTATTTTTTATTGAAGTCCCCGCATGAAAAACAATAGAGTTTTTTATAGTTTTAAGACCAGAAATTAATTTCCCTTTTTCGTATGCTTCAGGATATCCGCCAGAAACTAACATAACAGTTGTTGCAATTTTTTCTGTTACAGAAAATTCTTTTTCATGTAAATTTTGATGAGCAACACCTTCAAACAAGTCAAATAAGTCAGATGCTATCCTTGGTAAAACAACTTCTGTTTCTGGATCACCCATTCTTACATTGTATTCAACTACTGAAGGGGCTCCATTGTCATTCATTAGTCCAATAAAAATAAACCCTCTGTAGTCTATTCCGTCTTTTTGCAAACCTAAAATTGTTGGCTTTACAACTAAATCTTCTACTTTTTGTAGAAAAGATTTATCTGCAAAAGGAACCGGAGAAATGGCTCCCATGCCACCTGTATTTAATCCTTGATCGCCTTCACCTATTCTTTTATAATCTTTAGCTGAAGGTAATATCTTGTAGCTAATACCATCTGTTAGAACAAAGACAGACAATTCTATTCCTTTTAAAAATTCTTCAATAACTACAGTAGAGGAAGCATCACCAAATTTTTGATTAGATACCATTTCCTCTAATTCCGCTTTTGCTTCATCTAATGAATCTAATATTAAAACTCCTTTACCAGCTGCCAAGCCGTCAGCTTTTAGCACATAAGGTGGGGTTAATGTTTCCAAAAATAATTTACCTTCTTGTAAATTGTCTTTTGTGAATGACTGATATTTAGCTGTAGGAATTCCATGTTTAAACATAAACTCTTTAGAAAAATCTTTACTTCCTTCTAGCAAAGCACCATCTTTTTTAGGACCTATTACAGGAATATTTTTTAGTTCATCGTTAGCAAGAAAGAAATCATGAACTCCATTTACTAACGGAGCTTCAGGCCCTACAATAACCATTTCAATATCGTGAGCGATTACTGCTTTTTTAACTGCTTCAAAATCTGTTGGATTTATAGTAATATTGGTAGCGATTTCTTGAGTCCCCGCATTTCCTGGTGCAACAAAAATTTGTGTTACTTTTTCACTTTGAACCAGTTTGTGAGTAAATGCATGCTCTCTTCCACCAGAGCCTAAAATAAGTATGTTCATGTTATAATAATCTATTGCAAAGATAGTTTTCTCTAATGGATTTTACGCGCTGTTAAAACCCCATTTCATAAAATATTTTATGATTGATGAGATATGAATACAGAATAAACGTAGTTCTTTTGAAGACCCTTTTCTATGAGAATGAATTATTTCTGCTGCAGGGAAATAAAGTTTCCTTTTCCCAGATAAATCTATTTTTCTACAAATATCTACATCCTCCATATACATGAAATATCGTTCATCAAAACCCTTTAATTCTATAAAATCTTTAGTCTTAAACAACATGAAAGATCCTTGAACAAAATCTGGAAAAAAAGGAGCTGTTAACTCCTCATCATTATATTCTTTTTTGTTGGTGTATATTTTAAAAATACCCATAAAACGGCAAAATAACTCCAAAACTGTTGGAAATTTTCTTGCAGTATATTGCAACTCCTCTGCCGGGTATAAAACTTTTGGCGCAACCATAGACAGTTGTTTGTCTTTTTGCAATTGATCTATTAATTTTTCTAAAATTATCGATCGAAAAAAGATATCTGGATTCAAAATTAAATGATAATCTGATTGATCCTTTATTCTATCTATAATAGTATTATGACCTTTTCCAAACCCTAAATTACTGCCAGAAAATAAATATACCATTCGATCTCCATAAATTTTCTCTTTGAGAAAAGCAGTCGGAGAGTTATCAACAATATAAATTTTTCTTGAAGATGTATGCTCTAAAAAAGCATCAATAATTTTTTGGAGTTGAGCAGGGTCTTCTTTATAAACTACTATGGAGGCCGTTATGTGTTTTTCTTCTCGCATTAGTAAGCGTTTTCTTCACCTTTGAAAACATTAAAAACGGTCATTAAAATAATTTTAACATCTAATAAAAAAGACCAGTTTTCAATATAAAAAATATCAAGACGAACTCTATTTTTAATGTCTGACTTCTTTTTTATTTCACCTCTATAACCACTTACTTGAGCAAGGCCTGTAATTCCTGGTTTTACAGCATGCCTTTTAAGATAATCATCAACATCCTTCTGATATTCTGATGATAATGAAGGTAAGTGAGGCCTTGGTCCAACAACACTCATGTCACCTTTTATCACATTGAAGAATTGGGGTAATTCATCTATACTAGTTTTTCTTATAAATGAACCAATTTTAGTAACTCTAATGTCATTTTCAACAGCATGAATGCTATCAGACATTATATTAATATTCATGGATCTAAACTTATAACAAACAAATTTTTCACCATCTAATCCTTCTCGTTTTTGTGAAAAGATTAATGGACCTTTAGATTCAATTTTTATAAGCACCCATAGAATTGGAATCAACCAAATTAAAATAAATACACAAACTAAAAAGGAAAAGAAAATATCAAAAACTCTTTTGAAAATATAGTTTTCGTTGAATTCAAAAGGTAATTTTTTAACATTTAATACTACTATAGTATCATCATAAAATTCAATATTTTGATTTTTACTGTAGAGTTTATTTGAATCAGGAATTAATTTTAAAATTATATTATTTGAATTTGAAAAAGACCTAATCTTAGCAATGCTAGTCGTGTTTAATTCTTTTAAAGAGCAATAAATTTCGTCAACCGTATTATCTAATATAAATTGAAAACTGTCTTCTATAGTTCCTAATTTATCATTATTAACTTTATTTGTAAAATACCCTAAATATTTATATCCTAAAGTTTTATTTTGATTAAAAAGTGAGATGATTTTTTTTGATGAATCATCAATCCCAATCACAACAACTTTTCTGAAATTTTTTCCAAGATTTCGATACCATTTTAACGAAAAATAATAAATAATTTTTAGTAAAAATGTAATTGACAATACTGATATTAATATCAAGAATTGGTTGTTAATAATAAACCCTTCTTTATAAATTCCAAAAAAACTAAAAAAACCAAGTATAAAAATAAAAAAATGTCTAGATGTTAAGGTTAGTAATCTAAGAAGCTTTGTAAATCTTAAAACCTTATAATAATCAGTTAAAACTGAAGATAGCGTCCAAAAAGAAATTATATATATTATAAATGTCAGGTTATAAAACTCTTGATCCGAGACAAAATAAAGTACCATAAAGATTGATAAACAATCAATAACTAATTGCAGAGGCGTAATTAAGAATGAATATCTATGTTTCACAAAAAAGTTTTAAAAAACAAATATAAGTTGTTTTACTTTTTATTTTTTGAATTCCTTATCTAATTTGAATCAAGTCTCAAGCAAGCTGCTACTTTTTCTTTAAAATTTTGAATAAAATTAGTTTCTCTAAATTTTTTAGCATGGTTTCTAATCCAGTTAGAATCAAATTTATTTTCTATGATTTCAAAATAATTAATCGCTTCATTTACAGCATTAACTGTTTGTTCATGAAAAAATAAACCCGATGATATTTCTATATTTTCTTTATTTTCTTTGACAGTTTCCAATGCACCTCCTTTAGAAAAAGCAATTACTGGTATTCCGTATGTCATGACTTCAAGTGGGATCATTCCGAAATCTTCCTCACCAGGAAATAATAATGCCTTTGATTTAAGTATAATCGTCTCAACATCTACCCAATTAGGACAACTGATAAATTGAATATTTTTATTGGCAACTTGTATTAATTTTTCTTTTTCAGAACCTTCTCCAATAATAATTAATGACTTTCCACTTGCATTAAAAGAATGTACTAAAAGATCTATTTTTTTATACGGAGTCAATGCGCCAAAACTCAAATAATATTCCTTAGTACTTTCCTTAGGTTTATTATTAAAAAGAAAATCTGCTATGGGAGGATATACTATTTCTGACTTTTTATTATAGTATTTTTGAACTCTTTTCGCAACATTAACTGAATTTGCTATATATAAATCAACATTGTTTACAGTAGTTGTATCCCACACCCTTAGTTTATTAAAGAAAAAACGAATAATAGGTCTTAAAAAGTAGTTTGTTGTCTTGATATAAGTTTCTCCATGACTCCAAGCGTATCTCATTGGAGAATGGATATAACAAACATGAGGGGTTTTATTTTTAATAAACACCCCTTTTGCTGGTCCAGATTCGGATGAAATAATTAAATCATAATTGTTTTTCAATTTCAAAGATCTAATACCAATCGGATATAAAGGAAAGATTTTTTGATAGTGTTTTCTTAAGAAGGGAGTATTTAAAATTGAAGAATATATATTATAATTTTTAAGTGAATCTCCATATTTGTTTTCATCATAAAATAACGTATAAATATCTGCATTAGGATATAGTTTTAAAATAGACTCTACTACTTTCTCACCTCCTCTTCTAGTTATAAACCAATAGTGAATTATTGCTACTTTCAATGATTTAATTGTTTTTTTACTGTTATTTTATTTTTAATATAAACTACCAAAATAAACATTAAGCTAGCCATAATCATACTGACTCCATTTCCTCTTAAAAAATTAAATGACAACATAAAGAAATTTAAAAATAAAAAGAAGATGAGTAAGGGTAGTAATTCTATTCTTTGCCTTTGTACTTGGTTATATAAATATTTCTGAAAAGCTCCAAAGAAAAACATAAATAAAAGACCGTACCATCCTATATCTATATAAAGTCCACCAAAAAAAGTTATAAAACTGTACCCTCTTGGGTTCGCGTTTTGAATCTTAGATATATCAAGATGAGTAATCCCTAATTTATTACTAAACTTTATGAAATTGAAAAAATTATACTTCCCAAACTGAAAATTTAAAGCATCATTTTTATGGTATGTTCTAAGTAAATTATCAAATTCAAATACACCATGCGTATAGTATTGCCCGGTCTGAAGTCCTGAAATTAATAGCTGTTTTGTATTGATGTTTTCCAATCTGTGAATTTTTTTTAAAACACTTTTTTTAGGTTTCAAAAAATCATTATAAATAGCAACAGTCGTAAGGCTTTTATAATCTTGTTCTTTTATCATTTCCCTCTTTTTGAGTAGGCTTGTAGCCATCACAAACAGCATAGAAAACACCAATAACAGAACTCCCAAATGTAATTTCTTAAACTTTATTTTTTTGAAATATAACAAAGAAAAAATTAACAAAATACTTGGGTAAAAAAATGAGTTTCTACTGCCTCTTATGACTCCTTCAATGAATGGAAGTAAAAAAAGCAAAAGACAAAAAATTAATAATTTTTTACTCTTTATTTTTGAATGAAACAAAAGTAAAATTGGAACAAAAAATAAATATCGAGTAACGGATGCAATGATAAAAATGAATTTAGGTGGATTGGCATCTAAAAGCATTCTATTCTGAGCTATGGTGAAGCTAATACGAACTCCTCTAAATACAAATAAATCAACATATCTGATTAGGAAACTTAATAGGACAACTAAAATAAGGGTTTTTATTGTTGGCTTCCAAATTATCGACTGATCTGGAAGCTTTGAGTAGTTTGCTTTAGGTACAATAAGGTACCCGGTAATCATACATATATATGATAGTAAAATAAATACAACAACTTTAAATGAAATAGGAAATACAACTTCAATAGGAGAAATTATAAAAACGAACAACCAACAAATTACCCCTAAGAAAATACTTAAAAAAAAAGGTGAAGAAAAGGTTGTTTTATTTCTCATTTTATAAGAGTAACATTATAATACAAGATATTGAATAAATACAAGTTAAAACTAAACTGGCTTTTTTAAAAATTATCTTCTTCCTGTATAACGTAAAATATTGAATCATATTCGTAATAAAGAATAAACTATAAATCACGAAAGACATTATCTCTAAAGTAATTATAGGCTTCAAAATAAAAATTGTTGGAATAGATATAATAAATAATCCCAAGAAATACATATTACTTTTTTTAGCCAACCCCTCTCTATCAATAATACTAGAATTAAGTGCCGTTCCTATCCACATTGTCATCTGTGAAAATATGATAAAAAATAAAATATTATTCTCTTTTATTGTATCAACATAATACTGGGAAAAATAAGGAACAACATAAGGTGATATTAAGTATGCTGTTAAAGAAAAAGTGAAAATAAAAATGAAAAATAAAGAGAAATAATTATCTAATTTTTTAAGATCTATTGTGTATAATTCTTTAAAATAACGAATTGAAGCTACTTGATATATCATTACAATAATGGCAGCAAGTCTATAATAAAACCCATAAATACCAGCTTCTTCATAGCCAAAAAAGTGTTTTGCTAAAACTCTCCCAGAAACTGTTAGTGAAAATAAAAAGACAGAAGATATTAGTAAATGAAAACTAAAACGAACAATTTTTTTGTATTTACTAAAAATTTTATCCTTTTTAACTTTAATGAAATTTACAAAAGCAACCAATATATATAACAATCCATAGAGGAAGATTCCTAAACTAATATTTTTGATAGTGAGACTCAGGTTGTCCAAAAAAAAACCTAGCACAAAAAAACCTAGTAAAATGTATAACCCTGCATCTAAAAAAACTGCTTTATGTATTTTTTCATTACTCTTTAATTGAACTGAATAAAATAATTGATTGGCAACTATAAAAGAGATATTAATGGCCATATAGATCCCTATATCATAAAAATTTGTTGTAAAATAAATTATTTGATTTATAATAAAATAGAGTGATAGCCATAAAGGATGTAGAGAAAAACCTTCTTTAATTTCAGTATTTTTTTTCTTTAAAATAAAATAAGGATAAGCTCCAGGAACACCAAAATTAACTATAGCATTTAATAACATTCCTACTCCTGCCAATGCATATTCTAGAATTCCAAAATCATTTTTTGTAAGAAGGTCAGCTAAAAATAGTGGGACAAGAAAAACAATGCCTTTTGCAAAACTAAAAATTATAAAAAATATGATGTTTTTTTTCAATCCTGATTTTTTAAAATTCTATTTGACTGGTGATACAAATACACTAAAGGTATAAAAAAAGAGAAAAACACTACTCCATGTTGTCGTTCAAAAATACTTTCTATCAGCATAAATGCACATATCGTAAATATAATTGAAACGAGAAACCAATTTTTAAATTTTACTGCTTGATATACAATGTATATCATAAAAATTATGAAAAATACACCTCCAAATACCCCAAATTTTAAAAATTCTTCCAAGTATTGATTGTGTGTATTGTATCCATAAACCATTCCTTTCTTGAAATCTATATCTTCATATTTTTGTACTAAAACATCATTATAGTCTCCCGTTCCAACCCCTGTAAATAGGTTATCTTTGATTACTTCATAAGCACAATACCATTTAATTAACCTCATTTCAAAAGTATTAGAAGTAGACTCATCATACCCAAAAGTAAAGACCTGATGATTATAGATATTCTTCTCTATATCCCATTCTATTTTTGAAAGTCTAGTGAATTTTTCTGAAACATCTGTTTTGTTATAGATGAAAAATGAAGTAAAAGCAAATATTAATACAAGAACCACTCTTTGAAAATTTTTCAACTGAATTAACTTTTTAAACAGAAAAATAAGTGTAATTAATAATGCTACACCAAACATAATTCTAGCTCCTAAGACTGAAATAAAGAAAAAGAAAAACAAAGCCTGTAATAATCCAATACTAAATCCAATCTTTTTTGAGTTGATTTGATAAAACAAAAAAAACAAACTAAACATAAAAAATAAAGAGAAATACGCATGATGAATTCCTGTAAGTCGATACAAGGATATTACTGGCAGTGTAGATAATGGACCTCCTATTACAAAAAGCTTATGATATATTAAAAATAACGCAAAAAGGGACATCCAGTATTTAAATAATACAAACAGTTGATATAAATAATCTTTTGAAATCTTCTCTGAAAAAATAATTAAAGGAAGAAGTAAAAAACTAAGTTTTACAGTTACCTCTTTCAAGCCCTCTTGCATATTCTCAGTAATCAATAATCCTATAACATGTATTATAAAGTAGATGAGGTAAAAATAGGCGACATTAAAAGATAAGCCTTTCACTTTAGATATTAGATTTTTATCACATAAATAAAAGACTGCTAGGAGTATAATTGAAATTGAATTTAGCTGATAACT
This sequence comes from uncultured Flavobacterium sp., assembly GCA_913061465.1. Taxonomy (GTDB): domain Bacteria; phylum Bacteroidota; class Bacteroidia; order Flavobacteriales; family Flavobacteriaceae; genus Polaribacter. The sequence continues at coordinate 17,417 of CAJXSU010000019.1, forward strand.
TAATGTTAATGAAAACGCTACAAATGCTAATAGCACAATATAAACCAACTCTCTTGGAGTGCTTAAAATTCTCGCTTTCATTATTTTTTTATAATTTTTTCTACTATAACACCAGTGTTTTTCGCAAACCTTACCGGCAATGTCCTGTCAAAATTATTTACTGTTAATTGACGGATTGTAACCGGATTTAACGAATCTCCTTCATCAAAATTTGTTGTAAAATAACCATCAGAATTCTTTGAATTTATAGTGATATCGCCAATCGTTGAATTATAGCATCTGTTAATCCAAATGGCAGAAAATAATTGGTGTTCTACTACCGAAGCATCTTGCATAGGGGTCATTCCTTCTGAAGATCCTACTCCAAATTGGTCTATGATAATCTCATCAATTTTATGATTAGATCCAGTTAAATAGATCCCATGCCTATCTGAAGATTTTATGTGTAATTTTTGAATGTGTAGGTTTTCAGGATTGTTTTTCCAACCATCAACAGCTAGACTTGCGTGATTGTTTTTATATCGATTATCACCAGAACCAAAGTCATCAATGGATAGATACTTAATCTTAATTTTTTTACATCCATGATATATATGACACCCCCTTGATCTCATACTTCGAATACTTTTTTCAATATCTGATTTCAAATAAACAGTGTCAATCTTAATATTTGTAGCTTCAGTTATTCCCAACCGATCATATATGATTAACTCTCCTTTTAGTTCAATATTTTCTGGCTTTTTGTGATTTTTTGATATTTGAGTAATATGAACTAAATCAAATTCTGCTTTGTCAAATCGAAGTTGAATATTTTTCCTTGAATCTAAAAGTAACGCAGTCTTATAGTATCCTTTTGGAAAAAACAATTCAATTTTATTAGCTTCAGCCATATCCAAAACTGTCGTAATCTTAGATTTCTTTGATACTGGATGAATATTTGTGTAGGCAGAATCAGGAAATATACCATAACGACGAACATCTCCTTTTGGAAAATTTTCATTTAAAACATATGCATTCTCTGAAAGAATTTTTTGTGCTTCTTTAAATTCTATTTTTTTATTACTATTAGTTTTTTCTCCCGCTTGTTTTTCTTTGCAAGAAAGGATAAAAACTAGCATCCCTAAAAAAAAATATAAATTTTTCATTTATTTTTTGTGTAAATTTCGTCTATTAAATTTTTTTCAGAAACCCGAGTTAATCTTTCTCTCACTTGTTGAACATCTTTTTTTAAATAACGAAGAGATTGGTTTACATACATTCCAGATTCAGTTAAATCTTTCGAAATCACAGAATTCCCTCCAATATTAATAGCATTATAAACTTTAACTCCTGGGTTAAAAACACATCTAGTACCAACATAAACATTATCACCTATAATTATATCTCCATCTACACGTATTCTTTCTGTTCCTGAATTGGCATGCATATAGCCGTGAGTCCAAAACTGTGATCCTTTTCCTGCTACTTGACTGTTTTTACCAAAACTAATACTACAGGTTAGATCAAAGAAATTATCATATGTAATTCCAGTACCATCCTCAATACACAATGAAGAATTACCATAGGTTATAGGGCTATATGCTCTTGTAAATTTATTAAACTTTCCAATTCTACTTTTTTTACCTAAAAAAAGCGTTATAGGCCCTTTAAAAAAATTTAAATTCTTAATTACAGCCTGGTTAGAAAGTTTAACACTATCTACTTTAAAAAAATTAAAATGTCCAATCTTAGAGTTTTTATCTAATGTTAAACTCTTAACATATAGAATAGATAATCCTATTTTTGAATTCCAACTAATCTTATGCCCTAGTAATTTTAAGAACATATTCGCAGATTTACTAGGGAAAAGAGAGAAAAGTGCTGTTAAAAATCTCATTATATTATCTTAATGCTTTAAAGTATTGTTGTTTCCCGTTTTTATTCAAGAGTTTCAACTTTCCTGTTAAAAGTATATAAATTAGTGCAAAAAACCCGAAAGAAATTAGATTATATAACCCTTGTGCTCCGTTAATAAAATTAAATACGGGCATAAAGAAGTTAATGATTAAAAAATAAAATAACAGTGGAGTAAATTGAAATCTTCCTTGGAGTATTTTGTTGTATATAAGTTTTTGAAAAACTCCAAAAAAGAATATAAAAATCAATGAAAACCAACCAAAATCAATAAAAATAGGGCCAAAAAAAGTTGTATAAACACCAGTTCTAGGTGGTGATTGTTGTATTTTTTTTAAGTCGATATTTGTCCGAAACACAATATTAATAAACTTGGCAAATATGTTAAATGTGTACCCTCCATACCAATAATTTTTTTTATAATTATTATATAAATACCCAAATTCAAATACACCATGTAAATAATATTGTCCAAAATTCATCAATCCAAGTCTGTATGCTTGCACTGTTTTATTTTTTGTATTAATAATTTTATGCTTCGCCTCTTTGGTTGGTTCTACAGTAAAATTATACCCAGATCTTGTCAAAATATGTTCTACAGCTATTTTTTCTGTTTTTGCAAAATCTTTTGTTCTTTCTATAAATAATTGTATGGAAAAAATCATAACAAAAATCATAATCAATGACACAACAAAAACTCTTGTTAATGAGATTTTTAATTTTTTAAAATATCTTAAATAAATAAGTAGTAATAAAATGATTACAAAAAGTCCGGCTCTAGACCCAAGCATAATGAATTCAAAAGCAGTAGAAAAAAACAAAAAATAACAAAAAATTAATAAGAATCTATTTTTGATTTCTAAATAAAAATAGATGAACAACGGTAAAAAGCTAAAAGGATTTAATACAGCAGCGATAATACTTATAATGGATGATCCCGATTTTTCTAAAATGATTCTATTTAATGATATAGAATTAGAAAATGAAGCACCTCTGATATAAAACTTGTCCAACACCTTAAAAAACAAACCAATAACTGCTATCAAAATAATAATATAGAGAACTTTCCTGAGTTTATTTTTATTGACTTTATATGTATCTCTATTTTCTTTTTTTACAGATGGAATGATATTTAATCCTAAAATAAAAACAAAATAATTAATCAATAAATAGAATACAGGCATCCAGCCAACATATTTTTTTACAGTAAGTGGAACTAAAAAGAAAAAAAGAATCCATAATACAAATCCAGCTATAGTAACTTTAGTTAAACTGTTTTTAAGTAAAAAAGAAAAATTAGTTTTTCCTATCATAGTTATTTATTACCGAAATGAAGGCTTTAGCTATATCATTAATATTTTCCTGGTGAATACAAGAGGCATCTGTATAAGGATCTGAAATTTTACCTTTGTAACTCAGTTGATTTAATTCATTAATGAAAATAATCATGTCTTGTTTTGTAACACAAGGAAATTCTCCTTTCTGAACTTTTTTAATAATTGTTTTCAATTCAGCATTCAAGGATTTGATATAAATACAACTCTTTATTTTATTATTAATTGTCTTAACAACTGTAACAATTGGTTTTTTTGATAATATACATTCGATTGCTATTGTACCGGTAACAGTTATTACCAAATCTATTATTGGTAAAATATCATCCATTTTTACATTATGGTGTAAAATTTCTATCTGTTGATGCTTTCTAGCTAAACGGATTAAATTTTTTGAAATCTCATAATTAGATTTAGGGTTTGGTTTAACTACTAATTTACAGTCTTTAGGTAAAGAAGCTACCACATCTTCAATTAACTTTGTTTGATCTCTATACGCTTTACCCCAAACATCAATATTTGCTTCAGGCTGCATTTGTAATGGGTATAATAGTAAAAAGTCATTTCCTTTTTTTATGCTTTGTTTAGAAACTTCATCCCATTTTATAATATTTTGTTTTTTTTGTTTTTCTAGCTTTAACTTTATTATTGGGTTAGGGGTGTTATATTTTTCTCCAAAAAAATAGGATTTAACTTTAAGAGCCTTGTCATTTATTTTTGAAATTTTCGATGGAGGTTTCAATTTCATATAATCTGGAGATGAGTTTCTGTTTACTATCTGACTGATCATTTTTTCAGCTGCAGTATTTTCCAAAACTTCTCCACTCCCATTAAAAGGTGTTAAAGTATCATACTTATAAAATGAAAATCTACCTTTTGGATACCTACAAGAAGAGGGGTTCAAGTATAAAATATCTTTTCTTTTACAATTTAAAATTGTTAATAATTCATGAAATGCAGTTGACTCTCCACAAACAATATTTGGCTTTATCTCTTCAAGAATTTCTTTAATTTTTTGGTTGTAATAATAAAAGTAGGAACTATCTTTTTGTTTAAAATGATTAAATTGTCTATCAATTTTTATTAAACTTTCTATTTCATTATCAAGTTGAATATCAATTTTAGCATTTGGATAGGGAATACTATATTTTTTTGATTCTAAATTTGGTATAAATTCTTTATTTTGAATCAACCAGGAGATTTCAATTCCTTCTTCTTGAAGTTTTTTTGCTATAGGTTCATAAAAAAAGGTTTTATGTCTATTTTCTATAAAAAGTATTTTCATTGAATCATCTTTAAAGATAGCGGCTGTCCTCTTTGAACATCTTCAGAGAATTTTTTTCCTAATAATTCATCATAATGTTTCGGATGTAATCCGTAACCTGGTCTTATAGATCGGATATTTTCTTTTGTGATTGTATCTCCTTTTTTTACATTTTCACAAACAAATAAAGATCTAGCAAATTTTTTGTTATTTTTTACTTTATCAGAAATCTCATAAGATACTATGCCTAATAATTTTTCGGTATCTCTAACTTTAGTTACCATTTCTGTGAATTCGGAAACATCCAATGAAAAATCTGCATCAGGTCCTCCAATAGATTTATCTAAAATAAAATGTTTTTCAATCACTTTTGCGCCTAAAGTAACTGCAACTGTTGGTGCTAGAAAGCCGTAGGTGTGGTCACTAAAACCGACCTCAACCTTAAAACGTTGTTTTAAATCTGGAATCGTATTTAAGTTTGCCAATTCCAAGGGTGCAGGATAAGAAGAAGTGCATTTTAGCAATATAATATCATTATTCCCAGCTTTTCTACAGGTATCAACAGCCAATTGAACATCAGCTTCTTCAGCTATTCCAGTAGAGATAATAATTGGTTTTCCTTTTGAAGCTGTATAGGCAATTAAAGAAATGTCTTGTATTTCAAAAGAGGCTATTTTATAAGCCGGAACATTCAATTTCTCCAAAAAATCTACAGCTGTAGTGTCAAAAGGTGATGAAAAACAAATTAATCCTTCCTCTCTTGCTACCTCAAAAAGTTGTTTATGCCAACTCCAAGGTGTATAAGCTTCTCCATATAACTCATACAATGTTTTACCATCCCAGAGTGTACCGCCTTCTATTTTAAAGTGCTCATTATTACAATCTATAGTTAATGTGTCTGGAGTATACGTTTGTAATTTAATAGCGTCAGCACCTGCTTTTTTTGCTGCTCTAATGGTTTCAATTGCAACATTTAAATCACCATTGTGATTTGCAGATAATTCCGCAATTATAAAGCACGGATTATCTTCTCCTATATATCTATCGCCTATTTTCATTACCAAATATTTTACCTTCAACAAAAGTACAATTTTCTGCTCTGACGCTATCTAACTTCAAATATCCATTGCTAACTTTAACAACAATAATTGCGTCTAACTTTAATAGTGTTCCATTGGAAATTTCTGTGTTTAAATGACCTTCGTGTATTGATACTTTGTCAATTATAATCTTTAAATTATCATAAAAAGTGAAAGCTCCGGGATATGGGAGAGCTTGAGCTCTTACCCAATTTCTAATATCTTCTTTAGACCAAGACCAATTAATTTCTCCATCTAAAGGGGTTCTTTTACCAAAGTAAGAAGCATTTAGTTCAATTTGCTTTTTTAAAGTTAATTGATTTAATTCTACTCTATTTAAAACCTTTTTTACTAATGGAAAATATTCTTTAGCATATTTCCCCAAAATTATACCACCTGTATCATTGTACTCAATATCAATTTCAATTTGTTCTATAATACTCCCTGTATCACATCCAGAGTCAATTAAATGAGCGGTAATACCAGTCTTTTTTTCTCCATTAATAATTGCCCAAACATGGGGTGTTCTTCCCCTATATTTTGGCAATAATGATCCATGAATATTAAAAATAAGTTTTTCGGGATGTGAAATAATATCATTTGCAATTAAAAACAAGTAATTAATAGATGTTATAACATCCACAGAAATATTTTTTATGAATTGATAACCAGTTCCATTTCTTGGATTTCCAATAAAAAGAGGGATCTCTTGTTCCTTTGAGAATTGGATAATCTCTATTGATTTTTTATCTGTTAAAATGAACTTTATTTGATATTCTTTATGAATCTTTACCAACGTATCGAATCCTAAACCACCGCTACATAATACTCCTAATGTTATCATAAACTTGAGATTAATTTACAGAATCTATTTTTGATATTTTGATCAAAAATTTTCTTTTGACGGTTGATAAGTTCCTGAAAATCAATTTTAAAAAATAGTTGTATTTGTTCTTCAAAAGAATTAATGCTAAAATCTTTCATATTTCCCATTTCAAAAATTGCCTTTTTATTTGCAAAACCATTATAAATTTTTTTCTGATTATTTACATAATAACCACTTAAAACAGGAATTTTAACACAGCAAAGTTCATATAAAATAGTACTTGCTGGAGCAATTGCAAAATTAGAAGTAACCATAGTTTTCATCAGTTCTTCTTCTGAAATGTTTTGATAGATTTTAATATTTTTTTGTGTTAAAGTATAGATTTCTTTATGCGAATATGCCCCGCCTAATACAATATCTATCTTCTTTACTTGTGGTGTTTTTAATAATGCTTTGGTAGCTTTTAAGGTTAGATTATAAGGGTCTGCACCACCAAAACATACGAAAGCCTTATCTATTTTTTGTACTGTTTTTTCTTTTGCTATAAGGTCTAAAAAAGTAGGGCGTAGTAAAGCATATTTTGTTCCCAAAGCAAATTTAGTGTAAGGCTCTGCAGAATAAATCTGAGAGGTAATATTTGGCGAATGATTTATAATAAGATCTGCAAACATATGTTCAGAAGCTAAATCATCTATGTATACAAATTTAAAACCCTTTTCCTTTATTTTTCTTTGGTAGCTTGAATTGAATTGGTATCCATCAGCAATTAATAGGGTATTATTTTTATCAAACTCCTTAGAGATCCATTCAGGTTCTTCTTTAATGGTAATTTGACTTGGAATAATTTTAAGTTGATAACTATTTGGAATAATATTTACAGTAGAAGTTTCTGAAGACACAAAAGTAAATTTAAAGTGCTCTTTGAGCATTTCAATCAAACTAAATAAGCGATATAAATGCCCTAAACCTATTTCTGAATTTCCATCAGCTCTAAAAAGAATTTCTTTTTGCATCCACCAACAATTTATATTTCAATTCAGCTAATTTCCAATCTATTTCAGTATCAATATCTTGTGCCTCCAACTCATTTATCACCAAACAACCTGTATTGTTAGTCCATAGCTTATGGTTTTGAAGAAATAAATTTACGTTAAAAACATAAAACTGTCCTGCATCATGATATGAAGGATCTAAATCTTGAGATCTTACATTCATTTTTGAAGCATCAATCATTTCAATTTTATCTTCCTTATTAATTGTCATCCCTCTTTGTATAGGAAAACTGTATTTTGAGACAGGAAAAACACAATCAAATTTGTGGTCTAGCAGCTTGTGAAAAGCTTCAGTTAATAAATTTTCAGAAACAAATGGCGCTGTTGGATAAATACAACAGCAATAATCAAATTGCTTTTTTTGTGATCTATAAGTTTCTAAAACTTCCTCCACTACATCAACTGTTGTAGCGTAATCATTTGAATTTTTATCACTTCTTAAAAAAGGTACTTTTGCACCATATTTAAGAGCGATTTCTTTAATTTCATTGTCATCAGTAGAAACCATTACCTCATCAAAAAGGTTACTCTTAAGGGCTGCTTTAATTGAGTATGAAATAATAGGCTCTCCTAAAAATAATTTAATATTCTTTCTAGGAATCCTTTTGCTTCCTCCTCTTGCAGGTATGATTGCTAGTCTAGACATTTATATATTCCAATACTTTATCAATTACAAATTTTTGTTCTTTGTGCTTTAATGTCGGGTACATTGGTAAACTAATACATTTTGAATAATAATTTTCTGCATTTGATAAATCCGCTGTCTCATATCCAATTTCTTTGTAATAGGGTAAAGTATGGACTGGGATGTAATGAATTTGAGTAAATATATGATGTTCTTTTAAAAATTCATACAAGCCTTTTCTGTTCTCAACCTCAATTACGAATAGATGGTGAGCGTTATAAAATTTTTTGGGTAACTCTTGAAATTTAACTTTACCTTGAAAAGCTTGCTTATACATCTTAGCAATTTTATTTCTTTTCTCTACTCCTTTGTCATTTTTAGCTAATTGGGTAATTCCTAAAGCAGATTGAATATCTGTTAATCTATAATTAAATCCTAGAGCTTGCATTTCGTAAAACCAAGCCCCTTGATTTTCCTGCATATTTTCTTTTGTAATTCCGTGGGTTCTTAGCAATAGAAGCTTATTATATAATACTTCAGAATTGGTTGTTACCATACCTCCTTCACCACAAGCAATGTGCTTTACAGGGTGGAAAGAAAAAACACCTAAATCTGCATAATTACCATTACCACAACGTTGATTTACAGCTTTGGTATCAGTGAAATAGCCTCCTGGAGCATGACAAGCGTCTTCAATTAACCACAGATTATGCTCGTTTGCTAGAGACCGAAAATCCTCTAAGTTGATGGGTAATCCTGCAAAATCAACTGGAATAATCCCTTTAAAGAATCCTTTTGGTTTACTTTCTAATAAAGATCTAACACTTTCTAGAGACAATAAATAAGTGTTAGGGTTTATATCTGCAAACCAAACCTCTGCACCTGCATATCTAATACAATTCGCCGAAGCAGCAAAAGTAATTGGTGTGGTAATAACTCTATCTCCCTTACTTAACCCTAAAGACAAAACAGAGAGATGAAGACCTGAAGTTGCATTATTCACTGCTACCGCATACTTAGCTCCAATATAATCTGCAAACTTTTTTTCAAATTCCAATACTTTTGGGCCTTGAGTTAGAAAATCTGACTTAAGTGTATTAATTACTGCATCAATATCATCCTTCTCAATAGACTGCCTTCCGTATGGTATTATTTTAGTATTCATTATACTTCAAAACTAACGTCAACATGTTTTTTAATTAAAGCTCTTAAACTTTCAACAGTCTCCCATTCTTGATTTTCTCCTGAATTATAACTAAACCCTAAAGGGACTTTTTTTGCTTTAAATGTGCTTAAATACTCATCTAAGTTCCACATATGTGTAGCGGGTAAAATTGTATAATACTTTCCTATATCGTAGGTATAAAAAGAATCCGAAGGGGTTATCATTTCTTCATGAACCTTCTCTCCTGGTCTTATCCCAACAATTGGTTTACTGCATTTTGGACCGATGGCCTCTGCTACGTCCATGATTTTATATGATGGTATTTTAGGTACAAATAATTCACCTCCCCAGGCATTTTCTAGAGCATGCATCACCATATTTACACCGCCTTGGAGAGAAATATTAAAACGTGTCATATTAGGGTCTGTTATTGGTAAACTATTATTTTGTTTCTTTTTGTTAATAAAAAAAGGAATTACTGAACCGTTAGACCCCATTACATTTCCGTATCGGACTACAGAGAATCTTATTTGTTTTTCACCTTTTATATTATTTGCTGCAATAAAGAGTTTATCTGAAGTTAATTTTGTTGCTCCATATAAATTAATTGGTGCACATGCCTTGTCTGTTGAAAGTGCAACAACTCTTTTTACATTACTCTGAAGAGAAGCTTCAACAACATTTTCAGCCCCGCCAATATTTGTTTTTATGCATTCACCAGGATTGTATTCTGCTATATGAACATGTTTCATGGCAGCAGCATGGATTACATAATCTATGTGTTGAAAAGCTCTAACTAATCTATCTTTATCTCTAACATCACCTATAAAGAAACGAATTTGAGGATATTTACTAGAGGGGAAATCTTGAGACATTTGGAACTGCTTCTGCTCATCTCTCGAAAAAATAACTACTTTTTTTACTTTTGGATAGTTGTCTAAAATATGTTTAGTTAAGGCTTTCCCCAAAGATCCTGTTCCTCCAGTAATTAATATTGATTTATTTTTTAACTCTAACATTCACTTGATTTTTTTATAAAAACTAGTTTACTATAAATCATAAATAAGTTTAATTTTTGATATGTTGACAAGAATTTAACAGAACTATTATTTATTATACTTATCTAAAAAAGTATTTAATTTCATAAGAAGTAAAATGAATACCATTGCAATAAAGCCAATAGAAAAACATATAAATTTACTTGATTTTAAGATTCCTCCTGAAACATTTCCAACTTTTTGAAAACTTGAAATAACATTGATTATTTTATCTTTTTCAGACTTTTCTTCACTTATTCTTGTTAAATAAGAATCTAAATTTCTATTTATTTTAAAAAGTTCTATATCTGCATGATCATTGATTTCTCCACTCATATTAATATTAGTTCCTGATGAAGAGTTTTTTGCATCTTCTAATAAAACCTTTTCATACACTTTCCTTAAAGTATCAATTTGACTGATATTTTTATCATAAAGATTATAACTTCTATCTAGATTAGAGTTTTCTGACTCCTTAACTTTCCTGAAATAGTCGTTTTCTAATATAGAAGATAAAATTATTTTATCAAATTTCTTAAAAATTTTATTTTGAGTTGATGTTACTTTAATTTCATGAAAGAAATAATCATAATTTGTAAATGATTCCTTAAAGGATTCGATGTCATAATCTTTTATAGCTAATGTATCAACTGAGACAACTAATTCATCGTATGAAATTATAATATTATTATCATTCATTAAGGGCTCAATAGAAAAACCTCTTAATGATTCAGCCTCTTCTTGATTAATTTGAAAAGTCTCCATCAATAATTTATACTCTTTCTGATTTACTAAATCATTATAAAATAAAATATTACCATACAATTGCTTGGTACTATTAAAATTTGGCTTTACTAGCATTTTAGACTCATAAATAACTCCTTTATCGTAATCTAGATAGGCTCCAAAAATAAAACCTAATAACCCAGCAACAAGAATCTTCAATAAATGTTGCTTAAAGAAAAGTAAGGTTATTATTAAATAATGAAATATTCCCTTAAAAATACTTCCAATAAAATTAAAAAAGTTATTAAATCCATTTCCAATAATTACAAATAGAGAACCTAAATCTACCTCTTCTTCGTTTTTATTTTTATTTGTTGACATATTATTTTTTTGATTAGTTTTAGTATTGAAAAATTTGTTCTAGTATTTTTTTTGTGATTGCATACGTTGGAATTACACCAGACATTCCCAACCCACCCGAGGCTAATGTTGCTCCAGTTTCTAAGGGGTTGTCAGAAGCATAATACGCATATCGTACTTTTACATTTTCAGATATATTTCCTCGTATCTTAGAGGCTGCTTGAATAGCTTTTTGATAATGTGCTCCTTCCATTTCTAGACCAATTACATTCCATGTAGAATCATGGAAAAATTTTAGCAAATCTTTATTTTGAAGAGAAGTTCCTAACACCGTAACCATAGCTCCATCGAAAGAGGCTACTCCAAAACCTTCAAGGTCTTCCTTGGTCAATTGATTTGTAAATGGATAATTATCTGCTGTACCTTCAAAAATGTGTGCAGACGGAATCATGATATCTCCTTTTCCTCCTTCTAATATTCCAGCTTTACCCATAATTGATACAGATTCAACATTTAAATGCGTTGAACTTTTATTTTCTTTGTATGGTTTTAATAATTCGTCCATAGTTTCATAAGCTTGCTCACCGAAAGCATAATCCATCACTATAATTACAGGATTTTCACCTTTTATGTTTTCTTTTTTAAATTGTGATTTATCAATACCTATCTTTTTAGTATCTATCACCTGAACATTGATGTTAGTCCCAGAGGTATCTTTAATATAAATCAATCCATTTTCAGATGCATATTCTTTTACTTTTTTCTGAAGAGGCTTACTATCACTATTACTCAATAATTCGAACAATTCAAAGCCTTCCTTACCCTTTGCTATTGTTGATAACGCACTAGTTGCATAAATAGTATTTAATACACTATGCATATTTGCACTAATGATATGAATTGGTCTTTCTAAAAGCTGATGGTTTTTTAATACTTTTTTTATATTATTGGCCCAAATCTCTCCGTAGATATGATGCCCTATGCCTTCAGCTAAAACAGAACTGAAATTAATGGTTCTTTTTTGTTGATGACAACTTTCAGTAATAGCAAGTTTTCCTAACCAGTATATAATTTGAAAAAAACGATCTGGATTTTCTGAGGAGTAAAAGGCTTTATAAGTATCGGCAATTTCATCATAAGTTCTACCCAGCACACTTGCTAAATGAACTTTTGTAATTTCTCTTTCTTCTTCAGAAATTTTTTTGTGATGAAGAACAACCTCTTCTAAGTTTTTCCATTCACGGGTAACATCTCCTTTTGGATTTAATAAAACACGTTCTTTTATTTTATGAGATTCAATAAATAAAAAAGTAAGGTGCGTTAAAATGTCATAAATTTCAGATCGCCCTCTAGTAATCTCAATATTCATTTGATCTTTGTCAATTCTATAACAATTTCTTCTTCTTTTAGGAGGAATGATTACCTTAAAATGTGATTTATTATATCGCTCATCAGCTGTAAGGTTTATAAACTGACACTCTTCTATACCCTCTGGCAAACGCTCTATCACATATATTAATCCATTTAACTCTACTCGATCCTCTGCAATAGAGCCATAGATTTCTGGTCGAAGAAGTAATAATGATTTTCTTAAGGTTTCACCCGAAACACCCATAGGCTTATAAAAACCCCTACTAAACAAATGTCGCATAGATATGTACAAACGTTCAATAGCATTTGTTGATTCTTGTGCTCTTGTTCTTTCTTTATGATTGGTTTGCAGCATAGTGTTTTAATCAGCAAATATAAGTAATTCGGCTAGAATTAACCACCATTAAGGATCTTGGCATATTGGGTTTTATTTTTAAGAATTTTAAATGCCTCAAGAAGTACTTTATCTTTTTTTATTTTTTTCTGATAAGTTCCTTTCCTGTAATAATACCTGATTAAAATATTATCTATAATTTGATCAGATATAAAATCTTGATCTTTTAAAATATTATCAATTTTTAATTGAAGTAATTTCTTTTTTATTTCCTGATATTCATTTGAAATCAACGCTGTATCTGAAGATAATTTATATGCATCTAGAAAAAGGCGCTCTTGTGAAGTTTTAAAAGTAGTATCGGAAATTTTGATATAGTTTAAAAAGCTTTTAAAATTCGATGAAGAAAAAGAAAAATTATTAATTGAGCTTATTGTTGGATTTTTATGAAAGAAATCTGTGGTAAAGTTAAAAATTGCTCTTGACTTTAGTAATTCTTTGGTAGATTCATTTATTTTTGAAAAGCCTACTGCTACATCTGGAGTAATTCCTCCTCCATCGAATACAATCCTTCCGTTTTTTGTTTTAAAAGAAGTAACCGTTCCGTCTGAAAATTTAGGAACCTCTCCTTCTATATCTCTATTAGTATAATCTAATTCTTGAATACACCTTCCGCTTGGAGTGTAGTATTTAGATATGGTAAGTTTGAGCTGCGTCCCATAGGACAAGTTCCTGTAGCGCTGAACCAACCCCTTACCAAAAGAGCGTTCTCCCAAAATAACTGCTCTATCATAATCTTGAAGTGCGCCTGCTACTATTTCAGAAGCAGAAGCTGAACTTTCGTTAATTAAAATAGTGAGAGGAATTTCTAAATCTAAAGGAATATTTGATGCATTGTAAGTAGTACTCCATTTTCTAACTTTAGCTTTTGTTGATGTAATTTTACTTCCTTTTGGCAAGAAAAAATTTGAGATGTTTATTGCCTCACCTAGAGAACCTCCTGGATTATTTCTTAAATCAAAAATTAACTTTTTCATTCCTCTCTTCTTTAAATCTAGAAAAGCATTTTTAACCTCAGAAGAAGCTTTTTGACTAAATCTAGTTAAAACGATATATCCTGTTTCTAAGTCAATTAAATCATAAAAAGGAACGGGGTTTAGTTCAATTTTTTCAGTAACAACTGTTTTTTTAATAACTTTATCTTGTCTCAAAATAGAAATATCTAAAGGGGTGTTTGGTGCACCTTTTAATATTTGTGAAAGTTGATCCTTGTTCAAGTTTTGGAGAGATTGACTTCCTGCTTTTATAATAACATCTCCAGCTTTAAGTCCTTTAATATCTGCTTCGTAGCCTTTGTAAACCTCATTTAATGTAATCCCTTTTTGATCAAAAAAAACTGAAACTCCAATTCCTGAATACTCTCCCTCTCTCCTAATCCTTGCTCCTTCAACTTCTTGTTCATCAAAATAATTTGTGTAAGGATCTAATTCCTTTAACGTATTTTTAATAGCTTTATTTGTAAATTCAGCAGGGTTAATTTCATCTATGTAGTATAGATTCAATTCTTTAAATAATGTTGCGTAAATCTCCAATTGTTTAGCAACTTCAAAAAAATTTGATTTAAACGAAAAAGAAAGGAAAATAGCTCCAATGGCAAGTGTTAATAGTAACTTTTTTTTTATTGACAGGTTATTCATTTTCTTTTCTTTTTTGTCTTTCAATAAATAATTTTAAAAGTTCTCCTATTTTTTTTTGTGCTTCAGAGAATGTTGGGGCTTTCTTTCCAAGAAAAGTAATCATAAAAACACAATTATAACTAGTTGTTTTAAATGCATTTTTTTTCTCTAACCGATAGGCTTCTTTAATTAATCTTTTAATCCTATTTCGGTCTACTGCTTTTTTAAAATTTCTTTTTGGAACTGAAAAGGAAGACTGTAATAAAGGTTTTTCTGTAACAATATAAATAAGCCTAAAGGGAAAAATTTTTATTGAGGTACCTTCCTCAAAGAGTCTCCCTATGAGTTTTTGGCTTTTTAATCTTTCTTTTTTACCTAACGTATTGTTCATTATTACAAACTTACATAAAAGGGTTTTTAGAAAGTAATATCTTAGACACAATTTCTAAATCAAAGAAAGTAACTTATTTACAAAATAATTCTTTCCATTGGACGTGTTAAGCAAGTGGGGCCACCACCTCCTTTTACACTAATCTCACGACCCTTATAACTAAACACTTGACATCCTGCATTCTCAAGTAATTTTTTTGTGATTGGGTTTCCGTCAACCATTAAGCAATCTCGAGGAGCTACTGCTAAAACATTACAGCCCATAGATTCAAATTCTCCATCAGGGACATCTATTAATTGAATACCTCTTTGAAGTAATTCATTTCTAAATTTTATTGGCATTAAAGGAGAATAGACTACAGCTAAATTTTTATCAACTGGGCTGAGTATGGACATCAAATGAAAAACATCTTCTTTCCCTTTATAATGTGGTAGCTCAACGACAATTACCTCTATTCCTTTAGGTTGTAATAAAGATTTTAATTGACGAATCCCTTCTTCATTTGTTCTATAGGTATGTCCAACAGCCAACGTATTTAGATCTAACCACGCTACATCACCTCCTTCTAGGGTTCCAGGAAACTTTATCTCTCCCAGTATATCTATATCATTTTTTTGATAAACCTCTAATTGTGCTTTGGGTTCATGTACTCTTCCCTTCTTCCCCATATTACATATGATCATTCCAAAGTCTGTAGCAATTGAAGCATCTCTGCAATAGATGGAATCTATCCAAGTTTTCTTGTCCTCGGGGAAAAATGATAATTCTATATTTTTATTGGCAAGAAATAATTGAAATGCTTGGTATTCTTTTAAGGATTCATTGAAATTAGGTTTTGAGATAAACTGTAATTCTTCCCATTGATTTGATAGCTGCTTTTCTGAGTAAAAGGAACTTTCTGCAGATTTTAAATACAGAGTTTCTAATCTTAAATATTCCGAATGATGAGTTTTTTTCATTTTGCTTTAGATTTATTCCATTGCATTAAAACATAAAATGGAATTCCAAGCAATAATAA
>CAJXSU010000020.1 GCA_913061465.1 uncultured Flavobacterium sp.
TGCTCATCATTAGGTGCTTTACCATGCCAAGCATGGGTATGCATCATAAAATCTACTCCATTTCCCATCTCAGTATGTAATAATACACAAACAGGTTTTCCTTTTCCTGTTTTGGATTTAGCTTCAGAAAGACCTTTTTTAATTGAATCTACATCATTCCCTTTTATTATATCTATAACTTCCCAACCAAAAGCTTCAAATTTAGCTCTGATACTTCCCAATGGTAATACGTCATCTGTAGCGCCATCAATCTGCTTACCATTTAAATCTATAGTAGATATTAGGTTATCTATATTTTTTCCAGAAGCATACATTGCAGACTCCCAAACCTGACCTTCTTGCAGTTCACCATCACCATGAAGTGTGTATATAATCTTATCATCTCCATTAAGCTTCTTCGCTTCAGCAGCACCAATAGCTACTGACATTCCTTGACCTAGAGATCCTGATGCAATTCTAATACCAGGCAAACCTTCATGTGTAGTTGGGTGGCCTTGTAAGCGAGTATTCATTTTTCTAAAAGTTGCCAATTCTTCAACTGGAAAGAAACCGCTTCTAGCCAATACACTATAATAAACTGGTGATATATGACCATTAGATAAGAAAAAAAGATTTTCATTTTCTCCATTCATTTTAAAATCTGTTGAGTATTCAAGTACTTCTTGATAAAGAACAGTAAAAAACTCTGCACAACCCAACGAACCACCAGGATGACCGGAATTTACAGCGTGAACCATTCTTAAAATATCTCTTCTTACTTGTTGTGTAAAATCTTGTAATTCTTGTGTTGAAGTCATTAATAATTGTTTGTTAACAAAAGTAATTTTTTAAAAAACAATTGACAAGGTTTATTTTGATACAAAATTAACAAGGTTATTAACTATGTCTTTTGTTTTTTCTTTTTTGCTGCAGGAAATAAAACATTGTTAAGTATTAAACGATACCCTGGAGATGTTGAATGTAAGTCCAATTCAGTTTTAGGATCTCCTACTCTGTGTGTATAATCCTCGGGATCATGACCGCCATAAAAAGTAAACATTCCTTTTCCTCTTGTGCCATGAATGTATTTTGCCTCTCTATTTGTTCTATTTTCTCCCAAAACCAAAACGTTTGATTTAATAGTTGACCTATCAAAGGAAGTAGTTTGCCCCATAAAACCTTTAACTAATTGTGTGTGATTTTGAGTTAACATAGTTGGTACCGGATCCCATTTTGCTGAAAACTCAATTAATGAAAAATAATCTGATGTTTTTGGAATAGAACGCTTTCGAGTCATGTCTATAGTTGAAAACTCATAGGTCGTAGGGTTTCTAATTAAATTAAAATCTTTAAAGGCTAATGTTTTATTAAAATTAATTTTAAATTGATAATTAGATTCTGATGGATCTCCATCAAACATAGATTCTACAATATCCACCCCTTCAGATGCTAAAGCTATATCAAAACTATCAGTAGCTGAGCACATCGCAAACATAAATCCTCCGTTTATTACATAATCTCTTAGCTTAAGACTGACAGCTAATTTGAGCTGGGATACCTTATCAAAACCTAAAGCTTTAGCAGATTTTTCTGTTCTTATCTTTCCATCTACATACCAAGGAGCTGTTCTAAAAGCTCCATAAAATCGACCATATTGTCCTGTAAAATCTTCGTGATGTAGATGAACCCATTCGTATAATAACAATTGATCATTCAATATTTCATTATCATAAATAACATCAAATGGTATTTCAGCATAGGTTAACACCATAGTTACTGCGTCATCCCATGGCATTTTATCTTTGGGTGAATATACTGCAATCTTTGGCGCTTTTTCTAAAGTCACAGCTTCTTGATTTTTGGAGGGTGACGAAATATCTTGTAAAATTAATTCTGCTTTTGTATCGGAGATTATTTGATAAGAAACTCCACGAATTTTACATTCATTTTCTATTAAAGTATTGTTCTCAATTAGAAAAGCACCTCCATCATAATTTAATAACCATTTAGCTTTTAATCCTGATTGTAACGAGAAATAGACAATACCATAAGCCTTGAGATGGTTTTTTTGTATGTTATTATTCATTGGAATATATACAAAAGAAGCCCAAATAAAATTCGACCATAATAAAAACACAAAAGCTAAGGCTTGTTTTTTCAATATAATATTTTTATTAATGAGATTAAAAATTATATTTTTTTAGCCAGGCTAAAGTATGTGCTACTTTACTTATCAAATTACTTGGTTTTTTTGCAATGCCGTGAGATGCCTCAGGAATTTCAACTAATACCGTTTCAATTTTTCGTAATTTCAATGCATGATACAATTGCTTTGCCTCACTTGGTGGTGTCCTTAAATCATTCATTCCAACCATGACCATAGTTGGAGTTTCTACATTACCAACCAATGATAATGGTGAAAACTTCCAATATGTATCAAAATTTTCCCATGGCTGTCCTGGATATCGAGAATTTGCGTATCCAAAATAGTTATCTGCTACTAAAGTTTTACTAATCCAGTTCATTACTGGTTTCACAACTACAGCAGCTTTAAAACGATTACTTTTACCAATCATCCAAGCAGTCATAATCCCCCCTGCACTTCCTCCTGTAACAAATAATTTTTGAGGATCTACAATATCTTTTTGCACTAAAAAATCAACTCCATCCATAACATCATTATAATCTTGTCCTGGATAATTATTATATAATAAATTTGCAAATTCTTCTCCATAACTAGTACTTCCTCTAGGGTTTGGATAAAATACCACATATCCATCTGCAGCATATAGTTGGATTTCTGCAGTAAAACGATCTCCATAATTTAAAATTGGACCTCCATGATTTTCTACTAATAATGGATATTTTTTGGAAGTATCATAAAAAGGTGGTTTTACTATCCATCCCTGAATTTTTCTTCCATCAAAAGAAGAAGTATACCAAACTTCTTCTGTTTTTCCAAGTACCCTATGCGCTAAAATATCTTCGTTTAAATTGGTAATTAATTTTGGTGGTTTACTATCTCGAATAATAGCAAGTTCAGATGGATATTCTGGTCTTGTATGTGTAAAAGCCAAAGTTCCGTTATTAGCAACTGAATACGAACCAGAGGCATAGGGTCTTCCAATAGTTGTTCCTCCCAAATTATCAGCAAGTTTGGAGATTTTACCATTTGTGGTGATGTAAGCTACTTTTGAATTTCCTTGTTCATCGTAGGTACAATACAAGCCTTTACCTGATTTATCCCAAGAAATATTTGAAACACTATTGTCAAATTTTCGAGAAACAACTTTTCTATTCTTACCGTCAGAATCCATTAAATAAAGAACTCTGTTTTGGTGAGCTTGTGATTTATCTTTATATCCTAAAAAAGCAATTTTCTTACCATTTGGAGAAACTTTTGGAGAAAAATCTGGCCCTATTTGAGAAGTTAAAAGGGTAATTTTTTTTGAATAAATATCAACGTTGTAAATTTCACTATTTCTAAAGTCATATTCCCAATTTTCAACTCGATTTGCTGAAAAATATATAGAATTATTATCTGGAGAAAAAGATAATGTACCCGAATGATTATAATTACCACTAGTAACTTGTCTAGGTGTACCTCCTTGAGCAGGTATTGTATAAATATGTGTAAATCCAGGATTCATATAGCCTCTTCCATCTGCCTCATGCTTCAATCTATTGGTAATTCTAGCAGGTTTTGCCCATTTCGCACCTTTAGGCTTTTTAGGCATCTTAATAATTACTGGTAAATTTTGTGGCTTAAACATGGTAAAAGCTACTTGTTTTCCATCTGGTGACCAGGTTATATTTCCTGGAGACATTTCTAATTGAGATAATTTTGCAATTTGACCTGTTAAAAACCAATACATATATAATTCTGAACCTTCGCTTGTACTACTAACAAAAGCAATGCGCTTTCCATCGGGGGACCATCTTGCATTAGATTCATTGACTTCCCTTGAGGTTAGTTTTCTATGGGAAGAACCATCAGTATTAATGACCCAGAGGCTTCCTTTTGATTTGTCTTTCATGATATCAAAACCATTTCTTTTGTAAACAATTTGTGACCCATCTGGGGATATTTGAGGATCTGAAACCCATTCTAAAGAAAAAACATCTAAAGGTTGAAATGATGTTTTGGCTTCCTGAGATACGACCAACAAATGGTTGAAACAAAAAAGTATTAAAGTTAGAATACGTTTCATATTGATATTATTAGTTAACAAGAGTTTATTAAATATAATTTTAAAAAGGAACATCATCTTCATTAATTTTAAAAGCGTCTTTTGGTTCTATTCGTGTATCTGGAAAAACATCCTCAGTAAAATCTGTATTCATACTAGACTGAAATTCACTACTAAAACCTTCTTCTAAATCTGAGAATTTAGCTAAATGCCCTGTAAATTTTAAACGAATATTGTCTAGTCCACCATTTCTGTGTTTTGCAATAATAAATTCACCCTGTCCTTCACATGGAGTGTGTTCATCATCATCCCATTCTGTCATCCCATAATATTCTGGTCGAAAAATAAATGATACAATATCAGCATCTTGTTCTATTGCACCAGATTCACGTAAGTCTGACAATAAGGGTCTTTTACTTCCTCCTCTAGTTTCTACAGCTCTAGATAATTGAGAAAGGGCTATCACAGGAACTTCTAATTCTTTTGCTAAAGCCTTTAAATTTCTAGAAATCATAGAGATTTCTTGTTCTCTATTTCCTCCACCTTTATTATTATTTCCAGCAGTCATCAATTGTAAATAATCTATTACTATAATCCTTACGTTATGTTGAGAAACCAATCTTCTTGCTTTAGCTCGTAAATCGAAAATTGATAATGATGGTGTGTCATCTATAAAAATAGGAGCATCAGATAATCGTTTGACTTTTACATTCAATTGCTCCCATTCATGAGGTTCTAAATTTCCTTTACGAAGTTTCTCTGAAGTTAATCCAGTTTCTGAAGAAATCATTCTAGTGATTAACTGAACAGAAGACATTTCTAATGAAAAAACAGCGACAGCATGATTAAAATCAATTGCCATATTTTTAGCCATAGAAATAACGAAAGCAGTTTTTCCCATACCAGGACGAGCTGCAATAATAATTAAATCTGAGGGTTGCCATCCTGAAGTAATAGCATCTAGTTTTGTAAAACCTGTAGCCAAACCACTCATTCCTTCTTTATTTGAAATTTCTTGAATCTTAGTTAAAGCTTGTTTAACAAGATCACTAGCTCCTTCTGAACTTTTCTTTAAGTTCCCTTGAGTTACCTCAAATAATTTTGCTTCTGCATTATCTAATAAATCAAATACATCTGCAGTTTCATCATAGGCATTCTCAATAATATCACTAGAGATACTAATAAGTCTTCGTTGAATATATTTTTGAAGAATGATTCTAGCATGAAATTCTATGTGGGCTGACGATGCTACTTTTTGTGTTAATCTTATCAAATGAAAATCACCACCAACTAAATCAAGTTTTGCGTTTTTTCTTAGAGCGTCAGAAACCGTTAACAAATCTATTGGTTTCGATTCTTGGAAAAGATCATAAATAACTCTATAAATCTCTTGATGTTTTAATTCGTAAAATGCGTCTGGATGCAAAATATCAATAACGTCATCTATCCCTTTTTTGTCAATCATCATAGCACCAAGCACAGCCTCTTCTAAATCGACTGCTTGTGGTGGTATTTTCCCTTTTTCGAGATTAATAATTTTAGCTTTATCTATTTTTCTACCACTAAATGATTGTGTTTTTTCCATAGTAACAAATGTATATTTTTACTTGTAATTGAAGATTCTCTTATTGCTTTTTATTTGTAAACAAGATTTGTTAACCAAATTGTTATTATCATGTTAACAAAGTATAAAGTTCTACAATTCTTTCTGTATTTTTACCAATATGAAGATAAAAAAAAGATATATTTATCTGACCCTTTTTTTAGGAATTCAAATGCTATTTATGAAATGGATTGCATACAATCCATACTTTGTTGAAACTTATTACTCTAGAGGGATATATCCTTATATAAATACTGTTTTAAGTCTTTTATTTGGATGGATCTCTTTTTCTTTTGGAGATCTTATAATTTTATTTTTTACCATATACATAATACATTTTATCTATAAGTTGGTGTCAACACGCTTTAAAAATATACTCTCTAAACTTTTAGGGATCACTTCGTTTATTTCAATAATTTACTTCTTATTTTACTTATTATGGGGATTAAATTATTACAGACAGCCTTTATATAAAAATCTAGAGTATAAAACCACTTCATACCCTAATGAAGAATTAATAAATCTTACCAAATATTTAGTTTCTAAATTGAATCAATCTCATTTAACTATTACAAAATCAGATTCGCTTAGCGTAATTGTTCCTCATTCAAATCAAGAAATTTATTTACTTGCTAAAAAGGGATACAAAAAATTAGCTGAAAATAATTCTTTATTCACTTACAAATATGGTAGAGCAAAAAATTCACTAATAAGTGTTTTTCAATCTTATAATGGAACTTCAGGTTATCTAAATCCATTTACAGGAGAAGCGCAAGTAAATAGATTGATCCCAAAAACAATTTTACCTACTACTACTACTCACGAAATGGCTCACCAAATTGGTTTTGCTGCAGAAAACGAAGCTAATTTTATAGGTTTTTTAACAGCATTATCCAATGATGATCCTTACTTTAAATATTCTGCATATAGAATGGCTACCAGATACGCCATCTTTGAATTATACAAAAGAGATAGAGTTATTTTTGATAAGATTTATAAAAGTTTAAACCAAGGGGTTTTAATTGATTTTAAGTCTTCATCTGATTTCTGGAGTACTTATAAAAATCCTTTTGAGCCAATCGTAAAAAAAGGGTACAACGCCTATTTAAAATCCAACAACCAAATTAAAGGTATTAATTCCTATAATTATGTAGTAGATTTATTAATTAGTTATTTCAAAAAACCTCTCAATAGAATATAATTTATTAATCATAATAAATTTTTAGACTGTTTTAACAAGAGTTTTATTAACCAATTAAAACTTTTATTTTGTTCATAAAGTTTTGTTAAAAACAATTACAAATATTCAATAAGTATTAAGTTCTCAATAGATTTATAAAAATAAAAAACTGTAAGATGAAAAAACTATTTTTAGTATTTATGCTTTTGATTGTTACTCTAACAAAAGCACAAGAGTACTTTCCGATAAATACTGGTGTAAAAACATCAAAAAATACGATGGTTGCATTTAAAAACGCTACCATTTTTATGAGTTCAGATAAAGTGATCAAAAAGGGTACTTTATTGATTAAAGATGGAAAGGTTGTTTCTATTGGTAAATCAGTAAAAATTCCTAAAGGCATAACAACTATAGATTTAAGTGGTAAAACAATATACCCCTCATTCATTGACATATACTCTGATTTTGGTATTAAAAAACCAAAAAGAGATTTTTCAAGGGGAAGAAGACCACAATATGAGGCAGAAAGAAAAGGGTATTATTGGAATGATCATATTAGACCTGAAACATCATCATATTCGCTTTTTAAGTTTGATTCAAAAAAATCTAAAGAGTACTTAAAAGCTGGATTTGGTGTAGTAAATACACATTCACAAGATGGTATTATGAGAGGAAGTGGGTTGCTTGTATCTCTTAATCCTAATGCTAACAATGCATACCGAGTTTTAGATGATAATTCTGGTCAATATCTTTCATTCTCTAAAAGTGTAAAGTCTCGACAATCATATCCGACATCAAGAATGGGAGCTATGGCATTACTCCGCCAAACTTACTTGGATGCAAATTGGTACGAAAAAGGAAAAATGAAGAATTCAGATTTATCATTACATGCACTCAATAAACATAAAAATGAAACTCAAATATTTGAAACAGGTAGTCATATTGATGCTCTAAGAGCTGATAAAATAGGTGATGAATTTGGGATACAATACACTATTGTAGGTTCTGGTGATGAATTTGAAAGGATTCAAGATATAAAAAACACTAATGCAAAGTTTATCATTCCTATTAACTTTAGGGTAGCATATGATGTTGCTGATCCATTGTTAGCTCAACATATAGATTTAGGTGAAATGCGTAAATGGAATCAAGAGCCATCCAACTTGAATGTATTAACTAATAATGGAATTTCTTTTGCACTAACTACTTATAAATTAAAATCAATTAGTTCTTTTCACAAAAACCTTAGAAAAGCAATTAAATACGGTTTTAATAAAAAAAATGCTTTAGCTGCGTTAACATCTATACCTGCTCAAATATTAGGAAATGATAAAATTGGTAATCTAAATATTGGGAGTTATGCTAACTTTATTATTACGTCTGGTGATGTTTTTGATTCCAAAACTACTATTCATGAAAATTGGGTCCAAGGAGATAGAAATATTATTAGTGACATGAATATTAAAGACATAACAGGAGACTACTTGTTGAGAGTTAATAACCAAGAATACAATTTATCGATTACAGGAAAAGGAGCAAAACAAAAAGGAATTTTAACAATAGGGAATGAAAAAATAAAATCTACTTTTTCTTTCGAAAATAACTGGATTTCTATTACAATTAATAACAAAGGTACTTATACTAGGATATTAGGAAAAATATCGAATAGTTCAGATAAAATGAATGGAACTGCCTTTGATAGTTCAGGTAATCAAACTTCTTGGACTACTTCAAAAATTATTAAAGAGAAAATTAAAGATATAAAGAATAATACTGGTAAAGACAACAATATTGATCTTCATCCAGTATCTTTTCCCAATATTGGATATGGAAATTTTACACAACCAAGCCAACAAACTATTTTAATTAAAAATACAACAGTTTGGACTAGCGAATCTGAAGGAATATTAAAAAATACTGATGTATTGCTTAAAAATGGTAAAATTGTTCTAATCGGAAGAAATATTAAAGACAACAAAGCTTTAATAATTGATGGGATGGGAAAACATCTAACTGCAGGTATTGTAGATGAACATTCGCATATAGCAGCCTCAGCAATTAATGAAGGTGGTCATAACTCTACTGCAGAAGTAACAATAGAGGATGTTGTAGACCCAACAGACATTAATATATACAGAAACCTTTCTGGAGGTACAACTTCTATTCAAATTCTTCATGGTTCTGCCAATCCAATTGGAGGGCGTTCAGCCATAATAAAACTAAAATGGGGAGAAAATGCTGAAAATTTAATTTATAATAACTCTCCTAAATTCATAAAATTTGCATTAGGTGAAAATGTAAAACAATCAAGATCTAATACAAGTTATCGTTTCCCACAAACCCGTATGGGCGTTGAGCAGGTTTTTACAGATTATTTTCAAAGAGCTAAAGAATATGATCTTTTAAAGAAAAGTGGACAACCTTACAGAAAAGATCTAGAAATGGAAACTTTAGCAGAAATCTTAAATAAAGAACGCTACATCTCATGTCATTCATATGTTCAAAGTGAGATTAATATGTTAATGAAAGTAGCAGAAAAATTTAATTTTAATGTAAATACGTTTACTCATATTTTAGAGGGCTATAAAGTAGCTGATAAAATGAAAGAACATGGAGTTGGTGGATCTACTTTCTCAGATTGGTGGGCCTACAAATATGAGGTAAATGATGCTATTCCTTATAATGCTGCAATTATGCATAATGCAGGTGTAACTGTTGCAATTAACTCTGATGATAGAGAAATGTCTAGAAGATTAAATCAAGAGGCTGCAAAAACTGTAAAGTATGGTGGAATATCAGAATTAGAAGCATGGAAAATGGTTACCATAAACCCAGCAAAACTTTTACATATAGATGATAGGGTTGGAAGTATTAAAGTAGGAAAAGATGCTGATGTTGTCTTATGGAGTGATCATCCATTGTCTATTTATGCTAAAGCTGAAAAAACAATCATAGAAGGAAAGATTTATTTTGACATAAAAGACGACGAAAGTAAAAGAGCATCCATTAAATTAGAAAAAGCAAAACTCATTAACTTGATGTTAAAAGAAAAAATGGGTGGTGGTAAAACACAATTACCCAAGAAAAGAAGAGATAGAAATTTTCATTGTGATACAAAAGAAATATAAAAAATGAGAAAAGTTATATATAGTTTGATGTTTTTACTTATAACTGTAAACATCACAGCACAACAGACCCCAGCAAGCAAGCAAACTGAACCAATATCTATTGAAGGAGCAACAGCCCATTTGGGTAATGGAGAGGTCATTGAAAATTCTCTAATAATGTTTAGGGATGGGAAAATAATCTTTGTTGGTAGTTCAAATACCAAAATTAGGAGAATTGGTAGAATTATTATGGCCAATGGAAAACATATTTATCCCGGATTTATAGCTGCAAACTCAACTTTAGGTTTAGTGGAAGTAGATGCTGTTAAAGCATCATCAGATGTTAGAGAAACTGGGATTATGAATCCACATATTAGAAGTATTATAGCCTATAATGCAGAAAGTAAAGTTGTAGAGTCTATGAGACCAAATGGAGTTTTAATGGCTCAAATTACACCTAGAGGGGGTACGATTTCAGGAACATCATCTGTTGTTCAACTAGATGCATGGAATTGGGAAGATGCTTCAATTAAAAATGATGATGCAATCCATATAAACTGGCCCTCTAGTTTTACAAGTGGAAGATGGTGGCTTGGTGAAGATCCAGCTCTAAAACCAGACAAAAACTACCTTAAGGAAACACAGGAAATAGCATCTTTTTTTAAAGATGCAAAACAGTATCACAACAAAGAAAATTTAATAAAAAATTTACCATTTTCTTCAATTAAAGGATTGTTTATTGGATCTCAGAAGCTTTTTATTCACGCCAACGGGCAAAGAGAAATTACTGATGCTATAAGCATGGCTAAGGATATGGGAATAAATAATTTAGTTTTAGTGAATGGACATGAAGCTGAAAAAGTTTCAGACTTGCTTGTTGAACACAACATACCTGTAATACTTGAAAGACCTCATAGAAATCCTGAAAGTGAAGATCATGCCTATGATTACACCTATACAATTGCAAAAACTTTAACAGATTTAGGAATTTTAGTTGGTATAGGTATGGAAGGACAAATGGAAAGAATGAATACTCGTAATTTACCATTTTACGCAGGTACATTTTCTGCACATGGACTTAATAGAGAAGATGCTGTTAAATTAATTACAAACAATGCTGCAAAAATTCTTGGAATTGATGACACGGTTGGAACTTTAGAAGTTGGTAAAGATGCTACTTTATTTATTTCTCAAGGTGACGCCCTTGATATGAGGGGGAATATTTTAACTGAAGCTTTTATCCAAGGAAGAAATATAAGTTTGAAATCTCACCAAACCAAATTATGGAAACGTTATTCTAATAAATATAAATCAGAATAAAATGAAAAAGGCTCTATAATTTTAGAGTCTTTTTTTTATAAGAATACTATCTTAAAAAGAATTAAAAGTATAAATTTGTAATAAACATTAAATGTTTCAAATTAAATGAAACAAATACAAAGTCTCCAAAATCCTTTCATAAAAAATATTCTTAAACTTCAAGAGAAATCTCGGGAAAGAAAAAAACAACAATTATTTATAATTGAAGGAAAAAGAGAAATTGAACTGGCATTTAAAGGTAAATTTGAAATTAAATCACTTCTATTTATTTCAAAAAAAATTGAGTACAACTATTTAAAACAATTTAATGCCAAAGAAGTAATTGAGATCACACCTGAAGTCTATCAAAAAATTGCTTACAGAGAATCTACAGAAGGAATTATTGCTATTGCTAAATCAAAACATATTGATTTAAATTCGCTAATATTCAAAAATAAAAAACCCTTAATTTTAGTTCTTGAAGGCATCGAAAAACCTGGAAACATTGGCGCAATGATTAGAACTGCGGATGCCGCCAATATAGATGCTATAATCTTAGCAGATCCAAAAACAGATCCATATAATCCTAATCTTATAAGATCTAGTGTAGGTGGTGTTTTTACAAAAAACATTGTAGTCTCTTCATCTGAAGAAGTTATCGCTTTCTTTAGAGAAAAAAATATAAAAATGTATGCAGCAACTTTGCAAAACTCCAATAAATACACCGATGAAAATTACACAGAAGCATCAGCTATTATTGTGGGCACAGAAGCAAACGGCTTAACACAAATTTGGAGAAATCATTCAATAAAAAATATAAATATTCCAATGCAAGGAGAAATTGACTCTATGAATGTATCTGTTGCAGCTGCAATCTTACTTTTTGAAGCAAAAAGACAACGAAACTTTAAATAATATTTACATGGAAATACTAGGGATGGATATCGGTGGTTCTGGAATTAAAGCTGCAATTGTTGATACAAAAACAGGTGAATTAATTTCAAAAAGACATAGAATATCAACACCGAAACCAGCAACACCAGAGGCAATTGCTGAAGTAGTGAAAGAAATGGTAACCTATTTTAATTGGAATAAAGCTGTAGGATGTAGTTTCCCAACAACAATTATAGATGGGAAATGTATTCATTCTGGTAACTTAAGTTCTAGTTGGAAAAACATTCAGGTTGATGATTTTTTTAAAAATATTTGTAATATTCCTTTTTACATAAGTAATGATGCTGATCTAGCTGGAATAGCAGAAGTAACTTTAGGAGCAGGGAAAGGGAAAAAGGGTGTTGTATTGGTTATTACCATAGGAACTGGAATAGGATCTGGCCTATTTAACAATGGGAAATTAATTCCTAATTTAGAAATTGGAAAATTACTCCATAAGAATGGAGAAATAATAGAGTTTTTTTGTGCAGATTCTATCAGAAAAAAAGAAGAATTAACTTTACAGGAATGGGCTTTACGCTTCGATGTTTTACTTCAACATATCAAAACAATATTTTCACCTAATCTAGTTGTTTTAGGTGGTGGTATTAGTAAAAAGTATGATAAATTTAAACAACACTTAAGTACAGATATAAAGATTAAAGTTGCTAAATTTAAAAATAATGCAGGAATTATCGGTGCTGCTATGTATGCTAACAAAAAGATTAGTAAATAATGGAACCCTCTACTCTATTTAATATTCTAATAGCCATTTTATTAATAAAATTTGTTTTAGATACTGTTTTAAAGCATTTAAATGCTAAACATTTTAATGATAAAACACCTAAAGAAGTTTCTGATGTTTATGAAATAATTGAATATCAAAAGTCTCAACAATACAAAAAAACAAATTATAAGTATAATATAATTACTTCATTGTTTTCTTTAATAACAACACTTGGTTTTTTCTTTTTTAATGGATTTTCAATTGTTGATAATATTGCAAGAGAATTTTCTAATAATATCATAACCATTACTTTAATTTTTTTTGGAATTATAATGATTGGAAGTGAAATCATTAGCATCCCTTTTTCATTATATAAAACATTTATAATAGAAGAAAAATTTGGGTTTAATAAAACTAGTAAAAAAACTTTTTTTTTAGATCAGTTAAAAGGGCTTTTTATGTCTGCTACTCTAGGGGGAATTATTTTAGCTTTAATTACTTGGTTTTATAAATTCACAGGAGTTCACTTTTGGCTTTATGCCTGGGTATTGATTACTGTTTTCTCACTATTCATGAATATGTTTTATTCTAAACTTATAGTGCCCTTATTTAACAAACAAACTCCATTAAAAGATGGAGAGCTTAAAAACGCTATTACAAAATACACAAATTCTGTAGGGTTTAAGTTAGATAATATTTATGTGATTAATGGATCAAAACGTTCTACAAAAGCTAATGCTTATTTTTCTGGTTTCGGAAATCAAAAACGAATTACACTTTATGATACACTTATAAACGATTTAACTAATGATGAAATAGTTGCTGTACTGGCTCATGAAGTTGGACATTACAAAAAAAAACACATTATTTTTAATTTTACAGCCTCAGTTATAATAACAGGTATTACTTTATTTTTATTATCATTATTTATTAATACACCAATATTTTCGTTAGCGTTGGGGGTTTCAAATCCAAGCTTTCACATCGGTTTAATAACATTTGGAGTTTTATATTCACCAATATCTGAGCTCTCAGGAATGTTTATGAATTATATGTCTAGAAAATTTGAATATCAAGCTGATAATTATGCTAAAAAAACATTTGCCAGTAAACCGTTAATTAGTTCATTAAAAAAATTGTCTAAAAATAGTTTAAGTAACCTTACGCCACACTATTTATACGTTTTTATTCACTACTCCCATCCAACACTAATTAATAGGATTAAAAACTTAAAGTAATAAACTGAGCTAAAAAATTTGCTCAAATATAATTTTTATACTACATTCATTACTTGCTTGACCGGCACTATAGTATTGATGTTTTTATATAATTTTTCTTGATACACATAAACTAATTTTTGAATTACAAGGCAACCATAGAGGAAGAAAATAAAGAAATAGCTAAACGCTATAAAAATCTCCTAAAAGAAACCTATCAAACACTGTCAAGATCAGATAAATTAATGATAAGGAAAGCATTTAACTTATCTGTCGAAGCACATTCTAACCAGAGAAGGAAAACTGGTGAACCTTATATTTTTCATCCGATATCTGTTGCTAAAATAGTAGCTAATGAAATTGGATTAGGCGCCACATCTATTGCTGCTGCTTTATTACATGATGTAGTTGAAGACACTAAATATACACTAGATAATATAGAACGTTTATTTGGGGAGACTGTTGCAAGAATAGTAAGTGGTCTTACAAAAATATCTAGCCTTAAAAAAGATAAAGATCATTCTATACAAGCTGAAAATTTCAGAAAAATGCTACTCACCTTACATGATGACGTTCGTGTAATTTTAATTAAAGTAGCAGATAGATTACATAACATGCAAACAATGGATGCAATGCCTGCTTATAAACAAGTGAAAATTGCTTCTGAAACTTTATATATTTATGCCCCCTTAGCACACCGCCTTGGATTGTATAACATAAAAACTGAATTAGAGGACTTAGGCTTAAAATATACCGAACCTGAGGTATACAATGATATTTTAAGTAAAATAAGTGAAAGTAAAGAAGATCAAGAAAACTATATAAAATCATTTGAAAATACCTTAAATAATGGTTTAAGTAAAGAAAGTTTTAAGTATCAAATTAAAGGGAGATTTAAATCTATCTATTCTATAAGAAGGAAAATGCGTAAGCAAAATGTTTCTTTTGATGAAGTTTATGATAAGTTTGCCATTAGAATAATATACGATCCTTCTTCCAAAGATGAAAAGTTTGATGCTTGGAAAATTTATTCAATAGTTACTGATTATTTTAAACCTAACCCATCTCGACTTAGAGATTGGATTTCTCAACCAAAATCAACAGGATATGAAGCATTACACATCACTGTTGTTGGACCAGAAGCAAAATGGGTAGAAGTTCAAATTCGATCCAATAGAATGGATGAAATAGCAGAAAAAGGTTATGCTGCCCATTTTAAATACAAACAAGGTATTGAAAGTGATAATGGTCTTGATGGTTGGTTAAATCGCTTAAAGGAAACTCTTGAAAATCAAAGTATTAATGCAATAGATTTTGTAGAAGATTTTAAATTAAACCTGTACGCAAAAGAAATTTATGTATTCACTCCTAATGGTGACTTAAAATCTTTACCAAAAGGTGCTTCTGCATTAGATTTTGCTTTTTCCATTCATACTGATGTGGGATTAAAATGTAGAGGTGTAAAAGTAAATGGCAAATTAGTCCCCTTAAGTTTTGAGCTCTCAAGTGGCGAACAAATAGAAGTAATTACAACTTCTAGTAATAAACCTAATGCTCGTTGGTTAGATTTTGTTATTACTGCAAGGGCAAGAACAAAAATTAAAACGGCATTAAAAGAACAAGAAAAAAAGATCGCGGAGGAGGGTAAAGCAATCTTAGCCAGAAAATTACGACACTTGAAAATAAACTTTAATGAAAAGTCTTTAAATGAATTAGTTGTTTTTTTTAAATTAAAGACCAGCTTTGATTTATTCTTTAGAATTGGTAATGGAGCCATTGACAATACTCAACTTAAAAATTTTGTTAGTCAAAGAAACAACACCATAGTAAACTTCTTCAAGAAACGCCTAACAAGAGCTCCTTCAAAAGAACTGATTAATAAAGAAGAAGTTTCTACCAAATATGATGATCTTGTTTTTGGAATAGAAGAAGAAAAATTAGATTATACTACATCAAAATGTTGTAAACCAATACCAGGAGATAAAGTATTCGGTTTTATTACTATTAATGAAGGAATTAAAATTCATAAAAAAGATTGTCCGAATTCAATTTCAATGCAATCTAACTATGCTTACAGAGTTATTAAAGCCAAGTGGATAGATTCTACAAATCAAGAATTTAAAGCCATATTAAAGGTAAGTGGAGAGGATAATAGAGGTATTGTAAATAACTTAACTAAAATTATCTCTAACAATATGGATGTATTTATACATAGCATTAATATTGCCGGAAACGAAGGAATCTTTGATGGTAAATTATCTATAAGTGTAAAGAATAGAACTCAACTAAATAAAATAATAGAAAAAATAAAAAAAGTAGAAGGAGTGAAAAAAGTGCAACGTGTTAATACTATGTAAATAACCTTCTACAAAAACATTTATTTATAACAATAATAACATTAAATTTGTTTACTTATAAAGTGATATTATGGTCTCAAAAAACAATCAAGAAGTTGTAAAAAGAGTATTCACAACCTTTTTAGAAGAGAACAAACACAGGAAAACTCCGGAGAGATATGCTATCCTACAGGAAATATATGATGTAGATGAACATTTTGATATAGAATCTTTATATATCAATATGAAAAACAAAAATTACCGGGTAAGTAGAGCAACATTATACAATACGATTGATTTATTGCTTGATTGTGGTCTTGTTAGAAAACATCAATTTGATGGTCAGTCAATGGCTCGCTACGAAAAAAGTTATTTTGACAAACAACATGACCACGTAATCCTTACAGATACAGGAGAAGTAAAAGAGTTTTGCGATCCTAGAATTCAAGTTATCAAAAAAACAATAGAAGAGGTTTTTGATATAAATATTCATAATCATTCACTTTACTTTTACGGAACAAAAAAACAATCAAAAAACTAATTTTTTAGAATTAAATTACATGGGGGTAGATTTATTACTTGGTCTTCAATGGGGAGATGAAGGGAAAGGAAAAATTGTAGATGTTCTTACTAAGAACTATGATATTATAGCAAGATTTCAAGGAGGACCTAATGCCGGTCATACTCTAATTTTTGATGGACACAAACATGTTTTACATACAATTCCCTCCGGAATATTTCATAAGAGCGCTTTGAATGTTGTTGGAAATGGTGTTGTAATAGATCCTGTTATTTTTAAAAAAGAGCTAGAAAATCTAGATAAGCATAACATTGATTATGAAAAGAAATTACTTATCTCAAGAAAGGCACATTTAATTTTGCCAACGCACAGATTATTAGATGCTGCCTCAGAAACCTCAAAGGGTAAAGCTAAAATTGGTTCAACACTTAAAGGCATTGGTCCAACATATATGGATAAAACTGGGAGGAATGGAATGAGAATTGGAGATTTAGAAATGGATAATTGGAAAGATAAATATCAAGCATTGACCTCAAAGCATATCAAAATGTTAGATTTTTTCAATGTAGATATACAATACAATCTAAAAGAGCTAGAAGAAGAGTTCTGTAAAGGAGTAGATAAATTAAGAAGATTACAATTTATCGATAGTGAAGAGTTTTTGAACAACGCTGTTAAAGAAAATAAAACAATACTAGCTGAAGGAGCACAAGGTTCATTATTGGACATAGATTTTGGAACTTATCCGTATGTTACCTCCTCAAATACTACTGCTGCTGGAGCTTGTACTGGTTTGGGTGTAGCACCAAATAGAATTGGAGAAGTATTTGGTATTTTTAAAGCCTACACAACTCGTGTTGGTTCTGGTCCTTTCCCTACAGAATTATTTGATAAAGATGGAGCAAAAATGGCAAAAGTAGGTCATGAATTTGGCGCAACTACTGGAAGACCAAGACGCTGTGGATGGTTAGACTTAGTTGCATTAAAATATGCTGTAGACATAAATGGTGTTACCCAACTAATGATGATGAAAGGTGACGTTCTTTCTGGGTTTAAAACATTAAAAGTTTGCACATCCTACAATTATAAAGGAAATGAAATTAGTCATCTACCTTATAACATTGAACCAGAAAATGTTTCTGTAAATTATTCTGAATTTAAAGGATGGGATGAAGATTTAACAAAGATGACTTCTGAAGATCAATTGCCTAAAAACTTACTAGACTATGTAGCTTTTGTTGAAAGAGAGACTGGTGTACCTGTTAAAATTGTTTCTGTAGGCCCTGATAGAAAGCAAACCATTCTTAGATAGTTTTATAGTATAATTAAGAGATTTAGGGTTGTCATTTCAGTATTTTAGCCAAAATAAATTGAAAGTTTGAAAAAATTACTGATCATATTTTTTATTTTGATTACATCTAATGGATTTTCTCAACAAAAGAAAATTAGATACGATGCTGATCTTCAGTTTGTTGATGAGGAAAAATATCCAGGAGCAACAGTACTCATTGGAAATGTAAAAATGATTCACGCTGGTGCTATCTTAACCTCACAAAAAGCCTTCTATTATAAAAAAGAAAACTTTTTTAAAGCCATTGGTAATGTAATAATTAACCAAGGAGATACAGTAAAACAATTCAGTAATTACGTGGATTATGACGCAAATTTTAAAAAATCGGTTTCTTGGGGGAGTGTTGTATTAGAAGATCCAACAATGACGCTAACAACAGATACACTTTATTTTAACAGAGCTAGTCAACTACTGTTTTATAAAGATCATGCAATCATTAAAGATGAAACTAATGTTTTAGAAAGTAAAAACGGGAACTACTATTTAGAACAAAAGAAATTTACAGCAACAACTAAAGTCACAGTTACCAATCCTGATAACATAATAACTTCAAATCATTTAGACTATTATACCAATTCGGGACATGCTTTTTTATATGGGCCATCTACCATCACTAACCAAAAAGATAATAATAAAATATATTCTGAAAGAGGGTTTTACAATACAAAAACAGATATATCGCATTTTGTAAAAAATGCTAAACTTTATTTAGATGATCGAACTATTGAAGGTGACAGTTTATTCTACGATAAAATTCGTGGCTTCGCCTCAGCTACAAATAATATTAAGGTAATCGATACTGCTGAAAATTTTATGGCTAAAGGAAACTATGCTGAATATTTTCAAAAAAAAGATTCAATTTATATGATTAAAAGAGCTGTAGCAATTTCTGTTGTAGAAAATGATTCGACTTTTATCCATGGTGACACACTTTTAGTCACTGGTAAAAAAGAACACAGAATTATTCGGTCATATAATAATGTAAAAATTTTCAAATTAGATCTACAAGGTAAATGTGATTCTCTTCATACAAATCAATCAACGGGTATTACAAAAATGTATTTTAATCCAATATTATGGTCTGAAAAGAGTCAAATAACTGGTGATAGTATTAAATTATTAAGCAATACAAAAACTGAAAAATTAGATTCTTTAAAAATATTAGGAAACTCCTTTATTATTCAAAAAGATTCAATAGATCCAGAAAACTTCAACCAAATTAAGGGTAGAAACATGTATGGTAAATTTATCGATAATCAACTAAAAACACTTCTAGTAAAAGGAAATGGAGAAGCAATCAATTTTAATAGAAATGATGAAGGGGTTTTAGAAACCATTACTAAACAATATTGTAGTAATATTGAATTTGATCTACTAAATAGTGAAATTAATCAAATTAAATGTTTAAACATGTCAGATGGTAAGACCTACCCACCCTCATTATATTCAGAAAACGATAAACGTTTAAAAGGTTTTATCTGGCGAGAATCTGAACAACCAAAAACAAAAGAAGATATTTTTTTAAAAAATAGTAAGACAAAAGAGAATAAGAAAGAAAATCAGTTATTTGGTAGAGGAGAGAATAATTCTAGACAGAAATAAAATAAATTGAATCCATAAATTCAAAATGGTGAAAAATGATTTCTTAACATATCAAGCTCAAACAAGTCCATATCCTTTATCAATTGAGGTAAAAAAAGCAAAAGGATCATATATATTTGACAATAATGGAAAAAAATACTTAGATTTTGTTGCTGGAGTTTCTGCAAATAGCCTAGGTCATCAACATCCTAAGGTTACTAGGGCAATAAAAAAGCAATTAAATAAATATACCCATGTAATGGTGTATGGAGAGTTTATTCAGGAGCAACCTCTCCAGTTGAGTAAACTTCTAGCGTCCACTTTACCTAAGGCCTTTAGTGTTTATTTAACAAACTCGGGGACAGAAGCTTGTGAAGGGGCATTAAAACTAGCAAAAAGATATACAAAACGATACGAAATTATATCTGCACACATGTCTTATCACGGAAATACACAAGGTTCTATGAGTGTTTCAGGGTCCGAAATTCAAAATAGAGCATTTAGACCATTGGTGCCAGGGTCGAGATTTATCAACTATAACTCATTGGAAGATTTAAATAAAATCACAAAAAATACTGCTGCAGTTATTTTAGAGACTATTCAGGGAGGAGCAGGATTTATTATTCCAAAAAATGATTATTTAAAAAAAATAAAAAAAAGATGTGAGAAAGTAGGTGCATTATTAATTTTAGATGAAATACAGACTGGAATTGGACGAACAGGAAAATTTTGGGGTTTTGAACATTATGGAATTATTCCCGATATTATCATTGCTGGAAAAGGTTTAGGTGGTGGAATGCCAATTGGTGCATTTATTGCTAAAAAAAATCTAATGGATTTATTAAAAGAGAATCCCACACTAGGACATATAACCACCTTTGGAGGACACCCCATAATAGCTTCTGCCGGAGTTGCTACAGTTCAAACAATTTTAAATTCAAAATTAATTAAAGAAACACTTGAAAAAGAAGCATTAATTAGAGAGCTTTTAATACATCCAAAAATCATTGAAATAAGAGGAAAAGGGCTTATGCTTGCTGCACTCGTTGAATCTAATGAAATGGCTTCTAAAATCATTCATAAATGCTTAGAATACGGATTAATTTTATTTTTCCTTTTATTTGAAGAAAAAGCGATTAGAATTACCCCTCCCCTGACAATATCAAAAAAAGAAATTATAAAAGGTTGTAAAATTTTAAGAAAGGTTATCAATGAATCATAATTATAAAATCAAAAAAAAACTCCTAATTAACTAGGAGTTTTTTTTGATTTTTAACGATTAATTATGCATTTTGCTTTTTAATCAAGTTTAAAGCAGAACCCTCATTATACCATTCAATCTGTCCTGAATTATATGTATGGTTAGTTTTTATAAAATCAACACTACCATCATCATGAATCACTTCAATAGTTAAGTTTTTTCCTGGAGAAAACTCATGTAAATCTATAAAGTTGAATGTATCGTTTTCTTGAATTAAATCATAATCTGCTTCATTAGAAAAAGTCAAACCTAACATTCCTTGCTTCTTTAAATTTGTTTCATGAATTCTAGCAAAAGATTTTACGATTACAGCTACAACACCTAGATGTCTTGGCTGCATAGCTGCGTGTTCTCTTGAAGAACCTTCACCATAGTTGTGATCTCCAACAACTATAGAATGAATCCCAGCCTTTTTATATGAACGTTGAACATCTGGAACACCAGCATATTCTCCTGTAAGTTGATTTTTTACAAAGTTAGTTTTCTTTCCAAAAGCGTTCACAGCCCCGATAAGAGTATTGTTAGCAATATTATCTAAATGACCTCTGAAACGTAACCATGGACCAGCCATAGATATGTGATCTGTTGTACATTTACTAAAAGCTTTAATTAATAGTTTTGCTCCCTTAATTTCGTTACCTATAGGTTTAAATGGCGTTAACAACTGTAGACGTTCAGATTCTTCATTAACTACAACATTAACGTGAGCACCATCAGCTTCAGGAGCTAAAAATCCATTATCCTTTACTTCAAAACCTTTTGGTGGTAATTCCCATCCTGTTGGTTCATCAAACATTACCATGTCTCCATTAGAATTTATGAGTGAATCCGTTAAAGGATTAAAATCTAATCTACCAGCAATAGCTATTGCTGCTGTAATTTCCGGTGAGGCAACAAAAGCATGGGTATTAGGATTTCCATCAGCTCTTTTTGCAAAATTTCTATTAAAAGAATGAATAATACTATTTTTAGGTGCATTTTTTGGATCACTATATCTTGCCCATTGACCAATACAAGGTCCACAAGCATTTGTGAAAATTTTAGCATCTAATTTTTCAAAAATTGATAAAATCCCATCTCGTTCTGCAGTATATCTCACTTTTTCTGAACCTGGGTTGATACCTAAATCAGCTTTCATAGTTAACCCTTTATCTAAAGCTTGTTGGGCTATTGAAGATGCTCGAGATAAATCTTCATAAGATGAGTTTGTACATGACCCTATTAAACCCCACTCTACCTGAAGTGGCCATTCGTTAGAAGTAGCTTTTGTATTCATGCTTTTACCTATTTCTGTAGATAAATCTGGTGTAAATGGACCATTTAATAAAGGACCCAATTCAGATAAATTAATTTCAATCACTTGATCGAAATATTGATCTGGATTTGAATATACTTCAGGATCTGCAGTAAGATAATGTTTAACTTTATTCGCTGCATCTGCAACATCTGATCTATCAGTAGCTCGAAGATATCGTTCCATAGATTCATCATATCCAAAAGTTGAAGTTGTAGCTCCAATTTCTGCTCCCATATTACAAATTGTTCCTTTACCAGTACAAGACATCGCAGTAGCTCCAGGTCCAAAATATTCTACGATAGCACCAGTACCTCCTTTTACTGTTAAAATTTGAGCAACTTTTAGAATTACATCTTTAGGTGCTGTCCAACCAGATAATTTACCTGTTAATTTTACACCAATTAACTTAGGAAATTTTAATTCCCAAGCCATACCAGCCATAACATCGACAGCATCTGCTCCACCTACCCCTATAGCTATCATTCCAAGTCCACCTGCATTTACAGTATGAGAATCTGTACCAATCATCATTCCACCTGGAAATGCATAATTTTCAAGAACCACTTGATGAATTATACCTGCACCAGGTTTCCAAAAACCTAAACCGTATTTATTAGAAACTGACTCTAAAAAATTAAAAACCTCACTACTTACAGTATTTGCATGTTTTAAATCATTAAATGCACCATCTTTTGCTTGTATTAAATGATCACAGTGTGTGGTTGTAGGAACGGCAACCTTACTCTTACCAGCTTGCATAAATTGTAACAATGCCATTTGAGCTGTCGCATCTTGTAATGCTATTCTATCCGGAGCAAAATCTACATAATCTTTCCCTCTGACATACGCTTTATTTGACTTTCCATCCCATAAATGAGAATATAATATTTTCTCAGCAAGGGTTAAAGGTTTACCTATAATTTCTCTAGCAGCATCAACACGTTCTTTAATGTTGCTGTAAACCCTTTCAATCATATCTATATCAAATGCCATAAAAAGTATTTTTTTCTATTAATTTAAGTACGGCAAAACTAAGGATTTTGGATGATATTTAAAAAATAAACAACAAATAGGTTTGATTAAAAGAATAAAAACGCATAAAGATGATATTATTAAGAATACCATAAAAAAAAGACACTAAAAATGGTTAAAATTAATAATATGATAAAAAAAGCAGACCAATAAGCCGGATTCTGTTCTCTTAGTAGAGTCTTATCATTTATCTAGTTCTAAAATTACTCTTAGAATCGATCTGCCTACCCCTTAGAATCGGGCGAGTTACCCTCAAACTCTAATGTACATGACATTGCACCGCACAGAGTTTACCTGGTTTCACTACAGCCGAACTGTACTTGCTTTCTGTTGCACTGGTCCTCAATTTACATTGGACGGATGTTATCCGCTGTGCTACTCTATGGTGTCCGGACTTTCCTCTTTTAAAACTTATCTTTCATACAATGTAAAATAAAATAATTTTTTAAAAGCGATAAGATAGGTCTGCTTTATGACTTCAAAAGTACAATCTTTATTTATAATAAAAACCCACTCAAAAAAATTGAGTGGGAAAAATTGCTATGAAAAAGAAATTTGTTGTTAACAACAAAAATTAAAATTAGTGTTTTTTAAAATAAAAAGATTATAAAAAAATTTTATGAAAACATATCTTTTACTTTCTCAAAAAAAGATTTGTCAGATTTTTTTGGTGATGGAATAAAGTTCTCATCATTTTTCATTTTTTCAAAAAATTGAAGTTGTTCTTTTGTTAGTTCTTGTGGTGTCCAAACATTTATATGTATTAAAAAATCACCTGTACCATATCGTTCAATACTTGGTAACCCTTTTCCTTTAAGTCGTAAAATTTTACCTGATTGTGTGCCAGACTCAATTTTAATTTTCACCTTTCCAGTGAGTGTTTGTACTTCTTTACTAACGCCAAGTACAGCCTCAGATAAGTTTATATATAAATCAAAATGTACATTTGTACCTTCTCTTTTTAGTGTTTCGTGCTGAACTTCCTCAATCAATACTAATAAATCTCCAGAAATTGAATTTTTACCTGGAGCTTCATTACCTTTCCCACCTACCTTCAATTGTACACCTTCAGTAACGCCAGCAGGTATATTAATAGAAACTGTTTCTTCTTTCGCAATAAGTCCTTGAGCATCTGCACCATTAGGCTTACTAGAAATAATTTCACCACTACCCAGACAGGTACCGCAAGTAGTAGCTGTTTGCATTCTTCCAAGAATGGTATTGGTTACTCGCATTTGTTGTCCAGTTCCGTTGCAAGAAGAACATGTTTTGTAGGAAACTCCATCTGCTTGAATTTTTCTACGAACTTTAACCTTCTTTTCAACCCCTTTAGCTATTTCTTCTAGCGTTAGTTTAACACGAATACGCATATTGGATCCTTTCACTCTAGCCTGACGTTGACCTCCACCGCCAAAGCCTCCAAAACCACCTCCACCAAATATGTCACCAAATTGACTAAAAATATCATCCATATTCATACCGCCACCACCAAAGCCACCACCTCCTTGGGCACCATCAAAGGCTGCATGACCATATTGATCATATCGTGCTTTTTTGTTTCCATCACTTAAAACTTCATAAGCTTCTGCTGCTTCTTTAAACTTTCCTTCAGCAGAAGTATCGTTTGGGTTTTTATCAGGATGGTATTTGATAGCCATCTTACGATAAGCTTTTTTAATCTCAGCTGAACTGGCAGATTTGCTAATTCCTAGTGTATCGTAATAATCTTGTTTTGCCATATTGTTTATTTATATTTCCTGAAAGGGAAAGTAATCTATATTTATTTTTATCTATAAAACAAATGAATAATTTATGATTGTCCAATAACTACTTTAGGGTAGCGTATGATTTTATCACCTAACTTATAGCCTTTCTCAACAGCATCGATGACCTTACCTTTTAACTTATCTGATGGTGCAGGTATTTGTGTAATAGCTTCATGAATTTCGGCATCAAATACATCACCTTTATTGACTTCAATTTCTGTTAATCCTTTTTGAGTAAGTGTATTTTTAAACTTATCATTAATTAATTGCATTCCTTTTAAAAGCTCTTTGTCTTTTACTTTCTTAATTTCAGTTAAACCTCTGTCAAAATCGTCCATGATTGGCAGTAAAGATGTCATAAGCTCTTGACTGGCAGTCTTAAATAATTCTATTCTTTCTTTTGAAGTTCTTTTTTTATAATTCTCAAACTCAGCAAACAAACGTAAATATTTATCTTTTTCTAGCTGAATAAGTTCCTCAGAAGTTGATTTAACCTCTTCAACTTCTTGATTATCATTAGCTTGAGCACTATTCTCAGTATCAATTATCTCTTCTTCTTGTCTATTTTCTTTATTACTCATTTTATAAATTGTTAAAATGTTTACATTTTATATTCAATAATTTTGCCAATAAAAAAATAGTGTCATAGTGACACTATTTATGGTATAAAGTTAAAAAATTAGTACAAATTAATCTTCTATTCTTTCTATTTTTGCTCCCAAAGATCGTAAACGATTTTCAATATCTTCATATCCCCTATCGATCTGTTCTATGTTATTTATAATACTTGTTCCTTTGGCTGATAATGCAGCAATTAATAAAGATATCCCAGCTCTAATATCTGGTGAAGTCATTTTTGTTGCTTTTAATTGTGATTGACGATTGTGGCCTATAACAGTTGCTCTATGGGGATCACATAAAATGACTTTCGCTCCCATATCTATGAGTTTATCTACAAAGAACAAACGGCTTTCAAACATTTTTTGATGTATCAAAACGGTTCCTTTAGCCTGAGTGGCAATAACTAGAACTATGCTTAATAAATCAGGTGTAAATCCAGGCCAAGGAGCATCTGAAACTGTTAGAACTGATCCATCTATATAGTTTTGAATCTCATAACATTCTTGAGAAGGGATATAAATATCGTCTCCTCTTTTTTCTAATTGAATTCCTAATTTTTTAAAAACAGAAGGAATCTGTCCAAGATTTTCCCAACTAACATCTTTAATCGTAAGTTCAGATTGTGTCATTGCTGCTACACCTATCCAACTTCCAATTTCTATCATATCTGGAAGAACTCTATGAGTACATCCTTTTAACGAATCTACTCCTTTAATGATTAATAAATTGGATCCTACACCACTGATGTTAGCCCCCATACTGATCAACATTTTAGACAATTGCTGAATATAGGGTTCACATGCTGCATTATATATTTTGGTGGTTCCTTTAGCCAATACAGAAGCCATAATAATATTAGCAGTTCCAGTGACAGAGGCTTCGTCAAGTAACATTTCTGTGCCCTTCAATCCTTCAGGAGCTTCAACTCCATAAAAATATTCTTCCTTATTGTATCTAAAGTTTGCTCCTAAACGAATAAAACCCT
This sequence comes from uncultured Flavobacterium sp., assembly GCA_913061465.1. GTDB lineage: Bacteria > Bacteroidota > Bacteroidia > Flavobacteriales > Flavobacteriaceae > Polaribacter. Next base: position 26,986 of record CAJXSU010000020.1, read on the forward strand.
CAAAATGTGTATCTAATCTTCTTCTACCAATTTTATCACCTCCTGGCCTAGGAATATACCCCTTACCGAAACGTGCCAATAATGGCCCAACTATCATAATAGAGCCACGCAAAGAACTCCCATCTTGTTTAAATTCTTGAGATTCTAAATAATCTAGATTTATGTTATTTGCTTGAAAAGAATATGAGTTTTTTCCTAATTTTTTGATATCAACTCCTAATTCTCCTAAAATAAAAATTAATTTATTGATGTCTATGATATCAGGAATGTTATGAATAATTACTTTTTCTGGAGTTAATAAAACAGCACATAAAATTTGAAGTGCTTCATTTTTTGCCCCCTGTGGTGTAATGGTTCCATTTAATTTGTGCCCACCCTCGATCTTGAACGAAGCCATATTATCTTTTTCTATTTTTGTGTTGGTAATTCTTACCTTTATTGTTCTTGTGATTAGAACTTCCTTGACCTTGAGAATTTCTTTTTCTAAGAAGATTTTTTATTTCAGACAATACTTCTTCAGTATTTCTAATATCAATTTTTCCATCAGAAAGTTCATAAAGATGTGAAAATATTACATCATCTTCAACAGTATCTTTGTTCCAATTTAAAAAACACTTCTTCATATGATTGGCAATGGAAAATACTAATGCATCTTTCATTTCTCCATCATCCCAAGTTAATGCCAAATCAATCATAATTTGAATATTGTTTCCATAAAATCGATATTTATTAGCAGATTTAGGGTAAGCTAATGGAGTTGGTTTCTCTTGAAGTTCCTCTTTTGAAGGTATTGGATAAGGAGATTCTGCATCTAGTTTAAAATCAGACATAATATAAAGTTGATCCCATAGCTTATGTTTGAAATCTGGCACATCTCTTAAATGAGGCTGTAAGTTTCCCATTACATCTATAATCGCCAATGCCATAGTATTGCGTTCTTCTTTTGTTTCTAGGGCGATACAGTGGTCAACTAATTTTTGAATGTGCCTACCATATTCAGGAATAATTAAATGAGGTCTTTCTGCATTATATTCTAAATCGTACTCTATCATATCATTTGGTGTATTGAAATCTAACTTTTGTGCAAATTAAGTATTTATTTTTGGTTTGACTTAAAAAATCATCAACCAATCACTTTCAATTTTGCAAATTGAAGCAATAGTTTCTTTTTACCTACGGTACCAAACTGAATTTCAGCTTTTTTGTTAGGTCCTGTCCCTTCTAAATTTAAAACTTCTCCTCTTCCAAAACGATTGTGCTCTATAATATTACCAACCACAATTTTATTATCAAATAAATTTGTTTTGGGTTGAGCATGTGATACTTTTTTTAAATTTTTAGGTGGAGTGAAAACTACTTTGTTTTCTTGTTTTTTTTCAAATTTCTTCCTTTGAATAGGTTTTTGAAAACGAATTTTCTTTGGTGCATCTCCAAAAATATCCTCATTTATAAATCTATTGGTAGCAGACTCTACTCTTTTTGGTGTAATATATTCTAAGAATTGCTCGTCTATTTCTTCTAAAAATCTACTGGGCTCACAATCTATTAGTTTACCCCACCTATATCTAGTTTTTGTATAGGTTAAATAGGCTACTTTTTCTGCTCTTGTAAGCGCTACATAAAACAACCTTCGTTCTTCTTCTAGTTCAGACCTTGTATTCATACTCATTGCAGAGGGAAAGAGATTCTCCTCTAAACCCACTATATACACATAAGGATATTCTAACCCTTTAGATTGATGAATACTCATAAGGGAAACCTTAGGTTTGTCATCTTTTTTATCAGCATCTAAATCAGTGGCTAAAGCTACTTCTTCTAAAAACACAGGTAGTGATGCATCTTCACCACTTTCAATTTTATCAGTGATAAAATCTTTAACTCCGTTTAATAATTCTTGAACATTTTCAACTTTACTTATGGCTTCTGGTGTTCCCTCCTTTTCTAGATCTTTAACAAGTTGTGTTTGTTTTACAACCAATTCTGTAATTTCAAAAGCATTAAGTTTTTGGGCATCTATCTGCAAACGCAGTATCATGTTTAAAAAATTCTGAAGTTTAGTTTTTGTACCAGAATTTAATTTTAAATTGATTTTTTCTAAGTGTTTTAACACCTCAAAAATTGATTTTTTATAATGGTTTGCAGCAATAGTAAGTTTGTCTATGGTAGTTGCACCTATTCCTCTAGCCGGATAATTAATAACTCTTTTTAATGCCTCCTCATCATTAGGATTGATGATCATTCTAAGATAAGACAGTAAATCCTTTATTTCTTTTCTGCCATAAAATGATATTCCTCCATATATTTTATATGCAATACTTTTTTTCCTCAATGCATCTTCAATAGCTCTAGATTGAGAGTTTGTTCTGTATAATACTGCAAACTGATGATTATGCAGTTGTGAATTCATTTTATGATCAAAGATAGATTGGGCTACAAAACGCCCCTCTTCTCCATCTGAAATGGTACACATCACTTTAATTTGTTCACCCGCAGGATTAGATGTCCAAACTTCTTTATCTAATTTGGTCTTGTTTTTTTCAATAACAGAATTTGCCGCATTTACAATATTTTGTGTAGACCGATAATTCTGCTCTAACTTAAACATTTTTGTGTCTGGATAGTCTTTTTGAAAGCTCAAGATATTCTGAATATTGGCACCTCTAAAACTATAAATACTCTGAGAATCGTCACCTACCACACAAATGTTCTGAAAACGATCTGCTAAGGCTTTTACAATAATATATTGCGAGTGGTTGGTATCTTGGTACTCATCTACCATAATGTATCTAAACCTGTCTTGGTATTTTGCTAAAGATTCTGGAAAACGAGCCAATAATTCATTGGTTCTAAGCAGTAGATCATCAAAATCCATAGCGCCAGACTTAAAACAACGCTCTACGTATTCTCTGTAAACATCACCTACTTTTGGTCTGCTAGCCATTAAATCTGCTTCTTGCAAATCTGAATTATTAAAATAGGCACGAACAGTTATTAAACTATTTTTAAAAGAAGAGATGCGATTTAGAATCTGTTTTGATTTGTATCGCTCTTTATCTAGCCCCATCTCTTTGATGATGGAACCGATTAAACGAACAGAATCTTGAGTATCGTAAATGGTAAAATTAGAAGGATATCCTAATTTATCTGCTTCAGAACGTAAGATTCTTGCAAATACAGAGTGAAAGGTTCCCATCCATAGATTCTTAGATTCACTAGGGCCAACAACTGCAGCAATACGCTCTTTCATTTCGCGGGCAGCTTTGTTAGTAAATGTAAGTGACAAAATATTAAAAGCATCTACTCCTTGCTGCATTAAATGAGCTATCTTATAGGTAAGAACACGTGTTTTACCAGAACCAGCACCTGCAATGATAATCATAGGGCCGTTTTTCTGTAAAACTGCTTCTTTTTGAGCCGGATTTAAGGAATCTAAATAGTTTGCCAAAGTAAGTATTAGTATTTATCAAAAATACCATTCTAAGAGGAGTATGACAAGAAAAATTGTCGTCAATTTTTTAGTATTTTTGAATAAAATAAAACCCTTAAAATAAGCTACTATGAAAATTCTATACAGTAAAAAAAAGCGTAAAATAGATTTGTTTCAAGGATTATTTTGGATACTACTCGGAGTATTAGGTTTACTTTTTAGCAATAGAAAAAATGTTTTCTTTTATTTGTACTTTATAATGGGATTGATACATATCTACTTATATTTTAAAGTTAAATACTATTTAAGTATTGAAAATAATATAATTAAGCAGAATTATATTTTTGGAAAGAAAATGGATTTATCTGAGATTAAATCTATTAAACACTTTGCTGGAGAATATATTTTAAGAACCTATAAAAGAAAGATGACGATTAACATAAGTTGGGTTGATCAAAGCTCACTTTTAGATTTAACCACTGAACTAAAAAAATTAGATGTAAAATGGATTTAACTTCCTTTGAGAAAAATAATATCCTCCTACTTTTTGTCTAGTGAATTGAAATCTTCTATTTTTGGTTTATGGAAGAAACTATTTTAGAAGGTATTGGATATGCAATTCCTGCACTAGTTACTGGAGCAGTGGCATATTTTGTGATGAGCGGTTTAAGAAACCAAGAAACCAATGAAAAAAAACTAGATCTTTTAGCACAAAAAAAAAGAGAGTCATTACCCATCCGTTTGCAAGCCTATGAACGTATGTTGTTGTTTTGTGAACGAATTAACCCTGTTAAAATGTTGGTTCGCATAAAGCCAATAGGTGATTCTTCTGAAGCTTATTTGCAATTATTACTAGCTAGTATAGAGCAAGAGTTTCAACACAATATGGTGCAACAATTGTATATATCAGATGAGTGCTGGAATGTGGTTATTGCCTCCAAAGCAGCTGTAATTAATAAACTGAAGCTAGTATCTACTTCTTCAACTTTGGCCAATGAATTCCGCGAACAAATATTATTAGAGTATGCTAAAAAAGCACCACAGACAGATACAGCCATTGCTTTCTTAAAAAATGAAGTGAAAAAAATAATTTAATTTCATGAAAATACGATTACTGTACATTTCTATTGCTGTTGTTTTTTTAACTTTATATAATTCTTGTAAAAAAGAGACATCTATAAACTCAACTAACGGTCTGCTTAAGAATTCAAGTAAAATAACCTATGCAAAAGGTTTTGATATTCAGTATTTTACCACTTATAAAAAACTAATTATTAAAAAGCCATATCCGGATGCTTCAAAAAATTTAGAATTTATTTTAACTTCGTCACCTTCAGTAATAGAGGGTACATTGTCTCTAAAAACTATTCAAGTTCCTGTTAAAAATATTGTAGTAACCTCTACTACGCATATTCCAATGTTAGAATTATTAGGAGTAGAAAAAAGTTTGGTTGGTTTTCAAGATACTAACTATATTTCTTCTGAGAAAACACGTAAAAGAATAGATAGTGGCTTTGTTAGAGAACTAGGAAATGAAGCTGCTATGAATACTGAAGTCCTTTTTGAGTTACAGCCAGATGTTGTAATTGGTTTTGCCATGAATTCTGTAAACAAAACCTATAATTTAATTGAAAAAAATGGTATACCTGTAATTATTAATGGTGATTGGCTAGAAGAAACTCCGCTTGGAAGAGCAGAATGGATTAAGTTTTTTGGAGTACTATTTGATAAGGAAAAAGAAGCCGATAGTCTTTTTAGAAAAATAGAGCAAGAATACCTTGCAGCAATTATCATCGCTAAAAAAGCAAGAAATAAACCCTCTATTCTTTCTGGAGCTATTATGAGAAATGATATTTGGAGTTTACCTGCGGGAGAAAGTTTTGTTGCCCAATTTTTAGAAGATGCCAATGTAAATTATTTATGGAAAGATTCTAAAGGAAAAGGAAGTTTACAGTTGAGCTTTGAAAGTGTCTTAGACAAAGCTCAGAAAGCAGATTATTGGATTGCTCCAGGATATTTTTCTAGCAAGGCTCAACTTATTGAAAACAATCCTCATTATAAAAACTTTGCTGCTTTTAAAACGAATAATATTTATACGGCTTCCACTAAAAAAGGGGCGACAGGCGGTATTATTTATTACGAGTTAGGACCAACTAGACCCGATTTAATTTTAAAAGATCTTATTAAAATTACAAATCCTAATGTATTACCCAACTATAAGCTTAGCTTCTTTGAACAAATGAAATAAGAACTTTTATGCTTTTTTTTCTAAAGTTCTTTCTCTTAAATATAAATAAAAAGGAAAAGAAAAGGCTACAGCAATTAAAAAAGTGAGCGGAATGATTACCCACCAAGCCTTTATTTTTAATTTTCTAGCATCTGGTATAAACCAGACAAAAAACGTGAGTACTACAACACTTAAGTCTGCACCAAAAGATTTACCTGCAAAATTAGATTGAGCTAATTCAAAGAAATGAACAAGAGAAGCATCTTCATAACTCATAAAATACTGAATATTGTAAAACCAAGTATAGCATATTCCAATAAAGGAAATAAGAAGAAAGATGTGTGAGCGTTTCATTTTTTTTATATTAATTAATAATTAGAATTAAAGCTACTATAATTAATGGCTTTCAAAAGAAAACTTACTAGCGTTAAAATAGTGTAATTTGTCCGTCTTCATTGGTATTTTCATCGTCTTTTGGAGGTGTTTTTTCATCGTCAGTTTCTTGTATTGTTTCTGAATGCTTAATTACTTCTTCCTCTACAACTTCTACCTCCTCTACTTCTGGATCTTCTGGCTCATCATAGGGTAATGATGCTAATAAATTAACTTGCTTAATTTTATCTGCTGTTAATTGATTGCCTTGTGCCTTAATCCCTTTAATCGCAATAAATTCTTCAAAATTAACTTCCTTATTCTCTAAAGAACGCTTAGAAAAAACAACTTCAGCAATAGGTCTATAATCAACCACAATAATCTCTAATTGAGATTTTGAATGAT
>CAJXSU010000021.1 GCA_913061465.1 uncultured Flavobacterium sp.
CCCCAGAACAATTTCAAATTAGCAGATTACATGGAACTGAAAGACCTCATACAGGGGCTCTTTGTGCTATTTTTGACGAAGGTATTTATCAGTGTGTTTGTTGTAATACTAACTTATTTGATTCTACTATTAAGTTTGATTCAAGTTCTGGATGGCCAAGCTTTACGCAACCTATTGAAGAAAATGCGATACAGTATATAAAAGATGAATCTTTTGGAATGATTAGAGTAGAAGTACTCTGTAATACTTGTGATAGCCACCTTGGACATGTATTTCCTGATGGCCCTGAGCCAAGTGGATTACGATATTGTGTAAATTCTGCCTCAATAAAATTAAAGAAAACAGATGAATAATCTACGACAAGCAACTTTTGGTGGTGGATGTTTTTGGTGTACAGAAGCCGTATTTTTAGAAGTAAAAGGGATTGAAAAAGTAGTTTCTGGGTATACTGGCGGAAATGCCCCAGGCAAACCAACGTACAGAGAAATTTGCTCTGGCTTAACTGGTCATGCAGAAGTCATTCAGGTCACCTATGATGAAAACATCATTTCTTATGAGTCTATTTTAATCATTTTTATGACCACTCATGACCCTACACAACTTAATCGTCAGGGAGCAGATGTAGGGACTCAATACCGATCTGCTATTTTTTATCACAATGATCAACAAGAAAAACTTGCTCATCTTGTTATTAAAGAATTAGCAACACATTTTAATAATAAAATAGTTACCGAGATTAGTTCTCTCGCTACTTTTTATGAAGCAGAAAAAGAACATCAAGCCTATTCTAAAAACAATCAAAATTCTGGCTATTGTACATTTGTAATCAATCCAAAATTGCAAAAACTAAGAGCAATGCATGCAGATAAGTTAATTGATTAAATAATTAATATTCTGAAACTAAACATTACAAATAAATTTACAGATCAATTACCTGGTGACCCTATTCAAGAAAATTCGAGACGCCAGGTAGAAGCTGCTGCTTATTCATTTGTAAACCCCACTAAAACCTCAAACCCAAGTTTAGTTCATGTTTGTGACGAAATGCAACAAGAATTAGGATTTTCTGATGAAGACATTCAATCTAAAGAATTCTTGCTTTATGTAACAGGGAATGCCAATATAGAAAACTCAAAACCCTTTGCTATGTGCTACGCTGGCCATCAATTTGGAAATTGGGCAGGTCAATTAGGAGACGGAAGAGCAATTAATCTTGGAGAAATTAAAAATTGGGCGTTACAACTTAAAGGAGCCGGCCCAACCCCCTATTCTAGAACTGCTGATGGATTGGCAGTCTTACGTTCCTCAATTAGAGAGTATTTATGTAGTGAAGCCATGCATCACCTTGGAATACCTTCTACTAGATCGTTATCTATTAGTTTAACCGGAGACCAAGTGTTAAGAGATGTATTGTATAATGGAAACCCAGCTTATGAAAAAGGAGCCATTGTTTCTAGAGTTGCTAAAACATTTTTACGTTTTGGGAATTTTGAAATTTTTGCAGCAAGAAATGATCTTAAAAATTTAAAAACCTTAACGGATTATACCATAAAAAACCATTTTCCGCGTTTAGGGAACCCCTGTAAAGAAGTGTATCTAAAATTCTTTCAAGAAGTAACCAACAAGACCTTAGAAATGATTATTCACTGGCAACGAGTAGGTTTCGTTCATGGAGTGATGAATACAGATAACATGTCTATTCTTGGTCTTACTATTGATTATGGACCATATGGATGGCTTGAAGGGTTTGATCTTGGCTGGACACCAAACACTACAGACAAACAACACAAAAGGTATCGCTATGGAAACCAGCCCAACATTGGATTATGGAATCTATATCAATTAGCCAATGCACTTTATCCATTAATTAATGCAGCAGCACCTTTAGAAAAAATACTAGAAGGGTATAAAAGTAGTTTTGCACAAAAGTCTCTAGAGATGATGCGAGCTAAACTAGGGTTATTTTTAGCAGAGAAAACAGATATTAACTTAATTCAATCCTTGGAAGATAATCTTCAAGTCATAGAAATAGACATGACGATATTCTTTAGGTTATTGAGTTCTTTTAAAAAAGAACAGCCTGAAAAAGGAATTGAATTAATTCAAGATGCTTTTTATACTCCAGATAAATTAGTTGGAGAAATTTTGAATGATTGGAAGCATTGGTTTGATAGCTATGCAAAACGTTTAGAAAAAGAAAACATATCTTATGAGGAACGTGAACAACGTATGAAAACCACAAACCCTAAGTATGTACTTCGTAATTACATGGCTCAATTAGCTATAGACAAAGCAGATAAAGGTGATGTTTCGTTAGTTAAAGAGGTATACGAACTTTTAAAAAAACCTTATTCAGAGCAACCTGAATTTGAACACTGGTTTGCTAAAAGACCGGAATGGGCAAGACATAAAGTAGGATGCTCGATGTTGTCTTGCAGCTCTTAACTACTGTAATTGAAATTCATATAAATTCCGCCCTCTATTTGTTCCTGATTCATCTTCATCTGCCAGATAAACGCTTGTATTATTTTTAAAAGTAATAGATTCTTTTTGAGAAGTATGATAAAACGGATACTCTTTTGAGGTTCCAGAAAAGAAATCATCTCCGATAAAATCTTCAAAGACCCAGGCAGAGGTATGGTTTAATAGTATCACTTTTTTTCCATCCTTAGAAATATCTGCTGCAGTAATCCAGCAACCTCTGTCTGGACAAGTTGTGAAATCAGAAATCAATTTAGCTGAATGATTTCCAACTTTGTTAGGAACTTTATATAAAAAAGTTCTTCCAATTTCGTTTTCTACCCTACTTTTTGTAAAAATGTATAAAAACCCATTCCATTCAAAAAACCCTTCTGTATCAAAATATTTTTCTTTTGGAGGAAACTGTTGCTGTTCTGGATAGTAAAATTCAATTTTTTCAACATTTATTTTTGAATTAGATTTTAAATCAGAGGCGTTCACTTTTAATATGACAAGATCTTTTCGTTTGTTTGCATTGTTCCCGAAATTTCCAATATAAATATTCCCTTGCTGATCTTGTGTAATATCTTCCCAGTCTGTATTTTGAGCATTAATTTGCAGTACTCTCAAAAGCTCACCTTGCTCAGAAACTAAATATAAACTAGGCGAATTACCACTATCGTTTAGCATCCAGAAGGCATCTTCATTCTGAGAATATTGGATCCCTGAAACCTCTTCTAAAAGTTCTGGTAGCTTAACTTTAACCTCTAATTCTCCAAAATCTTTACAACTACTTATAATTAAGAGACAACATATAATTATAATTTTTTTCATAAACATTGTATTTAAGGTATGCTCTAAAAGCTATAAAGATGTTCCACCGTCTAGAGTAATTGTTTGACCGGTCATAAATTTTGTTTGATCAGAAGCTAACCAAACTATTGCATCTGCAATTTCACTGGCTTTTCCATAACGCTTCATCGGTATTACACTCTTAAGAATTGCATCCATTTCCGGTTTCGCATTAATTAACTGGTCTAATAAAGCAGACTCTGTATATCCGGGACAAACAGCATTAATTCTAATATTTTTTGTTGCATATTCCATAGCTGCAGATTTTGTCATTCCTACCACTGCAAATTTACTAGCACTATAACTTATATTATTTGGAGAAGCTTTCAAACCAGCCAAAGAAGCAATGTTTACAATATTACCGTGTCCTTGTTTTAAAAATTGTTGCAAAGCTACTTTCATACAATAAAAGACTCCTGTTTGATTTACAGAAATTACCCTATCCCAATCCTCTAATCTCGCTTTATGTGTTGGAAGTAAATTAGGGCCAATTCCTGCATTGTTCACAATTACATCTAATTTTTCATAATTGATTATGGTTTTATTAACTAAATCTTCAACCTCTTGAAATTTAGTAACATCTGTTTTTACCGGTAGAGATTCACCTCCGTTGTTTACAATTTGATCAGCTACTTTTTTTGCACTATCAAAATTAATATCAGAAACAACTACTATTGCACCATGAGTAGCAAAATGAATTGCTGCTGCTTTTCCAATTCCTGAACCTGCTCCTGTAACGATTACTACTTTATTTTTTACTTCCATTTGATTTGTTTGTTTAGATCATTGTTAATTTAACACTCTAGAAGAGTACTTATTTTATTTACAAAAAATTAATCGAGAATCAGACAATGCTAAAGCTCTTAGATCTCTAGGATAATCTTTCATTGCCATTAATTTCATAAACTCATTTTTGTTGGCATACCTTACAATTAGTACCTCATCCCAAAGAGACTCGTCTGAAGGCCCAATAATAGTGGCAAGTGGTGATCCTTTAAAAATAATCTCCGCGTCTAAAGTATTAAAAAAAGGTACGGCCGCTTTTAAATAATCTGAATAGGCCTCCTTACCGGTTTTTCCTGTTTCTGTAACTGTTTCTTTATAACTTAAATAATTAAGCATAAAAACAGGTTGTACATCGGGGAAATCTTGTAATTTTTTTAAACTATTTTGTTGCTCTATTTGCTCACTCATTACTAATCTATGGAATTGGTTTTAATGGATTTTAAGGCCAAATTACAGCATAATTCTGCGGCTTTATCTAGATGAGCAAACCGAGGGTCTGATGTTAACCCCTTACTATATCTATAATATATTTGCTGAGCTATCACCGCTATTTTAAACAAACCAAAGGCATAATAAAATACAATATTATGAATATCTCTTCCAGATTTATTTGAATATGAGGCTACGATTTCACTTCTCATTGGATTTCCTTCAAAAATTGTTGGAGAAGGAATTCCTTGTTTTACAAAATCATGATCAGAAGCCAACGTCCAATACCCAAGTGAAGTTCCTAAATCCATTAATGGATCACCAAGGGTCGCCATTTCCCAATCTAAAACTGCAGTAATATCTTTCCAAGAGGTATCTTTAAATACTACATTATCATATTTATAATCATTGTGTATTAAACAATGTTGATAGGTTTTTGGTTGATGTTTTTGCATCCATTGCATGACTTCAAGAGCAGCTGGAACGTCTTGTGTTGCTGCTTTTAGGTATTGTTTTCCCCAATTGGTTACTTGTCTATTTACATAGCCCTCTGGCCTTCCTAGATCAAATAGCCCTACCGAACTATAATCTAATGTATGTAATTCTGTAAAGGTATCTAACCAAGTATTGGCAATAGTTTTATAATCATGAACTGGGATAGCTCTAAGTTTTGCCTCTTTAAAGTTTAGAATAATCCCATCTACTTTTTCCATGATGTAGAATTCACTTCCAAGGATCGCTTCATCATTTGAATACGCAAACATCTTTGGAACTTTAGAAAACTCTTTTTTTACTGCAGTTTGGACTTTAAACTCTCTACTCATGTCATGGCCACGTTTAATAGCTCCAACTGGAGGCTTACGAAGCACATACTCCTTATCCTCTAGGGATAATAAATACGTTAAATTAGAATACCCATGCGTAAACTGCTTTACAAATAATTCACTTTGAGGGGAATTAATCAAATGATGTTGATGTAAAAATTCTTTAAGGTTTTTTTCGGGTAGTTCCTCCCCTTTTCGAACTTCTTGTCTAGACATAGTTATAGTTTTCCATAAGATCGAATGACACTTTTCCCTAACTGATACATATGAACTTCATCTGGGCCATCTGCCAAACGCAACATCCTTGCAATTGCAAAATAATGCGCCAAATGTGTATCTGGGCCAACACCTTTTCCTCCAAGAATTTGAATAGCTCGATCAATTACTTTTAAAGCCATATTTGGAGCAACAATTTTTATCATAGCAATAATATCTTTAGCTTCTTTATTGCCTAATTTATCCATTTTATCTGCTGCTGAAAGTGTTAACAATCTAGCTTGTTCTATTTCGCATTTTGAAATAGCAACCTCATGACGAATATTACTAAAATCAGAAAATTTCTTACCAAAAGCTTCACGCTCTAAGGTTCTTTTTGACATCAATTCTAGTGCGTATTGAGCCATACCTACTAGTCTCATACAATGATGAATTCTACCTGGTCCAAGACGTCCTTGAGCAATTTCAAACCCTCTCCCTTCACCTAAAATTAAATTTTCTTTAGGAACTCGAACATTGTTTAACTCAATTTCTGCATGACCCTCAGGCGAATCATAAAACCCAAGCACAGATAGTGGTCGAATAATATTTAGTCCAGGAGTATCTAAAGGAACTAATACCATACTTTGTTGTTGATGGCGATGCGCAGTTAAATCTGTTTTGCCCATGACTATGGCTACTTTACAATGTGGATCCATACCTCCACTAGACCACCATTTTCTTCCATTAATAACATAATGATCTCCGTCTAAAACAATAGAGGTTTCAATATTTGTAGCATCTGAGGAAGCTACTTCTGGCTCGGTCATTAAAAATGCAGAACGAATTTCACCATTCATTAAAGGAGTTAACCATTTTTTCTTTTGAGAATCGCTTCCATATTTGGCTAATACTTCCATATTTCCAGTATCTGGAGCAGAACAATTAAAAATTTCTGAAATCCAAATACGTTTCCCCATAATTCCTGCTAATGGGGCATATTCCAAATTTGTTAAACCTGGGCTTAAGTCTCCATAATCTTTAGGTAAAAAAAGATTCCACAACCCTGCATCCTTAGCTTTTTGTTTTAATAGTTCTATTTTAGGCCAACGCGTCCAAATATTTTCTGGATTATTTTGGAAAGCGTAGAATTCATCTTCTACAGGTACAATGTGTTTATCAATGAAATCAGTGAGTTTTTTTTGTAAGTCTGCTGATTTTTGAGAATATTCGAAGTTCATAAGTTTATTTAATTTTAACCAGCTATCATATATCCACCATCTGCAGTGTATACTCCTCCTGTCATATATGCACCTGCATTTGAAGCTAATAAAGTAGCTATACCAATCATTTCCTCTGGCTGTCCCATACGCCCACTTGGAATAGTTTTTTGAACTTTATGTAATAGCTCTTCGTTAGTCCACAGGGCAGCGCTAAATTTTGTTTGAATTAATCCTGGACAAATGGCATTAGCTCTTATTCCATATTGACCCCACTCTTTCGCTTGATTTTTAGTTAGCATTAAAATAGCAGCTTTACTTGTACTATACAATCCTAATCCCAATCCAGGGGTCAAAGCTTCTACAGATGCTATATTAATAATGCTCCCATTTTTGTGTTGTTGCATGTGTGGTAAGACCAAATTTGACAATGCCCATGGTGCTTTTACATTTACATCCATAATCTTATCAAAAATTGCTGGGTCTACATCTTCAATAGGTCCAAAAACAGGATTAATAGCTGCATTGTTAACTAAAATATCTATGCGCCCTAGCATACTAATTGTTTGATCTACCAAAACTTTCCTTTGATCTTCTTTACCAATATGGCAGGCAATTCCAACAGCTTTTAAGCCTAGTTCAGTAAATTCTTTCACCACCTCATCACAAGCATCCTGACTTCTACTACTAATTACTACTTGTGCCCCTTTTTCAGCCAATCCTTTTGCAATAGCTTTCCCTATTCCTTTACTAGAGCCTGTTATGATTGCTACCTTTCCTTCTAAATTAAATTGTTGATGTGTATTCATTAAATTACAGGTTCTGTTTCTTTCTTGATGGTAATGGATTCAGTATTAAATAAAATTTCAGATAGTCCTGTGGTTTTTGGCAATTCATACGTAAAAAAGTATTTCATCGTATGAATTTTACTTTCATAAAACTCTTCAGAGTATGTTCCATTAGATTTAGCAGCCTTTGTTGCATGAACTCCAAGGTCTAACCAAGTCCAACCCATAAGTATTAAACTGAAAAATTCCATAAAAATAGAAGCATCTGCAAGGTACCTTTCATAATCTCCTTTCATCGCATGAGGCATTAAATGACCCAATACTTTTTCTGTAAGTTTTAATTTTGCTCCTAGCGTATTGGCATAAGATTGTAATTCCTCTATTGCTGAGGCTGCTTTAATTGTTGTCATAATTTCAGCAGAGAGTAATTGTAGTGCCTTACCGTTACTCATCGTTACCTTTCTACCCAATAAATCTTGAGATTGAATTCCTGTTGTTCCTTCATACAACGCAGATATTCTAATATCTCTATAGTATTGTTGTAAAATAAAATCTGCACAGAAACCGTACCCTCCAAGTACTTGTAATCCGTTATTTACAGAAGCAGATCCCGCTTCTGAAGGATATGTTTTTACAATTGGGATAATCATTTCCAACAGAAGATTATATTTCTCTTTTTCCTCTGGTGAAGTTGCAGTTTCTATAATATCGTAATACTTAGCTGCTAAAAAAACCAGACTCATAGACCCTTCCACAACAGATTTTTGCATCAATAGCATTCTTCTAACATCTGGGTGTTCTATAATTAAAGCCTGCTTCTCTGCGGGGTTTTTCTTACCGTCACTTGATAACTTTCTACCTTGAGGACGTTCATTTGCATATTGTAATGAAGCATGATATGCAGCACAAGCAATACCAGACGCTCCTCTTCCTACAGCAATTCTAGCAGAGTTCATCATTAAAAACATGTACTTCAGACCTTCATTTGGCTCACCTACAATCCATCCTTTACAGTCGTCTGCATCTCCAAAACCTAAATGAGTAGTACAATAACCTCGTTGTCCCATCTTCTGAAAATCTGCAACAGTAGTCACATCATTAAATTCTAGTGACCCATCACTTGAAGGGCGATTCTTTGGGACAACAAATAAAGAAATTCCTTTTGTTCCTTTTGGTGCTCCTTCTATTCTAGCGAGAACTAAATGAACCACATTTTCAGTAAAATTATTATCTCCTCCAGAAATAAAAATTTTCTGGCCTGTTATTTTATAATATCCGTCTTGGGTAGGTGTTGCCTTTGTAACAATATCAGACAAAGAACTTCCCGCTTGAGGTTCTGTTAAACACATCGTACCACCCCATTGGCCAGATAACATGTTTGGCACATAGGTTTGGTTTAATTCCTTATTTGCAAAATGAATAATAAGCTCTGCAGCTCCTTGAGTTAACCCTGCATAACCAGGTAAATGATTATTTGCAGCATCTAAAATATAAGTAGCAGCGGTATGTGATAGAAATGGTATTTGCATTCCTCCATCTTCATAATTAAATGGTGCTGAAATTAAGCCCATTTCTCCTCCCTTATGCATCATTGTTTTTACTTGATCATGTACAAATACTTTTCCGTCTTTATGATAAGCAGGATTTTCATCCATTTCTTTTACATACGGAAATAACTCTCTATCAGCAAACTCCTTAACTGAATCTATAAACATATCAAGAGATTCTTTATCATGATCTTGAAAACGATCTCTAACCAAAAGCTCTTCTAAATTATGTATATCATAAAGAAGATATTTTAATGTATCTATGTCAATATATTTTTCAGCCATATTATTTTAGTTTTTATAATTGATTTTTTATTTTATTTAATTCTCCTTTTACAAATTCCAATCTACTAATGATTTCATAATTGTTAATGGTACCTAGTGGGTTTTTCTTTAATTTTTGTTTAGCTCCCTCCAAAGTAAAGCCTCTTTCTTTAACAAGATTATAGATGAGTTTAAAATTTGAAATATCAGTAGTTGTGAACAAACGGTTCCCTTTTGCATTTTTTTTTGGCTTTATAATTTCAAATTCTTTTTCCCAAAAACGAACTAAAGAAGTATTTACATTAAATGCTTTGGCCACCTCACCTATTTTATAATATCTTTTTTCGGGCAGGTCTATCTCCATTAGTCTAATGATTGATTTTCTTGTGAAGCCAATTCTAACATTTTATCGTATTCTTCTGCAGTTAAGTCACTAAAGTAAAAATATACAGGATTTAATTTTTTATTTCCTTTAATCACTTCATAGTGAAGATGAGGAGCTGTAGAGATTCCTGAGGTTCCTACATAACCAATCAAGTCTCCTCGTTTTACTTTTTGATTTTTACGAACAGTGTATTTTTCTAAATGTGCGTAAAATGTTTTATAACCAAATCCATGATTTATTTTTACTTGATTCCCATAGCCTCTTCTGGATCGTTTAACTTTCTCTATTTTTCCATTTCCAGTAGCATATACGGGTGTACCTCTTGGGGCAGAAAAATCCATTCCCCAATGAAATTTTCTAGTTTTATAAATGGGGTGTATTCGATATCCATAGCCAGAAGCCATTCGTTTCAAATTTTTATTTGCAACGGGTTGAATTGCTGGTATTGAAGCTAACATTTCTTTTTTGCTTTTAACCAATACAACAATTTCATCCAATGACTTCGATTGAACAACCATTTGTTTAGATAAAATATCTATTTTTTTTGTGGCTTCTTTTACGAGTTTAGAATTGTCATAACCATTTAAATAACTATATCTATTTACACCTCCAAAGCCAGCTTTACGTTGTTCTTCTGGAATAGGATTGGCCTCAAAATAAGCTCTATAAATATTGTTATCTCTTTGTTGTAGTTGAGACAAAATAGAAGAACTTTCGTCCATTCGTTTATTTAACAGTTCGTAATTAAATTTAAGATTTTCTAATTCTCTCTCTTGTGCTAATTGATTTGGAGTTTTTAAAAACTGACTTAATACAACAAAACCTGATAGCATTATTAGAACAAGCCCAAAGAAACTTAGAATAATTATCTTAGAAATATTTCCTTTTGATTTTTCTATTCTACGATAGCTTAGGGTATCAGAGTCGTAATAATATTTTACTTTCGCCATAAATCTAAATATGCTACTTTTGTTACTATAAACTACTATAAAAGAAAGTAATTTATAAATTAACAAAAGCAAATTTACAAAATGTTTCACTAACAATAACTTTGACTCATTTCAAGTATAAATTTTAACATTAACGGCAAAAGAAAATCAACTTTTGATTTATGAAATCTAAAGAAATTCGTTCTCATTTTTTAAATTTTTTTAAAGAAAAATCTCATCAAATTGTTCCTTCATCTCCTATGGTTTTGAAAGATGATCCCACGTTGATGTTTACTAATTCTGGAATGGCTCCATTCAAAGAATATTTTTTGGGAAATAAAATTCCAAAAAATACTAGAATATCTGATACTCAGAAATGTCTTAGAGTTTCTGGAAAACACAATGATTTAGAAGAGGTTGGATACGATACCTATCATCATACGATGTTTGAAATGTTAGGGAATTGGAGTTTTGGAGATTATTTCAAAAAAGAGGCCATAACATGGGCTTGGGAGCTATTAACAGAAGTGTATGGTATCTCTGAGAATATGCTTTACGTTACAATTTTTGAGGGCAGCACTGATAGAGATAATTTACCAATTGATCAAGAAGCATACGATTTATGGAAGGAGATTGTTCCTGAAGACCGTATCTTAATGGGCGACAAGAAGGATAATTTCTGGGAAATGGGTGAGCAAGGACCCTGCGGGCCTTGTTCTGAAATTCATGTAGATATTAGAACTGATGAAGAAAAGGCAGCTGTAGACGGAAAAAGTTTAGTTAACATGGATCATCCACAAGTCGTTGAGATATGGAACTTGGTTTTCATGCAATACAATAGAAAAGCTAATGGAAACCTAGAAGATTTGCCTGCAAAACACATAGATACAGGAATGGGTTTTGAGCGCCTGTGTATGGTTTTACAAAATGTAAAATCTAATTATGATACAGATATTTTTACTCCATTAATTAGAGAAATCGAAGCAATTTCATCTATAAATTATGGTGAAAATGAAAAAGAAGATATTGCCATAAGAGTAATTGTGGATCATGTAAGAGCTGTTGCTTTTTCAATTGCCGATGGACAATTACCTAGTAATACAGGTGCAGGTTATGTTATTCGAAGAATTTTGAGAAGAGCTGTTCGTTATGGATTTACATTTCTCCATAAAAAAGAACCCTTTATGTATAGATTGATAGACATCCTTTCTGAAAAAATGGGAACTGCATTTCCAGAATTAAAAGCTCAAAAACAATTGATTGAAAATGTAATTAAAGAAGAAGAAACTTCTTTTTTAAGAACATTAGATCAAGGACTTATATTGTTAGATACAATTATAGAAACCTCAGACTCAAAAAAAGTTTCAGGTAAAAAAGCTTTTGAATTGTATGATACATTTGGGTTTCCAATAGATTTAACTTCACTAATTTTAAGAGAAAAAGGGTTTGATTTAAATGAAGATGATTTTCATATTGAAATGAAAAAACAAAAAGAACGTTCACGTTCTGCAAGTGAATCTTCAACGGATGATTGGACCTCCGTTAGCAATATTACTGAAATAGGTTTTGACGGTTATGATACAACAAAATCTGATGTGAAAATTACTCGATTTAGAAAAGTTACATCAAAAAAAGAGGGGGATCAATATCAATTAGTTTTTAACCAAACACCTTTCTATCCAGAGGGAGGTGGACAAGTTGGAGACAAAGGGTATTTAGAAGATATTCATGGAGATGTGCTATACATTTTGAATACTAAAAAAGAAAACAATGTTATTATTCACTTCACAAAAAATCTACCAAAAAATCTAGAAGAGCCTTTTAATGCTGTTGTAGATCAAAAGCAACGTCATAGAACCTCAGCAAATCATAGTGCAACTCATCTTCTTCACCAAGCCCTTCGTGAAGTACTAGGGACGCACGTTGAACAAAAAGGGAGTGCTGTAAATTCTAAACATTTACGATTTGATTTCTCTCATTTCTCTAAATTAACTTCAGAGGAGTTACATGATGTGGAATATTTTGTAAATGCAAGAATCGAAGGAAAACTTCCATTGAAAGAGAAACGTAGTATCCCAAAAGAAGAAGCAATTGCTGATGGTGCTATTAGTTTATTTGGTGAAAAATATGGAGATCAAGTCAGATCTATTCGTTTTGGACAATCTGTTGAATTATGTGGTGGAACTCACGTTACAAATACCTCAGAGATTTGGCATTTCAAAATTAAATCTGAGGGAGCTGTAGCTGCTGGCATAAGAAGAATTGAAGCAATTACTATGGATGCTACTAAAGAATATTATTTAGAAAATAACAGTAGCTACCAAGAAATTAAAGACGTACTTAATAATCCAAAAGAACCAGTCAAAGCAATTCTTGCCCTTCAACAAGAAAATAGTGCATTAAAGAAACAACTAGATCGGTTGATAAAAGCAAAAGCAAAGAATCTTAAAAGTGATCTAAAAAACGAACTTAAAGAGATCAATGAAGTTCATTTTTTAGCAAAAAAAATTGATTTAGATGCAAATAGCATCAAAACGTTGGCATTCGAATTAGGAAATGAATTTAAAAATTTATTCTTAGTATTTGGTGCTGAGATAAATGGAAAAGCAATCTTAACCTGTTATGTTTCAAAAGAAATTGTGGACAGCAAAAATCTAAATGCAGGAACTATTGTTAGAGAATTAGGAAAGTATATTCAAGGTGGCGGAGGTGGTCAAGCATTTTTTGCAACAGCAGGTGGAAAAAACCCACTAGGAATTAAAGAAGCTTTAGAAAAAGCTATAACATATTTGGATTAATATTTATCAGTCGTTGTCAAAAATTTAAAAAAGAACTCAAGTTAAAACCAGTTTTTGAATCTTCAAACTCACATACCATTTTCTAAAAACATCAGTAATCTTATAGATTATAATTCAAAGATAATTTTACTAGGTTCTTGTTTTTCAGATAATATTGGCCAAAAATTGAGTTATCATAAATTTGAGTCGATACTCAATCCTTTTGGCATTTTATTTCATCCAAAAGCAATTGAATCAGTTATTAAAAATGCACTTTGTAAAAAAAAATATACTGAAAAAGATGTCTTTTTTTTAAATGAACGTTGGCAGTCTTTTGAAGCACATTCAAAACTGAGTTCCTCATCAAAAGAAAAGGTTATAGAACAACTTAATAAGGCTTCAGTATCGATAAACAAAGCTGTTAAAAACAGTACTCATTTCATCATTACATTAGGAACATCTTGGGTTTATCGTTCTAATGAATCTGGTGAAATTGTTGCTAATTGCCATAAAGTCTCCCAAAAAAAATTTAAAAAGGAGCTATTATCTGTAGCTGAAATTAATAAAAGTCTTTCGTTAATAATTTCTCTGATTAAAGAAATCAACCCATCGATAAGTTTCATTTTTACTATATCACCTGTTCGTCATTTAAAAGATGGGGTTATTGAAAATCAACAGAGTAAATCTCATTTGATTTCAGCTCTTCATCAAATCATACCAATTCATAAAAACAGTTTTTATTTTCCAAGTTATGAAGTTATGATGGATGAATTAAGAGATTATCGTTTTTACAAAGAGGATATGATTCACCCAAATCAAATAGCCATAAATTATATTTGGGAAAAGTTTTATGAAAATTGGTTATCGGATGAAGCACTTGAACTAAAAAAGGAAGTGATAAAAATTCAAAGGGGGCTTGAACACAAACCTTTCAACCCTAATTCTGAAGGCCATCAGCAATTTTTATCTTCTCTTCAAGAAAAAATCGAAACCCTTAAAAAAAAATATTCTCACATCTCTTTTTAAAAAACTCTTCTAAGACTTATCTATAAATTTCGAAACATTACCCCACGGACCTCCGTTGATAATGTCTAATCCATGTTGTTTTAAAAAATCTGTAGCACTCTGACTTCTACCACCACTTTTACAAACTGCTATTATAGGTTTTTGAAATCCTTTGATACGTTCTATATTTTCAGGAATAGAATTTAAAACAATGTGCTTTGAACCATTAATATGACCATCATTCCATTCTTGAAGAGTTCTAACATCTAAAATAATAGCTCCTTTTTTCAAATATTCCTCAATTTTATTTGTAGCATCTGTATTGCTAAACATTCCAAATAAACTCATAATAGTTTTACTGTTAAATTTGTTTCGTAAAATTAAACATTTTATACAGATAAAAGAATTAGCATGGTTTTGATACTCTAAATTAATTATTTAATCAATAGATAACATCAATTCCTATTAGGTCTTGAAAATAAAATGAGTTCCAATCTATAGAGTGAGTATTCTATTCATAGTGAATTACTGAATCGGTTTCGCAAAATTTTAATAAACACCTTAAAATCTTTCTTACTTTTACAATTCAAAACACATCATGAACAAAAAAGTAATATTACTAATTTTAGACGGCTGGGGAATTACCCAAAATCCAAATGTTTCAGCAATTTTTAATGCAAAAACACCATATATCAATTCACTTTATGATGTATACCCGTCCTCGGAATTAAGAACCGATGGTGAACATGTAGGTTTACCTGATGGTCAAATGGGAAATTCTGAAGTAGGTCATATGAATTTAGGTGCCGGCAGAATTGTTTATCAAAATCTTGCGAAAATTAATATCGCCGTTAGAGAAGGTAAATTATCTAAAGAAAAAGAATTATTAAACGCTTTTAAGTACGCAAAGGAACATCAAAAAAATGTGCATTTATTGGGGTTGGTGTCTAATGGAGGTATTCACTCACATATTAATCATGTGAAGGGCATACTTAGTGCTGCTAATGATCACGAAGTGAAAAATGTTTTTCTTCATGCATTTACTGATGGAAGAGACTGTGATCCAAAATCAGGTGCTAATTTTATTGATGATATTCAAAATCATATGAATAGTACTACTGGAGAATTAGCTTCTGTTTCGGGCAGATACTATGCAATGGACAGAGATAATAGATGGGAGAGAGTAAAATTAGCCTATGATGCATTGGTTAATGGAATTGGAGAAAACTCAAAAAACGCAACGGATAGTATTCAGAAAAGTTATGACAAGAAAATAACTGATGAGTTCATTAAACCTATAATTATGGTTGATGAAAACGATAAGCCTAAAGCCACTATTAACAAAGATGATGTTGTAATTTTCTTCAATTTTAGAACAGACAGAGGAAGACAATTAACAGAAGTGTTAAGTCAAAATAACAATGAGGAATTTAACATGTATAAAATTCCATTATACTTTGTTACACTAACTAATTATGATAAAACTTTTAAAGACATCAAAGTAGTTTATAATAGTGATAATATAGAAAATACTCTTGGAGAGGTTTTAGAGCGTGCAAATAAAAAACAAATTAGAATTGCTGAAACTGAAAAATACCCACATGTAACTTTCTTCTTTTCGGGAGGAAGAGAGAATGAATTTGATGGAGAAAAAAGGCTTCTTTGTCCATCACCAAAAGTAGCAACCTACGATTTAAAACCAGAAATGAGTGCCTATGAAATAAGAGATGCTATTGTACCTGAGTTAGAAAAAGGAGAAGTAGACTTTGTATGCTTGAATTTTGCAAATGGAGATATGGTTGGGCATACAGGTGTTTTTGAGGCAGCAGTAAAAGCTTGTGAAACCGTTGATAAATGCACAGAAGATGTTATTGCTACTGGTTTAGAAAATGGATATACAATCCTTCTAATTGCAGACCATGGAAATTGTGAAACTATGATGAATCCAGACGGAAGCCCACATACTGCACATACAACAAACCCAGTTCCTATGATTCTTATTGATAAAGAAATTCAATCAATAAATAATGGTGTACTTGGAGATATTGCTCCTACAATCTTAGAATTAATGGGTGTTGAACAACCAAAAGAAATGACAAGAAAATCACTACTTTAAGATGAAGAAGCTTTTATTTGTAATTTTCTTGTGTTCGTTTTTATTGGGCAATGCGCAAGAAAAGAGAATTATCAATGGTAATTTAGTTGGATATCTTAAAAAGTCTGATTTCTTAAATGGAAAACACAAAGATTGGTTCTCAAAAAATTATGATGCATATACTCCAGATCCAAAAATAGTTCAGAAAATCAAAAAAAAACTCAACAATATTTCAATTAAATCTTTTATTGGAAGTTGGTGTCATGATAGTAAAAGAGAACTCCCAAAGTTTTATAAAATCATGGAGTTAGCTGGATTTGATCTTGAAAATAATTTTAAAATGATTGGAATTACTATTGGAAAGAAAACTCCAAATAATCTTCAAAAAGGGTTTGCGATAAGACATACCCCCACATTTATTTATTTTAGGGATGGCAAAGAGATTGGTCGCTTTGTAGAACATTCCAAAAAAACAATAGAAAAGGATATATTGAAAATCTTGCGAGGAGGGAATTACAAACACCCATACCAAAAATAAAACTATTAATTTATCTTTACACTTTAAATTTTAGTATGATTAAAATAAAAAATAGTGAAGAGATAGAAATCATGCGTGAAAGCGCACTTGTGGTTTCTAGAACCCTAGGAATACTTGCCAAAGAAGTAAAACCTGGAGTCACTACCTTATTTTTAGATAAAATAGCTGAAGAATATATTCGTTCGCAAGATGCTATTCCTGGTTTTTTAGGGTTGTATGATTTTCCAAATACACTATGCATGAGCCCAAATGCACAAGTTGTTCATGGAATTCCTAATGATAAACCTTTGCAAGAGGGCGATATCATTTCAATAGATTGTGGTGCTTTAAAAAATGGCTTTTATGGAGATCATGCCTACACCTTTGCTGTTGGAGAAATTGAAGAAGAAACAAGAAAATTACTCGAAGTCACCAAACAAAGTTTATATGAGGGAATTCGTCAATTAAAAGTTGGGAATAGAGTCGGTGATGTTGGATATGCGATACAAAAATATTGTGAAGACAGAGGTTATGGTGTGGTAAGAGAACTTGTTGGTCACGGACTTGGCAGAAAAATGCACGAAGATCCTGAAATGCCAAATTATGGAAAGCGAGGCAGAGGTAAAAAACTAATGAACGGAATGGTAGTAGCTATTGAACCTATGATTAATTTGGGTACTCACAGAATTAATCACCTTAGTGACGGATGGACTATACTTACAAAAGATGGTAAACCCAGTGCTCATTTTGAACACGATATTGCAATTGTAAATGGTAAACCAGAACTCCTGTCTACGTTTAAGTACATTTATGATGCTCTGGGGATTGTTAGTGATGAAGAGCTTGAGTTCAATAAACCAACATTGTAAACCAACTTATTGAAAATATTCAAAGTCATATTAAATACAATACCACGACCATTACTTATCAAATTGAGTTATGTAGTAAGGCCTTTTATTGCCTTTTATTTAAAAGGAAATAAATATACAGACCCCATAGACAATAAAAGTTTTCGTAAGTTTTTACCTTATGGCTACCAAGTTCAAAGACAAAATGTACTATCACCAAGCACCTTATCTCTAGAGCGTCACAGATTACTGTGGTTGTATTTAACAAATGAAACCGACTTCTTTACATCAAAGAAAAAGGTTTTACACATGGCTCCTGAGCAATGTTTTCTGACCCGTTTTAGAAAATTAAATCATGACTATGTTACTGCAGATATAGATTCACCAATTGCAGATGTAACCGCAGACATCATAAATTTACCATTCAATGATAATTCTTTTGATGTTATTTTTTGCAATCATGTATTAGAACATATTCAAGATGACACCAAGGCGATGAAAGAATTGTTTAGAGTAATGAAAAAAGGGGGAATGGGTATTTTCCAAGTTCCTCAAGACTTAAATCGCAATGTAACTTTTGAAGATAATTCAATAACGAACCCCAAGGAAAGGGCTAAAATATTTGGGCAATATGATCATGTAAGAGTTTATGGAAGGGATTATTTTGATAAACTTCGATCGATAGGTTTTGAAGTTAAAGAAGTTAATTATTCTCAAAAAATTTCTTCAAAACTTTCAATTAAGTATAGATTAATGGAAGGTGAACTACTACCTGTAGTTTTTAAAAATTAGCGTTTGAACTCAAGTAAATTACCGTTGTCATCTACATAAATTAATACCACTTTTAAATTAGGCTTAGCTTGTAAAAACTTTTTAGTTTTTTCGAATCCCATAGCCATAAAGGCAGTTGCATAGGCATCTACATCAGCACAATCTAATTCTGCAATAACGGTTGCGGCTAATAAATTACTTTCAGTTGCGAAGCCTGTTTTCGGGTTAATGGTATGAACATATTTTTCTCCATTTTTGGCAATTCTGAATTTCCTGTAATTCCCCGAACTTGCCATAGATATATTAGTCAAATTTAATTTTTTATATGCAGAGCGAGATCCGTCTGTATTTGGATCGTCTAATTGAACGGTCCACAACTTTCCATTTGGTTTGGTTCCTTTTAACCTTACTTCACCACCAATTTCAACTAAATAATTTTTAATCCCTTTAGAGTCTAAAAATCTAGCAACAACGTCCAAACCATAGCCTTTTCCAATAGAATTGAAGTCAAAATAGGTTTCAGAATGCTCTTTTATAATTTCATTATCAACTAATTTCACTTTGTCAAAACCAACAAATTTCATTAATTCTTTTACTTTACTACTGTCTAAATTGTTTATGGGTTTTTCTGGTCCAAATCCCCATGCATTAACTAAATTTCCAACAGTTGGATCAAAATAACCATTAGTTTCATTAAAAATTTGAGTTGTTTTATTAAATACCTCTTGGAAATATTTATCAACTTTTACACCTTTTTCTCCTCTGTTAATTCTTGATATATCTGATGAATACATGTAAGTAGAAGTAGATTGATTTACTGCAGCAAATAATTTATTAATATCTTCTTCAAAATTAGCAGAAACATCATAATAAATTATAGTGTAAGTCGTTCCAAAAACAAATCCTTGAAGTTTTACTGGTGTATCCGGTTCTTTATGACATGAGACAAGGGTAAAAAGAGAAGAAATTAAAAAAATAAAAAAAAGCTTTTTCATAAGTTAATCTTTGTCTTATAAAGATATAATTTAAAATTTTAAAAAATCGTTCATAAATAATTGTAAATCACCATTGTTTTACTCTCAATATTTTTAACTTTGTTAGTAATAATCTTCAATATCAAATAAATGAAAAAAATAATTGTATTATTAGTTTCCGTATTTTTCATAAGTTCTTGTATTTCTAAGAAGGAACATGCAGCGCTTCAATCTAAACACAATAAAACCAAAGATGAACTTCTAGCGGTAAAAAATAGTTTAACAAAATGTGTCATTGATAATGAAAAATGTGATGCTGATGTAGCTAACTTAAATAGTATCATAGCTGATTTAAAAAATGATAAAAAGAAGACCTTAGAATATGTTGATAACTTGACCGTATTAACTCAAGGAGCTACAGATAATATTAAAGAAACACTTGCTCAATTAAGCAAAAAAGACAAGTATATTAATAGAATTAGAGCTGCTGCTACTAAGAAAGATTCTTTAAATTTAGTTGTAGCTTTCAATTTGAAAAAGGAATTAAAAGATGGTATTGATGATGAGGATATTGAAATAAATGTTGAAAAAACCGTTGTTTTCATCTCTATATCGGATAAACTATTATTTAAAAGTGGGAGTTACACGATAACAGAAAAAGCATTTCCGGTTTTAGAAAAAGTTGCTGCTGTTATTAACAGCCAGCCAGAAATGGATGTGATGATTGAAGGTCACACAGATGCGACACCAATTAGTAATGAAATCATTGCAGACAATTGGGATTTATCTACCAAAAGAGCTACCTCAATTACTAGAATATTACAAACTAAATTTGCAGTAGAACCGAGTCGATTAATTGCTGCTGGTAGAAGTAGTTATGTACCGTTAGCTCCAAATGATACTCCGGCTAACAAATCTAAAAATAGAAGGACTAAGATTATTATTTTACCTAAAATTGGTCAATTCTTTGAAATGTTAGAAACTAAAGCTGAGTAATTAATTCATCATTAAATAAAAAAAGCATCACTGAAGTGATGCTTTTTTTTAGTCTAAAATTTTAATAAAATCATTAAAAGCTACATAGTAAGGTTGGTCTTTAAAAACAGGGTTCTCTACACTTTCTGCGTTAGCAATTCCAACCCCTGCAAACCATACTTTAGCATTTTGTTTTTTTGCATGCTCTTTAAAAGTCTCCATCCATAATACATCATATTCTTCAGGATTCTGAATATTATTAGAGGCTTTTACCAAAACAAAAATAGGCGCCTCTCCTTTTTTAAATAACACAAATTGTGGATGTCTTTTTAATTGACTATTTATGGCTTGAAACTCATACCCCTTCTTCTCTAGCTTCTTCCCTATAATGTTCATGGCTAGATTATGTAATTCTTGTTTTGTTAAAACTTGCATAATTGTATTATGTCCTTATTTTTAGTCATGTACTATTTCCTCTTTTTCTTTAAATTATAATTCTTATCACCTCGGGTTTTAGGTTTTTTATACTTTTTAGCAATCTCTCTTCTGTAAGAACCTCCTTGATTTGTTTTTTTATTTTTTTCACTCTTCTCGTGAAAAGCAGGGCCAGGAATATATTCTTCAGAAACTCTATTTTTTGAAATTTCTTGATCTTCTTTAGGACGCTCCTCCTCCGTTAATTGTTTCGATATTTCTACTTCACTAGGAAAATCAAGAACTGGAATTTCATACTTCATTAATGCTTCAATTCTTTCTTTTGATTCTTGCTCCTTTTCTGTTGAAAATAAAATTGTTCTTCCTTCTCGCTCTGCACGACCAGTTCTACCAATTCTATGCATATAATTTTCTGGAAAATAAGGGGTATCAAAATTAATAACATGTGAGATTCCATCTAAATCTAATCCACGAGCCATGACATCTGTAGCTACTAAAATACGATTGCTACCCTCATCAAACTGGCGAATAGAACGAATTCTATAATTTTGAGTTTTATTGGAGTGAATGATACAACTCTCTGATCCAAAATGTTCTTCTACAACATTAAATAAGAGATCTGCTCTTCGTTTGTTTGATACAAAAACTAGAACTTTAGTAAAGATGTCTCTATCAGCTAACAAGTGATTCAATAGATTTGCCTTTGTGTAGAAATTAGTAACTAAATAAGAGGTTTGTTTTATATTATCTAAAGGTGTACCACTTAAAGCTACAGAAATCTTCTTAGGTGATTTAAAAAAATCTTTTATTAATTCATCTACATCATTCGTCATGGTGGCAGAAAACATAATATTTTGTCTTGACTTTGGCAGTAAATCAAAAATATTTAGCAACTGAAAACGGAATCCTAAATCTAGCATTATATCTACTTCGTCAATCACTAGTTTTTGAATTGATTTCAGTTTTAATACATTGCTCAATGCTAAATCGTATAATCTTCCTGGTGTAGCCACAATAATGTCTACACCTTGAGCTACTGCTTGCTTTTGAGTGTTAATGTTTGTACCACCGTAAACTCCTAAAACTCGAATATTAATATATTTTGCTAGTTTTTCAATTTCATCTACTACCTGAAGTACTAATTCACGAGTTGGAACAACTACTAAAACTCTTGGAGTTACTTGCTTTGAGAATTTTAAATCTCTTAAGATTGGTAGCATATAAGCAAATGTTTTCCCCGTTCCGGTCTGTGCGATTCCTACAATGTCTTTTCCAGATCGAACTACAGAGTAGGAAGCTTCTTGAATAGGGGTTGGATGAACAAAACCCAACTCTTCTATACTGTTATAAAGTTGATTAGATAAGTCTAAGTCTTTAAAAGTAGTCATGTTTGAAAAATTTCAACAAAGGTAACTTGTTTATTTGTGCTACTCTAAAATTGAACTCATTTTTGATGGTTAAGAATATAGACTCAAAGTAAAATAGTAAAAGAGCGTTATAAAATAGTATTTGTAGTTTAGGGTAATCAAAATCTTTTGTACTTTAGATGGTAAATAAACAGATTTAAATATGAAGACTCCAAAAAGATTAGAAGAGGCTATCATAAAGTTATATAAAGCCTTTCATAACAATACACTTGACCCAGAAGATTGTTCAGCTTGTGCTGTTGGAAATATTCTAGACAACTATGATAGTTGGAAACACCTGTCTAATGAACATGGTTCTTTACAATTGAATTATATAGGAACAGTTCATCAAAAATTAGAAAGAAAATTTAATGGATATAGTCCTAGGGAGTTATTAAACATTGAAAAGGTATTTCTTGAAGCCTGCGGTTTTAAAACACCACTTTGCCATTACAATCAAAAACCACAAAATCCAAGACACAAGGAAACATTATTTAATGGATTATCAGCTGTGATTTCTTATTTGTGTTCATTAGATCAGGTTCCCAACGTCATGGATTATTCTCGATTATTTGAATATGAAAATAATGAACCTGTACATAAATTAGAAACTATTTTAATGTAAAAAAACCAGCAAATTTTGCTGGTTTTTTATGTATAAATGGTAATTACTTAAAATTAACCTCCAAAATCATCAAATCTGATATTTTCGTCAGGAATACCAAAGTCTTCTCCCATTTTTTGTACCGCTTTATTCATTAATGGTGGTCCACAAAAATACAATTCAATGTCTTCTGGTGAATCATGATGATTTAAATAGTTATCTATAACGCAGTTATGAATAAACCCTGTAAAACCATCTCCATCTCCTTCTATTCCTTCTTTAACTTTCCAGTTATCTTCATCCATAGGCTCAGATAAAGCCATATAAAATTTAAAGTTCGGGAAATCTCTTTCTAAAGATTTAAAATGATCTATGTAAAACAATTCTCTTTTTGATCTACCTCCATACCAATACGTAACTTTACGTCCTGTTTTTAGAGTTTTGAAGAGGTGATATAAATGAGAACGCATCGGGGCCATTCCTGCACCTCCACCTACATATAACATTTCAGAATCAGACTCATTAATGAAAAACTCACCATAAGGTCCTGATATTACTACTTTATCTCCAGGTTTTTGAGCAAAGATATATGACGAAGCCACTCCTGGATTTACATCCATCCAACCATTTTTAGAACGATCCCATGGTGGTGTTGCTATACGAACATTTAACATAATCTCTCTTCCTTCCGCAGGATAAGAAGCCATTGAATAAGCACGCTCTACTGTTTCGTTATTTTTCATAACTAAAGGCCATAAACCAAACTTATCCCATTCTGCTTGAAATTTATCAGGAGTTTCGTGTTCCTCTGGATGTGCTGTGATGTCAATATCCGAAAACTTAACCTCACAATTAGGAATTTCAATTTGAATATAGCCACCTGCTTTATATCCCATATCTTTTGGAATCTCAACAACAAACTCTTTTATAAAAGAGGCTACGTTATAGTTTCGAACTACAGTTGCATCCCATTTCTTAATTCCAAATATTTCTTCCGGAATTGAAATATCCATATCTTGTTTTACCTTAACTTGACAAGCTAATCGTATTCCGTGTTTTAATTCTTTTCTTGAAAAATGAGGTGTTTCAGTTGGTAAAGCTTCACCTCCTCCTGAATTTACGTGACATTCACATTGAACACAGGATCCACCTCCACCACATGCTGAAGGTAAAAATATTTTTTCGCTTCCTAGTGTTGTTAATAAGGTACTACCTGAAGCAACTTCGATTTTTTTCTCTCCATTAATTGTAATGGTCACTGGACCTGACGGAGATAATTTTTGTTTTACAAACAATAATAATGCTACCAACAACAGTGTAATCAATAAAAAAGCTGCTACGGTTGCTAAAATAGTTCCTGTGGTGCTTGCTGCTAATGTAATCATGCTAATTTTGTGTTTCTTTAATGTTAACTGCTACTTCATCATGCTCACTTTTTTTAGCAGTATCAATCGTTATTACTTTAGATTCTTTTTCTAAGTTATTAGATAAAGTAGCTTCAGTATTTTTTTCTTTTTTTTCTTCATCACCACCAGTTAACATCCCCCCAAAACTCATAAATCCAATAGCCATAAGACCTGTTATAATGAATGTAATTCCCAAACCTCTTAGGGCTGGTGGAACACTAGAATAACGAATCTTTTCACGAATAGCTGCTATAGCCAAAATCGCTAAAAACCATCCAATACCAGATCCAACTCCATAAGTCAAGGCCAAACCTAAACTTGGTATCTCTCGAGATTGCATAAATAACGACCCTCCTAAAATGGCACAATTCACCGCAATTAAGGGTAAGAAAATTCCTAAAGAATTGTATAATGAAGGTGAAAATTTCTCAACAATGATTTCAACTAGTTGAACCATTGTTGCTATCGTTGCTATAAACATAATAAATGACAGAAAACTTAAGTCATAATCTGCATATTCGGGACCTAACCAAACTAAAGCGCCTTCTTGTAACAAATATTGATCTAACAACCAGTTTAAGGGTACGGTAACTGCCAATACGAAAATGACAGCAGCTCCTAAACCAACAGCTGTAGTTACTTTTTTTGAGACAGCAAGGTAAGAACACATCCCTAAAAATGTTGCAAAGACCATGTTGTCAATAAATATCGATTTGAAAAATAATTCTAAATGTTCCATGATATTTTAATTTTCTTCAATTAATGCTTGGTTTCTACTTCGCTGTACCCAAATAATTAAACCAACTACAATTAAGGCCATTGGAGATAATAACATAAATCCATTATTTTCATATCCAAAAGCATACAGACCTGTTTTCTCTATTGGATCTCCTAAAACTTGAATTCCTAGTAAAGTTCCTGAACCTAATAACTCTCTAAAGAACCCCACTATGATAAGAATAACTGCGTACCCTAAAGAGTTTCCAACTCCATCCAAAAAGGATTTCCATGGACCATTTCCTAAAGCAAAAGCTTCAAATCGCCCCATGATAATACAATTAGTAATAATTAACCCCACAAATACAGAAAGTGTTTTACTCAGTTCGTAAGCAAAGGCTTTCAAAACCAAATCCACAATAATTACAAGTGTTGCTACAACTATAAGTTGAACAATAATTCTAATTTTTGAAGGAATAATATTCCTCATTAATGAAATCACTACGTTTCCAAGTCCTAAAACAAATAATACAGAAACAGACATTACAATTGAGGCTTTTAACTCAGCTGTAATTGCCAACGCAGAACAAATTCCTAATACTTGAATTGTAATAGGGTTGTTATCTGTTAGTGGATCCGTAATTAATTTTGCGTCTTTCTTTGATAAAAGTCCCATAAAATTATTGTTTTAATGTTTTGAAATAATCAACGTATAATTTCAAATCAGATTTAATCATCGCTGAAACTCCATCGCCAGTTATAGTTGCTCCTGCTATGGCATCAACTTCGTAATCTGTTTTCTCATCGTTCTTAGGATCATTATTCCCTTTAGCTACACGAATTCCTTTAAAATTTCCTGAGGCATCTAATAAATGTTCTCCCTTAAAATCATCCATGAAAAAGCGGTATTTAATGTTGGCACCTAAACCTGGTGTTTCTCCTTTGTGATCAAAATAAGCTCCTTGAACAATCATATTTTCGTCCATAGCAACATATCCCCATATAGCATCCCAAAGACCTTTACCTCTTATTGGGGCTATA
This sequence comes from uncultured Flavobacterium sp., assembly GCA_913061465.1. Classification (GTDB taxonomy): domain Bacteria; phylum Bacteroidota; class Bacteroidia; order Flavobacteriales; family Flavobacteriaceae; genus Polaribacter. The sequence continues at coordinate 26,251 of CAJXSU010000021.1, forward strand.
TAGAACGTTTCACCATCTTTCTCTCCAACAAATAAAGGAAGTTTTCTAGTACCTCCATTTTTTGCTTTTGACTTTTCTTTTTTTACATCTATCATATAGGCTTTTTCATCTTCTGAAAAATTATCACCTTCAATGACCAACTGCTTTTTTATATATTTTTGAAATTCTTGTTCTGCAACTGATGTGGAAACGAAAATAGCGTTTGACGCGTCATTCTCATTAACACCCATAGCGTAAAGAATATTCTGTTGCTTTTCTATTCGTTTGTTCTCACTAATATTAGGTTTCAAAGACGATGCTAAAAAAGCTAATAAAGAGCCAACAACCAATACCATTCCTATGGCAAAAATCATTGTATATGAATTACTATCTGTTTTTTTAGACATAATTATGCAGTTTTAGCTTTTAAACGTTTTAATCTTTTCTTTACGTTTCCTTGAACAACGTAATGGTCTATTGTTGGTGCAAATACATTCATTAGAAGAATAGCTAAGAATACACCTTCTGGATATGCTGGATTGAATACACGTATCATAATGGAAATAAATCCAATTAAAAATCCGTAGATCCATTTTCCTTTATTTGTTTGTGAACCTGTTACTGGGTCAGTAGCCATAAAAACAGCTCCAAAGGCTAAACCACCAATCATTAGGTGTTGCGACCAATTAGTATTCATTAACCCATAAAATTTACTGGAATCAGTAATAATATCTAATGCAACTATTTGATTAAAAATGATTCCCATTACAGCAGCTCCAATAAAAGTAGATAAAATAATTCTCCAGCTACCAATTTTTGTGAAAATCAAAAAAGCAGCGCCTAATAAAATTAAAAAGGTTGAGGTTTCTCCAACTGAACCTGGAATGAAACCGAAGAATATATCCCAGTTAGAATATACTATTTCTTGATTTTGTGCATAACTCCCTAAAATTGTTTCTCCAGAAATTGCATCTGGAGTCCCTACTCTATTTACTGCGTCGTATACCCATACTTTATCTCCACTCATCCATGTTGGATACGCAAAGAATAAAAATGCTCTAATAGTTAATGCAGGGTTTAAAATATTCATTCCTGTTCCTCCAAACACCTCTTTTCCGATAACAACTCCAAAAACTACAGCTACTGAAAGCATCCATAACGGAGTATCTATGGGCACTATTAATGGCACCAACATTCCTGTTACTAAATACCCTTCTTCTACTTCATGTCCTTTAATTACAGCAAAAATAAATTCTACTAGCAATCCTACTCCATAAGAAACAACAACCAATGGAAGTACTTTGATGATTCCAATCCAAAAGTTATCCCAGGTAATAAAACTTCCAAGGACAGAAAACTCTGTAGTTATTCCTTTAGCTGCATCGATTGCCGCGTAATGTTGATATCCTGCATTAAACATACCAAAAAACAAACATGGAATTAAAGCCATGATTACAATGTTCATGGTACGCTTTAAATCATCTGCTGCTTTAATATGAGTCCCATTATGAGTTACCTCATTTGGTAAGTATAAAAAAGTATGGATTGCGTTAAACGCAGGAGCCATCTTTGTTCCTTTATACTTCTCTTTTAAATTATGTAAATTACTTTTTAAGCTCATTTGATATTTATTTTTTAGCCTAATTCTTCTTTCATTAAATCTAATCCTTCTCTAACAATCTTCTGATGTGGTTGTTTAGATACACAGATGAATTCTGTGAGTGCAAAATCTTCAGGAGCAACTTCGTAACCTCCTAAATTTTCCATCTCATCTAAATCTTGATACATACAAGCTTTTAAAAATTGTAATGGAAATATATCTAGAGGAAATACATTCTCATAAGATCCGGTAACAACAAATGCTCTGTGTTCTCCATTTGTATTGGTGTTTAAATCATATTTTTTCTTTGGAGTTAACCAAGAAAAAGTTAATGCTCTAGATGGAGAAATCTTATTAAAAATAGGCTTATTCCATCCAAAAAACTCATAATCATCTCCTTCTGGTATTGCCGTAATTTGGTTATCATAGTAACCTAAGAAATCATCTTTGGAAACCTGTGTTCCTGATAAAACATTTCCGCTAATAATTCTTGTATTATCAATATTTATATTTTTAGCTACAACATCCGAAATAGAGGCACCTGCAACTACTGTTAAGTATGATGGTTTCTCAAATTGAGAACCTGTTAGTGCTAAAGTTCTAATAAAATTGAAATTACCTGTTAATAATAGTTCTCCAATAACCAAAAGATCATGTGGATTGATAACCCAAACTACCTCTCCCTTGTTCAGGGGGTCTATTTGTGAAATTTGAGTACTTACGTTTCCTACAGGGTGTGGTCCAGAAACATTGTGTAATTGAATATTTTTTAGTCCAGAAAACGGTGATTTTGAATCTTTACCAACTGAAACATGAACGCTACCTGTTGTTAATTTTGAAATTGCTGTCAAAGCAGCTTGTAATTCTTTTTCTTTTCCAGCTAGAGTATAATCATAATTAGCTGCTAATGGTGAACTAGCATATGCTGAAATAAAGACTGCTTTCGGAGTTTGACTTGGGTTGGCAATAACATCAAATGGACGTTGCTTAATAAACGGCCAACAACCAGAATTTAATAGGTGATTTTTGACTTCTTCTGCAGACATTTTATCAGCGTCTTGTATTCCAAAATCTTTAAATAATTGTTTTCCATCAGCAGTAATTTTAATACTGATAATTTTACGTTTTGCTCCACGAATAATCTCTGTTACTTTTCCGCTAACTGGACTAGGAAATAGAATACGGTCGTCACTTTTTGAATAAAAAATTGATTCCCCTGCTTTTACCGTAGTACCTTCTTTTGCAATAAGTTTTGGAATGATTCCGTGAAAGTCTTGAGGTTTTAGGGCAAACATACCTTTGACAGGTAATTTGTTAGTAGTGAGTGTTGCCTCACCTACAAGTTTAATGTCTAAACCTTTTTTAATGCGAATGTCTTTTGACATGTTACTTTCGAAATTTAGTTATCTAAAAAAATCATGCAAATTTAAAGATTTTGCATAGGATGTTAGAACAAATGAAGGTTTAAATTAGCTATTTAAACTTATTTATAACTATTCTAAATAGACGTATTATTCATCTTGTTTTATATTGATTAAATTTGCAGAAAATACACTTTGTGATTCTAACAATAAAACGATAGATTTTTTATGAAAAACATCTTTATCTCTTTTTTCTTCCTTTCAATCTTCAGCATACTTAATGCTCAAAAAACAGCGCCCTCTAATATCAAATCTATTCAACTTCAACCCCTAAATGAAACCACTTTTAATCACATTATTCCTCTAGGAAATACACTAGAATTAAACTTTGATGATTTAGATGGAGATCAAAAAGAGTATTATTACAAAATAGAGCTAATGACTCATGACTGGAAAAAGAGTAGCCTAATTTCTAATCAATACATTAACGGTTTTCAGTCTAATGTCATTTTTAATGTAGAGAATTCTTTTAATACATTTCAAAACTACACACATTATTCAGTTCAATTTCCTAACCAAAATACTAGAATCACAAAAAGTGGAAATTATCTTCTTTCTATTTTGGATGACGTTGGAGAGCTTGTTTTTACAAGAAAATTTACCTTGTATGAAAATATTGCTACTGTTGGTGTTTCTGCAAGCAGAAGTAGAAATACAAAAAATATGGGTGAAGAACAAACTGTTCAATTCTTGGTGAATTATTCTCAGCTTCAAATCAACAACCCAAGTCAAGAAATTCACGTTGCCATTTTACAAAATGAAAATTGGAAAACAGCAATTACTAAGATTCAGCCCCAATTTTACAAGCCCAATCAACTAGTTTACAAATACCCTAAAAAGACTAATTTTTGGGGAGGTAATGAATATTTATTTTTTGATAATAAAAATATAAGAAATGCCAGCGTAAATATTGCTAGATCAGAACGCAAAGAAATCTATCATAACTATTTGTATCCTTATGTTAATAGAGGATTAAAATCTTACACTTACAATCCAGATATTAACGGTCAATTTATTGTTAGAAATATTGAGGCAACAAACCCAAAAACAGAAGCAGATTATGCAATGATGTATTTCTCGCTAAAAGTTGGACAAGAGGTTGCAGATAAAGAAGTGTATGTCTATGGTGCTTTTAACAACTTTAGTCTTACAGAGGAAAATAAAATGATTTTTGATCCTTCTACAAACTACTACAATGCTAACTTTTTATTAAAACAAGGATTTTACAATTACACCTTTGTGACAAAATCTTGGGATACTATAATTTCTGAATCTGAAATTAGAGGAAATTTTTCTGAAACTGAAAACATATATACAGTTATTGTTTATCACAAAGCTTTTGGAGCATTATTTGACCGAGTAATTGGCGTAGGCACTATTCAGTTTGAAGGAGAACGTTAATCCCGAGAAAAAAGAGAGTTTCTTATTAATAGTTGAGATCGTTAATATATGTTGGATTTTTAACACAAAAATACTACATTAGCTAGATGACGGTTCAACAAATTACAAAAGGGATTAAAATTTCGGTAAAAACAAAAGAAGAGGGATTTATTCAGGAAAACGAACTAGATTATTACACCTTTAGTTATGAAATTACTATCGAAAATAACTCTTTAGATACTGTTCAATTAATTGAAAGACACTGGGAAATATTCGACGCATTAAATTACAAAGAATTTGTAGATGGCAAGGGTGTTGTTGGTGAAACTCCAATCTTATCTCCACAAGAATCTTACACCTATAAATCAGGAACTTTTTTACAATCAAACATTGGAGCTATGAGTGGTTTTTTTACCATGGAAAACATCCGAAATAAAACTAGTTTTAAAGTTACAATCCCTACATTTAATCTATCAACTATAGCATCATTAAACTGATGAACAGGGTAGTCTTCAGTTAATATATTTTTCACAACAACACCTCTGCTCATTTTTTGGATAAGTGGTTTCCAGCCCATTCTCTAGATATTTTTTGAATAAAATTGTCTTTCTTGCCAAACTTTTATCTCTGTTAGAAGTTAAAATAAATTTACTTTTTTTGAGAGGTAAATAGAGAAGTGTACACATACTAAAAAGTGTTTATAATATAGGTGACTGTTGTTTTAAGAGTATCAAAAAACTAACAAATAAGTTGTAAGTTTGTACCATAAAAATTAGTCGATTACAACTTAAAAACACATAAAATGGGAAAAGGTTTTTTTCAAGTACCAACTGCAATAAATGAAACTGTAAAATCATATGCTCCTGGATCACCAGAAAGAGCAGCGGTTGCAAAACAATATGCTGCTTATTTTAACGGATCAGTAGATGTTCCAATGTATATTGGAAAAGAAGAAGTTAGAACAGGAAATACAAATAATATGACACCTCCTCATGATCATCAACATGTTGTTGGTCAGTATCACTTAGGAGAAAAAATACACGTAGAAAATGCTATAAATGCTGCATTAGAAGCAAGAAAGCAGTGGTCTCAAATGCCATGGGAACAAAGAGCTGCCATATTTTTAAAAGCTGCTGAGTTAGTGGCTGGCCCATACCGAGCAAAAATAAATGCGGCAACCATGATTGCTCAATCTAAAACTGTCTATCAGGCTGAAATAGATGCTGCTTGTGAATACATAGATTTTTTACGATTCAATGTAGAATTTATGTCTCAAATATATGAAGAACAACCAGATTCTTCAGAAGGAGTTTGGAATCGTGTAGAGTATCGTCCTTTAG